>SHBL01000009.1 GCA_004321845.1 SAR86 cluster bacterium | reverse complement strand
GCAGGTCCGATAGTCGCAATAATTTTTGTTCTTTTATGCATAAGATAATAATGGATTCTATTATAATCATATTGTGAGTAAAAGTTTTTACAATCTTATAGATAATGAAGTTTCTCAAATAGTTGAAGATAATCTTTTTAAGAGTGAGCGTCTTATTGCCACACCCCAACAAGCATCGATTAAATTAATAGATGGCAAAGATGTCCTTAATTTCTGTGCCAACGATTATTTAGGTCTTGCTAACAATCAACTTGTGAAAAAAGCTGCAGCCGAGTCACTTGAAGATGATGGTTTTGGTATGGCTTCAGTTAGATTTATTTGTGGCACAAACAATGTACATCGAGAACTCGAGAAGAAATTAAGCGAATTCTTAGGATATGAAGATTCAATACTTTATGTTGCTTGTTTTGATGCAAATGGAGGCCTGTTTGAGCCACTATTTGGTAAGGAGGATGCAATTATTAGTGATTCTCTTAATCATGCTTCGATAATCGATGGGATCAGGTTATGCAAAGCCGAAAGATATAGATATCAGCATAGTGATATGAGCAGTCTTGAGCAGTGTTTACAACAAGCTAAAGAAAATAAAGCACGACACATTGTGATTGCAACAGACGGAGTTTTTTCCATGGATGGTACATACGCTAAATTAGATCAAATTTGTGAGTTAGCTGAAAAGTACGATGCTCTTGTTATGGTGGATGATTGCCATGCGACTGGTTTTGTTGGTAAGAATGGAAAGGGCACGCCGGAGCATTTTGGTGTCGAAGGGAAGGTTGATATCTTAACCGGTACTCTGGGCAAAGCACTCGGAGGAGCATCTGGTGGCTTTATTTGTGCAAAGGAAAATGTAGTTCAGTTGCTTAAACAAAGATCTAGGCCGTATTTATTCTCAAATGCACTGTCACCATCAATTGTCAAAGCAACACTCCAGGCTTTAGAAATTGTTGAAAATGAGCCTGATAGAAGAGCACGCATTAAGGAAAATACACTTTATTTTCGTGAGAAAATGAATGAGCTAGGCTTTACGCTCAAAGGAGAATCACACCCTATAACCCCAGTAATGCTTGGAGATGCAGAAATAGCTCAAAAGATGTCAGCAGCTTTACTAGAGAAAGGCCTCTATGCCGTTGGTTTCTTTTACCCTGTTGTGCCAAAAGGACAAGCAAGGATTAGGCTACAATTAACAAGCGAACATACAAAAAATCAGCTTGATAAAGCAATAGAGATATTTGAAGAGGTTGGAAAATCGCTAAAAGTTATATGAAAGCATTAGTAAAAGCAAAAGATGAAATAGGGTTAGTTCTCTCTGATGTTAATGTGCCTAAAATCGGGAACGATGATGTCCTGATCAAAGTTAAAACAACTGCAATCTGTGGGACAGACCTCCATATTTGGAATTGGGATAACTGGGCAAGTAGCACTATTAAGACACCAATGACTGTAGGCCACGAGTTTATGGGCGAAGTTTTTGAAGTAGGCCCAGACGTTAAAAATTTCCAAATAGGCGATCGAGTATCAGCTGAATCTCATATAACGGGACAAAACAGCAGGAATGCCAAAGCCGGTAAACTGCATTTAGATCCTGAAACAGTAAACATTGGAGTTGATAGAGATGGTGCCTTTGCAGAGTTTATTTCAGTCCCAGCAAGAAATGTTGTGAACCTACCAGATAGTATCTCTGATCAAATAGGATCAATTTTGGATCCTTTTGGAAATGCAGTACATGCCACTCTATCTTATGATCTTGTCGGAGAGGATGTCTTAGTAACCGGAGCAGGCCCAATAGGTATCATGTCAGCTGCTATTGCAAAATATGTTGGAGCAAGAAAAGTGCTTTTAACTGACATAAATGATCATAGATTAGAGCTTGCAAAAAAAGTTTGTGATGTCGAGGTTTTAAATCCTCTTACAGGAAGTCTTGAAGAAAAAATGACAGAAATGGGCATAAAGGAGGGGTTTGATATTGGTTTAGAAATGTCTGGTTCAGAACAAGCAATAGACCAAATGATGAGCGCAATGATTATGGGAGGTAATGTTTCTTTGTTAGGTCTTCCATCAGATAAAATTCAATTCGATCTTTCAAAAGCAATCTTTAAAGCTTTGAACTTAAAAGCAATTTACGGCCGTGAAATTTTTGAAACTTGGTACAAGGGCATGGCTCTAATTGATTCAGGCCTTAATATTGAAAAAGTAATTACCCACAAGTTTCATTACTCAGAATTTGAAACAGCCTTCGACCTTCTAAACTCAGGAAAAGCAGGTAAAGTTGTTTTAACTTGGGATTAGTCCTCAGCTTCAACAAGCCCGAATACCAAATCTTGCATTTTTTGCACTGGTGGGCATTTATCAGTTGTTGTATTGGGACAATTAAACTTATCTTTCACTGACATTGTGGCAGGCATATTAATGCCGCCATCACTTGTATCCTCTGTGCTAGTTTCACCATCACCAGCAAAAGCCTCGCCTATTGCTTTTAACCATGAGAATGGGAGCCAAAGTAAATAATCCATAGGCCCTAAACTTATAACGTATCCATTATCTCTATTGTGTAAATACTTAGTAAATTTAACTACAACCAGATCATGTTCAGGTATAACAAAGAGGTATTGTCCATTAAAACCTTCTTTTACTAGAAGTCTTTTAGTTTCTGTAATTTTTCTAATTGATGTGTGCATACCATAGAACTCACCTGGACCTTCAGAAATTGGTTGAATTGATTCTTCTAGAAACTGCTTGTTTATAATCTGTTGACCATTCCACACGCCATTCTGAGCATACAGTTGACCAAATTTAATAAAATCCATTGGTGCCATATCAATGCCATGAAAGGTAACATCATTTAAAGCATGATCCTTCCACAAACCATAATCTGTTATTTCCAAGGGCTCTAAGATTTCTTTCTTCAAAACTTCATGGGGTGAAGCATTAAAGATCTGTTCTATTACAGGGCCAAGTAACGCTGTATTAACATTATTATATTCAAAAAGATCGCCAGGCTTATTCACTAACTCTACATTCAGGGCAAAGTCTAAGTTATTGCTGGAGAGAAACATTTCTTCATTCCATGACTCACTTCTATAAAGACCAGATTTCATTTCGAGAAGATTTCTTATAGTAATTTTACCTCTTTCATCATCTTTCCAAACAGGTAAATAGTTTTTAATAGGCTCATCCAACTCATTTAATAAGCCTTTTTCAATCGCAACACCAAACAGTACTGCATAAAAAGCTTTTGCGATCGATTGCGATGTAACAAAGTCAGTTTTGTTATATCCTTCTCCGTACTCTTCAAGAAGAATTTTGCCATTATGCGAGACGATCAAAGCTTGGGTAGCTGAATCACCCATAATCATGTCATTTAATTCAGCAATAACATCTTGATTGATTGATTGGGATGCACTTATCGAAAGTGAAAAAAGTGATATTAGTAAAAATCTAACCATCTTTTTCTAGGTCAGCCATTCTATCGATAATCTTTACATAGTTTTCATAGAATTCTTTTGATTCTCCATCGGCTGTCGTATAGGGAGTGGAAACACTACCATCATCAAGTTTTATTAAACCAAGATCCATCAAGAATCTTGAAACTACTAATGCTCTGTTGATACTGCCTAAAAATCTTAGATAACCTAGTGCGCCCCATTTTTGCACATCTCCTTCTGATGGTCGGTATTTAGTAATTCTTGTAAAGACAACATCTCGTTCTTTATCAATAAAAATAAATTGCCCAAATTTACCACTCGTATTATAGATTTTTGCATCATCATCGAATTTTGATATCCACCATTGCAGACTGTAACCCCTGGTATCACTATGACTCCAACCCATATCAGGTGTAGCTCCCCAGTAAAGTTGTAGTGATTCATCGACGTAATCTTTTGAAATGATTTGCTTATCTTTCCACTTTCCATCTCTATTAAAGAGCAAACCGAATTTAGAGTAATCTCTTGCAGACATATCTAAACAGCAGTAGGTCATAGTATTACCAGCACTATCTTCCCAAGCTGTATAGTTTTCTAGACCAATCTGGCTAAAGATTCGTTCATCCAGAAGAACTTTTGCTGTTTTTCCTGTAGCCCCTTTAAGGATTTCACCAATCATCATGGAATTTACATTGTTGTATTGAAATACTTCACCTGGAGGGTTTTCAACTCCTACTTTTTCAGCGTATTTAACATGATCTGCTTCTAAAAACATCATTTCGTGTTCATGTGATGGAAATTCAAGACCACTTGTCATATTCAGAATTTGTCTGATAGTTATATTTTCTTTTTCTGGAGTTAGATAGGATTCTACGTACTTGCTGACAGGATCATCTAAGCTATCAATTTCTCCTCGATCAAGAGATATTCCAATTAAAGCAGCGTAGTAGCTCTTTGCAGTAGACCATGATGTTCCAAACGAGTTTTGATCAAAACCATCTGCATACTGTTCATGCACAATATAACCATCTTTAATTAGGACAGCACTCATCGTAGCATCGTCCTCAAAGGTCATTTCAAATAACTCAGCAACCTTGTTTTCAGCAAGACCAACTTCTTCAACTGATGCTGTTTCCCAATTCTCATCTGGAAAATAATCTTCTGCTAATGTAAATAATGTAATAAAAAATATTATAAGAACCCTCATTTAAACTCCTCTTGATAGACTTCTACTGGTAAAATAATACCATATGAACAGGATTCATTTGTCATTAATTCATAGCAGTCCTGAAGTTTTTTTTAATGGTTCTATATAAAGTCACAAATTTAGATTACGAGATTGACGGTCGTATGCTGTTCTCAGATATTAGCTTTGATATTAAAGCTGAATCTATCTATGAAATAAGAGGAGTGAATGGCTCTGGAAAATCTACTTTATTAAAAATAATCGCAGGACTGATTCCGTCTGATTCGCTTATACCATCGGAAGAATTTAAAAATTCAGTATCTTATTTAGGCCATAAAAATGGTTTTGTTGAGGAAATTACCCTTAGAGAAAATTTTAATATCCTAGGTTTGAGTATGGATAAAAAATTATTTGAAAACTTTGGTTTAAATAAATTTAAAAATCAGAAATTTTTTAACCTTTCGTATGGAGAAAAAAGAAAAGCAGCTTTGTTAAGAGTTATTGCAGCAAATACTAAAACTTGGATATTAGATGAGCCTTTTGCTGGTCTCGATGAAGAATCAGTTAAAGCTGTAAAAAAGATTCTTGATCAGCATGTGCAAAATCATGGATGTATTATCTTGGCAAACCACCAAGAAATCCTTGCAACGAGTAATAAGATTTTATTGGAGAAGAATGTTTAAAGATCTAAGGAGAGAATTTGGCTTAATTTTTCTGATCCCAAAAAATATTTATTTACCCTTATCCATATTTGGAATTATTTTCTTAATATTTTTCCTCCTAGATTTTGACGAAAGCTTAACCTATGTAAGTTCATTTATAGCATCATTTATTACGATCTTCATTATCTCGGAAAGTACATTTAAGGATGATTATGCAACTGGTTATATAGAGCAGAAGTTATGCGAAACTGAAAGTTTAATTTTCTATTTATTTGCCAAGTACCTAGCTAATTTAATTTTAGTTTACCTCCCAATGACTCTGTTAGCTTTTCTAATAAACGGATTCAATGACAATTACCTGCTTGAGCTTATCTTTGCTTATATAGTGATGCTTAGCACTTTATATTTCTTCTTTAACTTAGGCAGTGCTATATCAATCAAAAGGAATAACTCATTAAATGCTTTGTTGATTATTCCACTTTTAATACCATTTATAATTCTTGTTGAAGAGATATTTATTGCTGGCAAGATAATGCCAAACTTAAATTTTTTAATGGCTTATTTTATCTTTTCTGCCACATTCATTAATTATGCAATTATTCAAATATTAAAGATTCAGAGCAAGTAATGTATAAATATGTAGCAAAATATTTCTTAATTAACAGGGTTTATAAATTCTGTGGTGCAACAGCATTTCCTTCATTCTTGATAGGTTTAGTTGCTTTCATTTTTTCAGCTTATTTTGCTATTTATATTTTGCCAGCTGATATCGAACAAAACGAGATATATAGAATCTTATTTATTCATGTGCCTTCTGCTATTTTGTCCGAACTTATATATATATTTTTAGCTGTAAATGGTTTTATTTTTCTTGTCTGGAGAACAAAGATAGC
Organism: SAR86 cluster bacterium; assembly: GCA_004321845.1. Taxonomy (GTDB): domain Bacteria; phylum Pseudomonadota; class Gammaproteobacteria; order Magnimaribacterales; family TMED112; genus TMED112. The sequence continues at coordinate 14,770 of SHBL01000009.1, read as the reverse complement.
TGCAATATTCTTAAATGCTGCAATAAGCATAGGCCTTGTATATACTGCAATTGTACTCATGTCAGGTTCTATATGGGGCAAGCCCACATGGGGCACTTACTGGGTTTGGGATGCCAGAATAACATCAACATTTATCCTTCTAATTCAGTATATAGGTCTGGTGGCTTTAAGGTCTTCATTTAATTCCAGGCAAACTGCTGATCAGATTCTTAGTATTGTTGCCATAATAGGCGCTGTGAATATTCCAATAATAAAGTTTTCGGTTAACTGGTGGAATACATTGCATCAGAATGCAAGCATCACCACTTCTGGGAGTGCGATAGATTCAGAAATGTTAATTGCTTTGCCAATGATGCTTGTCTCTCTCCTTTTCATGTCATTTCATATTTTTGCAAGAAACATTCAATATGAGATTTTAAATAGAACTGGCAAGACAGCTATGATGAGGGAAATAATTAATGGATAGCATAGAGACAGTAATATTTACTTACTTTCTGTCAATTTCTTTTATTTTAATTTTATGTCTTAGTTCATATATAAGATATCTAAATATGCTAAAAAATTGTCAGGAAGATTTAGATGATTAGAAAAAACAGGTTAAATAGAATCTATTTGATTTTTTTCTTTCTATTATCATTGGGAGCGATCACTTTTTTTAGCTTGAAAGCATTAGAAGACAATATTGATCTTTATCTCACACCTACAGAAGTCAAAGAAAGCAAAATACAAGATCTTGAAAACTTTAAATTGGGGGGAATGGTTAAAGAAGATAGTTTGCAGATGCTTGAAGATTTAAATGTAAGTTTTATAGTCACTGATTTTGAGAATGAAATAATCGTAATTTACAGCGGAGTTTTACCAAACCTTTTTAAAGAAAATAGCGGTGTAGTAGCCTCAGGTTTTCTAAGCAAAAATGAATTCATTGCATATGAAATTCTTGCAAAACACGATGAAAACTATATGCCTATCAAACTAGAGGTGCAAGATTAATATTCAGCCGGATTTTTTTGGTAATATTCTATTATCTTTTTCAGCCTTGCTATGCGCTTTTATATTTTATGCTTCACTGAATAAAAAATTTATATACCTTGGAAGCAAGCTAACTTTAGCTAATTTTTCTGTACTATTTATTGCTTGTGCTTATTTATCTTTTCAATTTTTGCAAGATAATTTTGCCTTCATATATGTCTTCGAAAATTCCAGTAATTTATTACCAACTTACTATAAATTCTCTGCTTTCTGGTCGGCCCATGAGGGCTCATTTTTACTTATGATTTTGCTTCTTTCGGGTTGTATGGTTCTCAATAATTGGTTTTTTTGGGAAGAGAAATGGATGCCTATATCTAATGCTACGGCAGCGTTTATTCTGTTCTTTTATTTATTATTCCAGATATTTACTTCTAACCCCTTTTTAACTTTTGATGTAGAGCCTAATAACGGAACTGATCTTAATCCATTGCTTCAGGATCCATTGCTTGCAATTCATCCTCCTGTTCTTTTTACCGGTTATGTTCTTTACGCTATTACTTTTAGTCTTGTAATTGCCGGCATGTTTAGAGGATTCGGTAAAGAACTATTTAAGAAGCTTAAGTTTTGGGCTGGCTTGTCTTGGTTTACTCTTACGCTTGCAATCTTGCTGGGTTCAATATGGGCTTACTATGAGCTTGGCTGGGGAGGTTACTGGTTCTGGGATCCTGTTGAGAATATAGTTTTGTTGCCTTGGCTAGCAGGAACAGCTTTTACACATTCATTAATTTATAGTAAAAATAAAATACTTTTGTCTTGGATGGTATTCCTTGGTATTAGCACCTTCCTCCTATCTATCTTGGGCTCATTCATAGTTAGATCTGGAATTTTAAATAGTGTACATTCGTTTGCCTCCGATCCTTCCAGAGGAGTTTTTTTACTAAGTTTATTTGCCATATTTGCCTTTTCATCGCTCGGATTATTTTTTTCTAAGAGTGTTCTTTTAAAAAGTAATTGGCCAGAACTTATGTCAAAGCAATACCTGCTTCTTCTTAACAATATCGTCCTGTTAGTTATTCTTTTAATAGTTTTTTTAGGCACTCTTTATCCGATAGTTACAGAAGTATTTTATGAACAAAAGTTGAGCATAGGGCCTGACTATTTCTCTAGTTTGATAAGTCCACTTGTATTTGTTTTGATAGGACTTTTTCTTGCTGAACAGTTTCTGAGCAATCTAAAAGCAAACAAGAAAAATACTTTATTACTTCTAGGGGTTTTTGCCTTAATTTTTTTAGTTTTATTTGGTACTGATCTAAGTCCAATTAATTTGAGCTTAATCTTTGTATTCTTGGTGCTAGTAATTCTATTGATGCGGGCATTAGTAGAGCTAACAACAACCAAAGATATCAAAATCATGCATAAGGTTTTAGGCCATTTATCTGTAGTAATGCTTACCTTAGCTGTCCTTGTTAACCATCAATACTCTGAAAGCATAGATGTAAAACTTAAACCAGGAGATCAGGTAGAATTCTCAGGTTCTACTCTCAAACTAAATTCTATCAATATCGAAGGTAAAGAAAATTTCGATACTGTTGTGGCTAGATTTTCAGTTAATGAAACATCTAATGAAAAAAGCCTGATATCTGAGAAAAGAGTATATAAAGTTGGTGGTGTTATCACATCTGAAACAGGCATCTCAACATCAATTATCAAGGATTATCACATTGTCCTTGGGGATAGATACCAGGATGGTTCATGGTCTATAAGATTTTCCATTAATTATGGAATTATGATGATCTGGATCTCATCGATCATCTTACTCTTATCAATGCTTTATGGGACAATAAGAAGACATGGCTACTAGATCTTTTTTAGTTTTAATAATGGCTCTATTGGTTTTTCTAATAAGCACATTCACTGCATCTTTGATGCAAACCAATGAGATAGACCTTATTGAAAATCAAGAAGGTAAAAAACTTTATATATCAGAAGATTTATATGATCTTAATGGCAATAAAGTTGCTGTTGAGTCGCTCCTTGAAGGCAAAGTACTTCTAAATGTGTGGGCAAGTTGGTGTATAACATGTCTTGTTGAGCACCCATTTCTTAAGAAGGTAACAGAATCAAAAGACGTTGAGTTAGTTGGCATTAATTATAAAGATCAAGATTTTAATGCTGAAAAATATTTAATTGATAATGGGGACCCTTATAGTTTTTCTGTACATGATTTATCTGGTAGTTTTTCTTTGAAATTAGGTGTTACAGGTGCACCAGAAACTTTCTTAGTAATAGATGGTGTTATTGTTAGTCATAGGATAGGAGAAGTAAATATGGAGGTTTGGAATGAAAAATTTGCTCAATATTTTTAAGCTTATAGTGGCTCTTTCATTACCTTTTTCTCTTTGCGCTGAAAACTTATACTCAAATTTGAATCCTGAAGAGTTAAAAAGACTTAATTACTTATCTGATAATATACGTTGCCCAAAATGTTCCTATGGCAACATAAGTAGCTCAAATGCTCCTATTTCTAAGGACCTAAAAGAGGAAATAGCTGAGCTTATAAACATAGGCTATTCAAATGAGGAGATTTTTGACTTGATGGAAAAACGATATGGCGATTATGTGATATTAAAAACTGATTTAGACGATAATAAAACACTATTTCTAGTCCCTTTAATGATCTTAATTATATCTATATTGCTTGTAACCACATATACTATAAAAAAATCTAAATGAGACTTAAAAGCTTAAAATTAGCAGGGTTCAAAAGTTTTGTTGACCCAATTGAAATTGATTTTCCTGGAATCATGTGTGGGATTGTTGGCCCTAATGGATGTGGCAAATCAAACATCATAGATGCTATCAAATGGGTAAAAGGTGAACTTTCAGCGAAGAGCTTAAGAAGCGAAAGTTTACAAGATGTAATCTTTAATGGTTCTGACTCAAGAAAGCCAGTCAGTCATTGTTCGGTAGAGCTTTCATTTGATAATTCAGAAAATTTCTTAGGCGGAGAGTATCTAAATTTTGATGAGGTAAGTGTTAAAAGAGAAATGGGTAGAGATGGCCAGTCCACTTATTTTATTAACAATACAGTAGCAAGAAGAAGAGATGTTCAAGACCTATTTCTAGGAACAGGATTGGGTGGAAATAGTTATGCAATTATTGAACAAGGAATAATATCCAGTCTCGTTGGTGCAAAACCAGAAGAGCTAAGAAGTTATGTAGAAGAAGCAGCAGGAATATCTAAATATAAAGAACGTAAAAGAGAAACAGAATCTAGAATAAGAAGAACTTCAGAAAATATCTCGAGGCTAAAAGATCTTGAGGATGAAGTAAAAAGATCTATTCGTAGGCTGAAAGCAGAGGCAAACCTAACTTCTAGATATAAGAAACTTCGAATTAAAGAACAAGAATTCCAAAAATTTATAGTAAATGAAGATCTTAAAGCTTTGCTTGCTTCAATGAATGAATCTCAAAAGGAAAATGACTCTATTGATAAAGACCTAGAAAAAATTGATGGGGACAGGTTAAATTTTGTTGCAAAAAGAGATGTTGTGAAAACAAAATTGATGGAGGGTTTGAAGCAGCTTGAAGAAGAGCAAAGAAGTTTTTTTGAAGCAGGAGCAAAAATCTCATTAGTAGAAGAAAAAGAAAGAGCAGTAAATATACGAATCAATGATCTTATTAACGAAGAAAAGAAAAACCTTGGTAATTTAGATGATTTATCAAAAGAACTTGGTTCTTCGGCCAGCAAAATTGACGAATTAGATGCAAGTGTTGTTGAGCAAATTAAAACTGATGCAAAAAAAGCATTAACAAGACTTGAATCTAAATTAACTAACAAAGACCAAGAAAACCTAACTGATAGTTTTAAAAGCTTTTGGCAAAAAGGGTATGAACATGGGCAGGGGCAGAGTGGTGATGCTTCAGAAAAAATCGAATCGCTTAAGAAACAGTTTTCAGCAAGAAACCAACAAATCATTTCAGATATAGATGCTCTCAAAAAAGACCTTAATAAAGAGAAGTCTGAACTAACAAGTTTTATTGAATTAAGAAAGAATCAGGAATTGAAGGTTATGCAGCTTAAGGCTAGCCAAGATAGTTCTAATGAAGAGCTTCGTAATCATGAATCAGAAATAACAAAATTAGAAACAGAAAAAGATCGTATTGTTCATCAAAGAAATGAGAAAGAACTTAATAAAAGAAGTATTGAAATAGAAGTAAAAGAAAAACAAGAAAAACTTAATAGTTTTGAAGATATTAAGGATATTGAGGGAGAAAGGGCAGATATTGTCTTAGATCTTGAAAAACTTCAAAAAAGAATAATGAATCTTGGCCCAATAAATTTTGCTGCTCCTGAAACTTTAGAAGCAGAAGTACAGAGAAAAGAAGTCCTATCAGGACAAATTGAAGAACTAGAAGTATCTTTAAATAAATTAGATGAAGCAATTAAGAAGATTGACCGAGAATCTAACAAGTCATTTCATGATTGCCTAAATTCAGTAAACAAACACCTTGAAGAAATGTTTCCCAAACTTTTTGGTGGAGGCTTCTGCAAACTTGATCTTTTAGACAAGACGGAAGATTCAGGTTTGATGCTCATGGCTAGATTGCCTGGAAAAAAGAATACAAAATTATCACAACTTTCAGGCGGTGAAAAAGCTTTAACTGCTTTAGCTCTTGTTTTCTCACTATTCTCAATCAATCCAGCGCCATTTTGTTTGCTAGACGAAGTTGATGCACCTCTTGATGATGAAAATACCTCAAGATTTATAAATCTTGTAAATGAAATGTCAGAAAAAGTTCAGTTTATTTTTGTCACTCATAACAAAATTTCAATGGAAAAAAGCACACATCTACTTGGAGTCACAATGAGAGATTTGGGTGTATCAAAAGTTGTATCTGTAGATGTTGAGCAAGCGATGGAGCTAGCACAATCTTGAACCCACTTTATCAATATATAATCTATGCAATTTTTGCCTTAATTCTATTAGGCATCATTTCCTACAAGCTTTACAAGATTTATCAAGAAAGAGGTAATATCAAACTCTCAAAGAATTTAGGTGGCAGTTTTAATTTTTTTAAAAAAGAAGAATCTGTTGAGACTATTGAGGAAGAAGTTAATGAAGTCAGAATACCTAAACAAGCAGAACTTAAACTTACGGATGAAAATGAAGGAAAATTTATTGTCTTGCATCTTGCTGCCAAGCTAGATAACCAACCAGAACTTGATTTAATTAAACAAAAACTCTCAGTTAATGATCTAGTCTATAAAGATGGTTACTTTGAATCAGCAGATTCTTCCAATCATAAAGGTTTTAAAATTTTGAACGGGGAGCAACCAGGAAGATTCAGTGAAAATATGGCAATTTCTTTAATGACAATCGTTCTTCATTTAAAAGGGCAAAGAAACGTAACTAAAACATTTGATCAAATGTTAAGTATTGGAAGAAAAATTTCAGAAGCATTTGAAATGAAACTACTAGATGATGATTTTAACTCTCTGTCAGAACAAACAATTAGCAATTATAAAGATACTGCTAGCAAGGTTGATTTGAAAACAGGTTCTTATGTCAGTTAAGGATGAAATTAAAAAATTAAAAAAAGAAATAGAAAGACATAATTTCTTATACCATGCTGAAAATAATCCAGAGATCAGCGATGCAGAGTACGATGCACTTTATCAAAGACTAAAAGCACTGGAAGCTGAGGAGGGTGCTAGCAATGACTCTCCTTCAAAAACTGTTGGCTCAAAACCCTCGAAAGGTTTTGACAAACACACCCATTTAAAACCAATGTTGTCTCTGGCTAATGTTTTTAATCAGGATGATTTCAATAAGTTTGAAGAGAGAATACAGAAAAGAATAAATGTTGGAAAATTAGTTTATGCGGTTGAGCCTAAATTTGATGGTATTGGTATTTCATTAACTTTCGAAGAGGGCAGTCTCACAAAGGCTGTAACAAGAGGGGATGGTGAGGTAGGAGAAGTTGTGACTGAAAATATCAAAACTATTTCAAAGATTCCTCAAACACTATCTATTGATATTCCAAAAATAATCGAATTACGAGGTGAAGTATTTTTTAATTTAGATGATTTTAATCTTATAAATAAGAATATTGAAAATAGTGGGGGCAAAGCATTTATTAACCCAAGAAACGCAGCTGCAGGTACGCTCAGAAATCTAGATATTGAAATTGTTAAACAAAGACCATTGAATATATTTTTGTATGCTCTTGGTGGCCATTCTGATGATTTAGAAATTAACAGCCATCAAGAATTTTTAGAATTTTTAGAAAAAAATAGCTTGCCCAGAAATGATTTAATCACCTTTGGTGATGCTGCTGAGGCTACTAAAGCTGTAAAGAAAATTCTAGATTCAAGAGATTCGTTAAATTATGAAATAGATGGAGCTGTGGTAAAGGTAAATGAATCAAAACTACAAGAAAAATTGGGATTTGTTTCTAAAGCTCCAAGATGGGCAGTCGCATGGAAATTTCCGGCATCAGAAAAATATTCAAAGGTTAATGATGTCTTATTTTCTGTCGGCCGCACAGGTATAGTTACTCCTTATGCAACTATTGAACCTGTTTTGATATCTGGTGCAAATATCTCAAATGTCACCTTGCATAATATGGATGAATTAAAAAGGCTAGATATAAAAGTAAATGACACTGTTTTAGTTAAAAGAGCTGGTGACGTCATACCACAAATCACCAAAGTTAATTTAGACATTCGTGATGGTTCTGAAAGTTTAGTTAAAATTCCAGAATATTGTCCTTCATGCGGTAATACTTTAAAAGCAGAAGGCCCTTTTTTACGATGTGATGCAGGCATGCAATGCCCCGATCAGTTATTTGGATATTTCGAGCACTTTGTTTCAAGAAAAGCGATGAATATTGATGGCTTGGGTTACAAAATAAATACACACCTAATCAAGCTTGGTTATGTGAAACAAGTTGCAGATCTTTTTAAATTGAAAAGATATGAATCTGAACTAAAAAGCTTAGAAGGATTTGGAAAAAAATCTATCGATAACCTCTTTGCAAGTATAGACAACTCAAGAAGACCTAAGCTCGAAACGTTTATAAATTCACTGGGTATACCTGAAGTTGGAGAAACTACAGCATCCTCTTTGGCTAGGCACTTTAAAGAATTTAATTATTTAAGAAGTGCATCTTTTGAAGATTTAATGCAGCTTGATAGTATTGGAGGGGTAGTAGCAAAAAATATTATTAAATTTTTTGAGAATGATCCAGTTGGGATTGATGCGCTGCTTAATGAGATTGAAATTGAAAGTTTTGTTGCCTCAGCTGATAGTCATTTAGATGGAATCAGAATTGCAATAACTGGATCCTTTGAAAACTATAGTCGTGATGAACTAAAAGATATAATCAAATCAAAAGGTGGAGTACCATCAAGCAGCATAAGCTCTAATACTGATTTTTTAATTTATGGAGAAAAAGCTGGCTCAAAGTATAAAAAAGCTTTGGATCTTGGAATAGAATTAATTACTGAAACAAAACTAAATGAATTTTTAAAGATATGAAAAAAGTACTAATACTTCTTACGTTACTTATTTTGTCAGGTTGTGCGAACAGTATCCCAAGCAATCAAGACGATATTTGCGACATTCTTGAAGAAAATCCTAAGTGGGTTGATTCATTAATGAGTGCTAAGAAAAAATGGAATGCAGATCCAAGCACTGTTATGGCAATTATTAGACAAGAATCTTCATTTGATTCGAAAGCAGCACCTGATAGAGAAAAAATACTTGGCTTTATTCCATGGAAAAGACCAACAACAGCCAAAGGCTATTCTCAAGCTATAGAGGGCACATGGGAACAGTATCAGAAAGAGACAGGTCAGAATAGGGCTAATAGAAGCAACTTTGATAATTCAGTAGATTTCATTGGTTGGTACCTATCCAAGGCATCTTCGGTAAGAATAAGAAGTTACGAAGTGGATAAACTCTATCTTGCTTATCATGAAGGGTATGGTGGCTATAAAAGAAGAAGTTACAAAGACAAAGATTGGCTTTTAGATGTTGCAAAAAAAGTTAAATACAATGCTGTTCGATACGAAAGACAAATAAAAAATTGTCCTTTAAAAGAGAGAAAAAGTTTTTGGGATATTTTTTAAATTCTCTTAATTAAGAAATCATGCTCTGCAGCAATTTTTTCTAAATTAGGATTAATTATTGAAAAAACACTATAAGGTTTATTTTTAAGACCATTCGCTGCTTCTACCAAATCATCTTTTGAAACAGAAAAAATATTCTTTCTGTAGTCTTCTCTCATTTTTTGCGTCTTACCTTCACCAGATAATCTGTAATCTTTAAATGCTTCACCAGCAGGTGAAGAAGGCTTGTCGATATCAGACAGAACAGAAAGTTTACTTTCAAGAATCATATCATCGTCAAAACTACCAAGAGATGCCCAACTTAAAGCACTTTGAAAATCTTCTATTGTTTCTATAAATCGTGGATCTCTATAAGAGAAAAACTTAAAGGTTCCTGAGAATGGATCATAAGAAGCACCACCACCATAAGCACCACCTTGCTCTCTTACTCTTTTGTGTAGGAATTCATTTCTCAGAAGACTGGAAAGTATGAGAAATTTTGGTGATTCCTTAATATCATATAAGGGCGCATCCATTGACATGGCTGAAAAGTTTACTTGAGTATTTATTGGAAAAACAACTTTATTGAATATCTTTGTAAATGGAACTTCTATCTTGCTTTGCCCATCTTTTTTAAAATCAATTGCTCTAATTTCATTTATTTGATTTTTGTTGAGCTTATTATTAGAAACGAATAGCAATTCGCTTTTCGTTGAATCTAATTTTTTATAAGTGTTAGCAACTTTTTCAATCTCTTGTTTCATGGCATCATCTTGCTGGGTTACAAATGGAGCAAATTTTGAGATTGCACTCAATCCTCCAAGCGACTCTTGTATATGAGATAACTTATTGTGACTTGCGCTGGCTCCCAGCATTGCAAATCTATGGCCATTTTCAACAATAGACTGTTGGAAGCCCATAAAGTTCTGAAACATCAGTTCTTTAATTCTTTCATGATGAGTGAAATCTGTTTTGTTGAGTATTTCAAAAATTAATTTTGTTGTCTCAGTAGTGTTTTCAGGAAGAAACTTAGAAGAAAGCGTAGTTTTTCCTTTCAACTCTTCATTTTTATCATAGAAGAAATGATTAGAAACACTTACTCCACCTGAGATTCGTGAAATTTCTTTTTGGAGCTGTACATGATCTCTATCACCAGCACCAACTTTTCCTAATAGAGCTGATAAGATCATTAAGCTATTCAATTCTTCTTGAGATTCTAGAGTTAGATCTTTGCTTACAGAATTATAAGTTAATCCATTTGTTGGTTGTTCGTAGAAGGTAGGTGAATAACCAAATGTAGTTAATTTTGTTGTCTTTGGAAAACTAATATTTTTTGGAACATCATTTAATTCAAGTTTTGGCAACACATCTTTGTTCGGTATTGCATTTTGTCTGTTAGCTAACTCTTTTGATTCATTAACTAGATCTAATTTTTCCTTGTTACTCATTGAAGATTTGATGCTATCCAAAATCTTTCTTAGTTCAGACTCTTTTTTATTGATAAGATCTGAGTCTGGAACCATTTCGAGATCAACTCTGTGGTTATTGGAGACAAAATATTTATCGACTAAATCTGTTAAGTAGCCATCTTTTTTTACATTTTCTCTTAGATTTTTTAGCGCTTCATCAACATTTGATAATTCAAGCGGGTTAGCTTTATACAACGCACCAGGTGCCATAGAAAGAAGAATTTGTAACCCATAAGGCATTGAGTTAGATGATATTTCTCTTCTGCTTAGTTCTAACTGATACAAAGCTGATGATACTTGCTCTGCAGAAAAACCATTTTTGATAATATCTTTAAATGTTTTATCCAGGAGTTTTTTAAATTTATCTTGGCTATTTTCTTCTGTACCTTCTATGCCACAAATAAATACTAGATGCCTCATGCTATCTTCAAGACCAAGAATTTGAGCTGGTGATTTCCCTATTTCATTAGTTTCTAAAGCACCATATAGTGGTGATGATGAGTTATCCATAAGCAATAACGAAACAAGGTGGGCTTCAAGCAATTGATTGATATCGAAACTCTCACCCAAGACCCAAGCAGTGTAATTATGATGCCCTGATTGTTCTTTTGAAACAGGATTAAAATATTCTTTCGCTGATACTGCTTTGCTGAATGATTTCTGTTCTTCAACAACCTCTATGCTCTTCTCAGCAATTTTTTTGAATTTTTTAGATAATTTTTTATCAATATAGGTCTGAATTTCTTTTGCATCAATGTCGCCCCATGTAAAGTACGTTGCATTAGAAGGGTGGTAAAACTTTTGATGAAAACCTTTCAAGTAATCGTGGGTAAGTGAAGTAATATCTTCTGGCTCTCCACCACTATTGTGTCTATAGGTCAAATCAGGGAATAAGTTTCTTGTAAGAGCTTGCCAGGTAGTGTTAGTAATATTGCTCATTGAGCCCTTCATTTCATTGAAAACCACTCCTTTGTACTCTAAATCTGAACCACTTTTATCAAATTTAGAGAATTCTAGTCTGTGCCCTTCTTGTTGAAAGTCTTGTTGTTCTAGTAGTGGAAAATACGCAGCATCTAAATAGACATCCAGTAGGTTATAGAAATCTTTTTTGCTTTGAGTGGCAAAAGGATAAGCAGTCCAATCACTAGCTGTAAAAGCATTCATGAAAGTGCTCATTGACCTTCTTAGCATCATAAAAAATGGATCTCTTACCTTAAATTTTTCTGAGCCACACAAAGTTGTATGTTCAAGAATATGAGCAACCCCAGATGAATCTTCCGGAATAGTTCTGAACATAACCATAAAGACAAGTTCTTTAGAGTTATTTTTTAAATGTATATGTTCGGAGTTATATTCGTCTAATAAATACCTTTCCGCATCGAAGCCTAGTGAGGGGTTATTTTTTTTATCTAAAAGTTTATAACTATTCATCTTGAAAAATCTTAATTGAACTAATATATATAAATTAGGTCATAAATAAAGTATGTACAGAAAAATATTAGCACTTCTCTTATTAATAGTGATGGTTGGTTGTAGTTCCAACCCCGTAAGCGTAGAAAAAGTTAGCACTTTTAATCTTAACAATTTTAATACCTTTATGGTTGCGATCTCTGATAAGAGCGAAGATGTTAAGGTCAGCCCATTTACAAATGCAGGCTTGAAGAAAGAATTTGGCGAGCAATTTCAAAATTTAGGTTTAACACAAGATTCAGTGAAGCCAGATTTTAAAGCAGTCATTTCACTATCTGTTGATAAAAAAAATAAAAGAAGAATTGGAAGAAGAAATCCATATTACTACGACCCTTTTTATGATGACCATCTTTACGACAATGAAAGATCTTTTTTAAGACTTACTTTATATGATGTTGAAACTGGTGATCCACTTTGGACAGGACTAAGATCAACAAATTATGTAGATTCAGAACTTAAGTTAACTCCTGAAGAAATTTCAAAATACGTTGATAGTTTCTTAGCTGAGCTTGTAAATTAAGGCACTAACCAAGAGCTCTGTAACTTACCTTTAGAATTCCACTTAAACTTACATCTTCTATGCCCCTGTCTTTGCAGATACAAAAATTCTAGGGAGTCATAAAATATTTCAATAGTACAGAAATTTTTATAACCATCTTCAACGCTAATATCCTTCATATGGAAATCATATAGCTCAGGTTTATTTGTTTTAAAGCTTGAACCATCTTTTACGGAGTAACATTTTTTAGAAATAGCCTGAGATTCTTGCCAGGCCTTCATAGATAATTTATTTTTATGGTTAATTTTTGCTTTGCCACTTAACCTGATTTGCGTTTTGAAGTTTGGATCATAGCCAATAACCGAAATTCTTTTATTGCCTTTTAGTTCCTTGACTTTATCTGAACGAAAATCTGAATGGAATCTAATTACACGTTTAGATGCAATATGATCTCTTAAAACCATCACCCTTGATGATATTTCTTCGCCATTTAATGAGCTTATTATTGGAGTATGAAATAAAGAATCACGATTCTTAATACCATCTTTCAATAAGAAGTTAGCTCTTTTAAGAATTTCACTCTTGTTATTAAAATTCATATGCATCAGTCTAATCTAAGTTCATTCACATGCGTAATTTTTGCTTTAGAATACTATTATGAGTCAACCAACGAGAATTCCGCCTAGAAGAAAATCAAAGGGAGATGGCCAAGTAATGTTCAGTGCATTTTTGGTTGTCATTGTTATGGCAGCATTAATTGGGATGTACTTCTATATAGAAGAGCAGAAAAATGCTAGTAATAATACTTTGGTTGAGGTGGCAGGTAAAATTGAAGTAATTGAAGGCAAACTATCTATAACTAATGAAGATTCAGAGCAAAACATGGAAACAATGACAGATCAAATAGCTTTCTTGGATAAAGAAGTTAGAAAGCTCTGGAGCCATAGAAAGGGTTACTTAGATAAATTTAAGAATCAGGAAAATAAAGCTTCCGAAAATGAGAAAAACATAAGAGATCTAAATGCAGTTTCAATTGGTCTTGAAGACCAACTAAACGCTATTAATCAGAAGATCAAACTTGCAGAAGACCTTCAACTAAAAATTACCTTAGTTACTAACGAATTAAATAAGCAAAAAAAAGTTATTGAGGAGAATCAAGTCTCTATTGATGCAGTTGATTCATACAGAAGACAAAATAACCAAAAAGTTGCTGATGTCTTGAATAGGTTGAATGGCCTAACTAGAGATTTGCAAGCACTAGAAAAAGAACTCAAAGAAATGCAAGAGGAGAATAGCTTTGAACAACCTACTGAATGAAACTTTTTTTAAAGTATTTTTGGTTGTCTGTTTAATACCAGTAGCTATTCTAGTTGGAAAAGCTTTTTTACTTCTATCGCCTATAGTTTTTTGGGTTCTGGGTTATATGGCATTCAAAAAGGGCAATCAGAATGAAACAATTATGTGGGTTATTTTTGCCATTTTAGGTTTAATACTCGCCTTTGTCATATAGAATAAGCAATCTACCGGGGATGTGGTGGAACTGGCAGACACGCTGGATTTAGGTTCCAGTGCCGAAAGGCGTGGGGGTTCGACTCCCTCCATCCCTACCATTTTAACTATGCAACACTTTTTGAAATAATATTGAAAGTGAATAAAACAAATTACAACATTGCACTTATTGGCTTTGGTAACGTTAATCGGGCTCTAGCTAATATCATTTCATCGAATCCAGAAAAATTTCGTAGTGAATTAGGCTTTAATATAAGTATTGTTGCAGTTTCAGATATTTATTTAGGCTCAGTCTATTCACCAGAAGGAATCGATTTAGCTCTACTTAATAATTTACCTATAGTTGAAAAAGCTTTTGCTTCACTACCTAATGGAAATGCCAAGGCAGATAATGAAAACATTATCAAAAACAGTAATGCAGATATTATAATTGAAGCAACTGTAACTGATTCGGTAACTGGACAACCTGCTACTTCACATTGTCGATGGGCTCTCACTAACGGCAAACATGTTTCAACAACAAATAAAGGTCCTGTTGCTTTTGCAAAAAAGGAGCTTACAGATTTAGCACTACAAAATAATGTTAGTTTTGAATATGAAGGCGTTGTTATGAGTGGCACACCAGTTCTTCGTTTTGCAGATAAGTTAATGAAAGGCAGTGAAATTAACAAATTCACTGGCATCATGAATGGTACTGCAAATTATGTTTTAGGTTTAGTTGAGCAAGGCCAAGCTTTT
>SHBL01000008.1 GCA_004321845.1 SAR86 cluster bacterium | reverse complement strand
TCAGGAAGATAAAAATTTTCTGACTGCAAGAAAGCTGATTTAATGATCTCCTGATATCTCTCATATTTATTTTTTTCTTTATCAAAACTAAAAATATTTTTAGTTTTTTTAGATATATAAACCTTTATATTTTTTACTCCAATTTCAACGCATTTTTGCAACATAAATTCAAATTGGTTCTTTTTTAGGACAGGCACTAAAACAGTTGTGAGGAAAATCTTGGGTCTAGTAACTTTTTCTATAATCCTTGTTGAGCTGTTACCATTAAAGACGGTTAGATACTTTTTTCCATCACCATCAAATATAAAAAGCTCTTCACCTTCTTTAAGTTTTAGTACTTTTTTCAAATAATGTATTTGACTATTGTCTAAAAAATGATCAGTATTTTTATCTAGTTTTTTTTTAAGAAAAATTGACGCTATTTTCATTTTGAAAAGCAATTATATCATTTAGATGTCGACCAAGTTTAATACAAATAAAAGAAGTCTTCGTGGAGAAGTTAAAAGAGCTATTAAGAGATACTATCGCAATTTAGATGGGGAAAATCCTATTGAGCTTTATAACTTAACTATTAGCCAAATAGAGCCGCCCTTGTTGGAAGTTGTTTTAAAGAAATGTAAGGGTAATCAGTCTGAGGCAAGCAAAATACTGGGTCTTAATAGGGGCACATTAAGAAAGAAAATGGCTAAATATGGGCTCTTATAATGATCAAAATTAAGACAGCTTTACTAAGCGTTTTCAATAAAGAAGGTATTTTAGAGCTTGCTAAAGAGCTTGCTAAACACAATGTTGAGATTTTATCTTCTGGAGGCACAGCAAAATATTTAAAATCAAACAATATTGCTGTCACTGAAATTTCAGAATATACCGGCTTTAATGAGGTGTTTGATGGTCGTGTAAAAACCTTACACCCCAAAATACATGCAGGCATCTTAGCAAGAGGAGCGTTAGATCAAGAGGAGCTACAAAAGCTAGGTGCAAAAAAAATTGATCTTGTTGTTGTAAATTTATATCCATTTGCAGATGAAGTTGCAAAAGATGACGCATCAGAAAATTCAATAATTGAAAAAATAGATATAGGTGGACCAGCAATGCTCAGGGCTGCAGCAAAGAATTTTCATCATACTGTAGTGCTTTGCCAACCTAATCAATACGATCAAATTGATATAAATGGAGTAACAACTGAACAATCAAAAGAATTGGCTTCAGAAGTTTTTAGTATCACAAGTGATTATGATCTAGATGTTTCAAATTGGTTCTATGGAAATGCTTTGCAACAAGAGACAAAGAAACTAAGATACGGCGAAAACCCACATCAAGAAGGCTTTTTATCCACTGGCCAAGATGCTCCAATAGACTTTATTAACCCTATTCAGGGCAAAGAAATTTCATACAATAATGTATCCGATGCTTTAGCAGCATGGGCTTGTGTAAATGAGTTTCATGAACCAAGTGTTTGTATAGTAAAGCATACCAACCCTTGTGGAGTAGCATCATCTACAAATATTTTAGAAGCTTATAACAAAGCATTTCAAACTGACCCTACATCTGCTTTTGGGGGTGTAATTGCATGCAATGCAAAAGTTGATGCAGCTTGTGCAGAAAAAATGATCAATAATCAGTTTATTGAGGTTTTGGTTGCCCCAGAATATCAAGATGACGCTTTAAAAATTCTATTACAGAAACCAAATATAAGAGTTTTAAAAAGCAAGAATGTAAAAACTGATCCTTATGAAAATAAGATGATACATGGTATTGGGCTTGTTCAATCTACCGATCTGGAAGATTTTTCAAAACTTAATTTAAATTTTGTAACTGAAAATGCTCCTAATAAAGATAATATTGAAGACTTAATTTTTGCTATGAAGGTTGCAAAGCATGCGAAATCTAATGCCATAGTCTTAGCAAAAAATAAAATGACTTTGGGGATTGGAGCCGGTCAAATGAGCAGAGTTGTCAGCACAAAAATAGCTTTCATGAAAGCAGAAGAAGAAGGCTTAAAAGTTGAGGGCTGTGTACTGGCTTCTGATGCTTTTTTTCCCTTTAGAGATAATATTGATCTGGCTGCAAAGAAAGGAGTAGCACATATAATTCAACCAGGTGGTTCAAAAAAAGATGAGGAAGTTATTAAAGCTGCTGATGAGAATAATTTGACTATGACATTGACTGGTATAAGGCATTTTAAGCACTGATGAATATTCTTGTTATCGGGCAGGGTGGTAGAGAACATGCTCTTGCTTGGAAATTGGCTCAATCCAATAAGACCGACACTGTTTTTGTTTTGCCAGGTAATGGGGGCACAGAAAATGAACCAAAATGCGTGAATGTAGCTCTAGATATTAATGACTTTGAAGCAATAAAAAATTTAATTATTGAAAAAAATATAAAGTTGGTAGTAATAGGTCCAGAAGATCCATTGGTAAGTGGTCTTGTTGACTACCTAGATGGTCTTGAAACTTTAGTATTTGGTCCGTGTGCGAAAGGAGCACAATTAGAAGGTTCTAAAATTTATTCTAAAGAGTTTATGTTTGAAAATGGCATCCCAACTGGAGCTGCAAATTCTTTTACTAACTCAGAAAAAGCAAAAGTTTTTTTAGAGGGGTGTACATACCCCATCGTTTTAAAAGCTGATGGATTAGCAGCTGGCAAAGGTGTGTTGGTTGCAGAAGATTTAAATAGTGCAAAAAATTGGGTTGATGCAGTTATGCAAGACTCTTTATTTGGTAGTGCTGGCAAAAATATTCTAATAGAAGAGTGTCTTTTTGGCACTGAACTAAGCTTCATGGGGATTCTAACACCAAAAGAATTTATACCTTTTGAAACAAGTGTTGATTATAAGCCTTTGTTAGATGGCAATAATGGGCCAAACACAGGAGGCATGGGTTGTATATCCCCCTCTCCATTTATGAATGATGAGTTAAAAAATACAGTGATGCAAAAAGTAGTAAAACCAACGATAGATGGTCTAAATAAACTTGGTATTCATTATTATGGTTTTATGTATTTTGGGTTAATGGTCAAAGACAATAATCCAAAGGTACTTGAATTTAACTGTAGGCTTGGAGACCCAGAAACACAGTGCCTTATGATGCAAATGGAATCGGATTTGGTTGATTGTTTAACTGATGCTTTAAAAAATAATAAGGTCACAATCAATTGGAAAAAAGGGGCATCTATGGGAGTTGTAATTGCATCTGATGGATATCCAGGAAGGTATACAATAAATAAGCAGATTAGTTTTGGTGATACAAAAAATTTGAAAGTTTTTCATGCTGGTACAAAATCCACTAATGGTGTCTTACAAACTTCGGGTGGTAGAGTATTCTCAGTAAATTATCACGGGGAGACACTAGATCTCTGCTCAAAATATATCTATAAAAATATTGAAGAAGTGCAATTTGATGGCAATATATATAGAAAGGACATTGGCAAAATTTATGAATCTTAGCGAAAAATTAGCAACTGAATTTAATCATTTTTTGAAAACAATCACTTATGAAAATAATGGAGAGTTGGATCCTTCATTGAGTGAAGAAGAGAGACAAAAATCTATCTCACTTATGAGAGTAAATGCTTCAGGTGAAGTTTCTGCCCAAGCGTTATATAGGGGACAAGCATTTTTTACCAAGACACCAGATGTCAGAAAACATCTTATAAAAGCTGGTGATGAAGAATTTGATCATCTTGTCTGGTGTAGTAAAAGATTAGATGAACTTGGTGGTAAGAAATCTGTGTTAGACCCTTTCTACTATGCAGGCTCATTCACTCTTGGGTCAGTGGCTGCATTAATTGGTGATGGCACCAGTCTAGGCTTTGTTGAAGAGACTGAAAAACAAGTTGTTGAACATTTAAAAAGACATCTGCAAGAAATGTCTCCCAAAGATGAAAAGAGCAGGGAAATTCTTGAAAAAATGTTAGAAGAAGAAGAAATTCATGGTCAGGAAGCAAAAGATCATGGAAGTGAGGAGCTCCCGTTGCCTGTTAAAGGCATGATGACCGCAACTTCAAAAATAATGACTACACTTAGTCGTTATTTCTAAGGTAATGCAATACTAGAAAAAAGTTCTATTTTATTTTTGCTAAACCAACCCTTTTTCATTTCAACTGCCGCTATTATATCTCTGCTAACAGAACAAACTGAATCAAGATTTCCAGGTTCTAAATCAAATATTTCAACAACCTTCTTTTCTCGATTGATAAAAGCTACTGACAGTTCAATATAAGTATTCTTCATCCACATACATCTTCTTGCAGCTCCGGGCCAAATAAAAATCATTCCTTGATTATCTGCAAGCTCATTAACTCCCATTAGACCTTGAGATCTTAAAGCCTGTGTGTTGGCTACTTCTAGTTGAATTGTTTTGCCACTAATACTTGCTTGAATAAAGCTTTGATTGGCATTAACCGATATTGTTACGAAGATTAGTAATAGTACTCGCATAGTCATCTGTATTAAAAATTGCTGAACCTAAAACAAAAGTATCTGCTCCAGCATCACAAACACTCTTTATATTTTGTGGGTTTATTCCACCATCAACTTCTAATCTTACCTCATTTGAACATTCATCAATTATTGTCCGCATGTCAGTAATTTTTGGTAGAACAGATTCAATGAATTTTTGGCCACCAAATCCAGGATTAACAGACATCAATAAAGCTAAATCTAAATCGT
Organism: SAR86 cluster bacterium; assembly: GCA_004321845.1. Classification (GTDB taxonomy): domain Bacteria; phylum Pseudomonadota; class Gammaproteobacteria; order Magnimaribacterales; family TMED112; genus TMED112. The sequence goes on along the minus strand of SHBL01000008.1, from coordinate 16,598 downwards.
TTATATACTTTTTTACGTATGTGAGGTCCTCTGCAGGATTAACAGCAAAACCAACCTTGCAACCAAGTTCCTTTATTCGAGCAATAGAGCTATCTAAATTTTCTGATGCTTCTGGATGGAAGGAAATTAAATCTGCGCCTGCTTCAGCAAACATCTCTATTAATGAATCAACTGGCTGTACCATTAAATGTACATCGATAAAATTCTTAATTCCGTAATCTCTTAATGACTTACATACCATAGGACCAATCGTTAGATTTGGAACATAATGGTTGTCCATTACATCAAAATGTATCCAATCTGCTCCTGATTTGAGCACATTTTCAACTTCTTCGCCTAATCTGGAAAAATCAGCAGAGAGAATTGAGGGGGCTATTATATTTTTCACTTTATTTATTCAATTTCTGTAGTGTTTCAGGGCTACCGACATCATACCAATTTATATCTAGTATTTCTGCGTACAGTTTTCTTCTAGCAGCAATTTTTTTTAAACAATCTTGCCAGTAATGAAAATTTATCTGATTTATATCCTTAAAAATTGATCTATTAATTATACTGAATCCTGTCCATATAAAATCTTTTTCATTTGCAATATCGACATAACCATCTACAACAGAAAAATCTCCGATCAAATCATTTTTTGCTTTAGTCACAAAAAGAATATTTGATTTTTTATCAAGAAATTTTTTGTAATCAAAATCTGAAAATATATCTGAATTTATTATCAATATATCCTCTTGACCAAAACTTGAAGTTCCCTGATAAACACCGCCACCTGTACCAAGTATATTTTCCTCATGACTAAAAATTAGTTCTATTTTCCCAGAAAATTTTGATTGAACATGATCAATAATCTTATCTGCTAAATAATGAACATTAATAGAAACTGAACTAAAACCAGCTGATATTAATTTCTCTAAATGATAATCAATTAATGCTTTTCCTTTTATTTGAATTAGAGGTTTGGGAATATCTCTAGTTAGAACTCCTAGTCTTTTTCCAAATCCTGCTGCCAGTATCATTGCTTTCATAATATTTTTTCTATAATTTTTAGCTGCGGTTTTTCTAAATAACCTAACCCTAAACAAATCCTGGATAAGAATTTTTTAATATCTTTTTTTCTGTTAAGAAGCTTTCCATTCTTAAAATAGTTATTAAATGTTCCAACAATTCTCATAGATCTATGACTGAGTGCCACCATAATATGATTCATCATCTCATCTGCTTCTATTTGTAAGCCTGAATTTCTAATATGTATGCTTAATACTTCTTCTAAAAGTTCTTTTGGATAATCCATATCGTGTTCAAATAATAAAGATGCTAGATCTATGCCTATTGGCCCAACATTTAAATCTTGAAAATCTATTACAAAAAGCTCATTTCTATATATCATTAAATTTCTACGTTCAAAGTCATTATGAACTGGTATAAATTGTTGGTTTAATAAATCTTCTACAAGTTGTTCTCTTAATGATTCAAGAGCCTTTATTTCATTTTCATTACAGCCCTGTTCTAAACAAAATTCACTAAAAGCCTCTGTTTGCTCAAACAAGCTGTTCTTTGTGCAACTTTTTAAAATATCTTGGTCGCAGAAATATATTAAAGATAATTGCTTAAGAGCTTTAAGCAATATTTCCTTATCATCAACATCACTAGGAGCATCTAATGTATGCTCGCCCAGGTCCTGTATAAGCATAAATCTTAAATCTTCTGAAAATGCATAAGTCTCAGGTATATTTACAGATGAATTTATTAGAAGTTTTGAAGAATATAAAAATTTTGCTGCTTGTTCTTTATTTTCAGAGTTATCAACCAGAACAAAAGTTTTTTCATCTGTGCTAATTCGAAAATATTTTCTACTGCTTGCCTCTTCTCTTAATGGTTCTAAGTTGAAGTTTTGTGTTCCAATTACGCTGCTTAACCAGTCAGTTATTTCTTTTAAGTTTTTATTCAACTCTCTTTGACTACTTTGGGTACTGGATAACCATCTACTGGCACAAAAAAATCAGGCATTAATTCGTCAAATGGATATTCTGCGTATTTGCTGAAATCAGTCTCACCATGCTCAGCTAAGAGCGTATCATCTATTAAAAAATTGCCAGTAAATGTTTTGTGGTCTTTGTTGAAAACAATATAAGCAGCATCAGACATTATTTCCGGGCTTCTGGACTTTTCAAACATTTCATTACCACCCAAAACATTCGATACAGCTGCAGTTTTTATAGCTGTTCTTGGCCATAAAGCATTAACACCAATTTTTCCCTGGTACTCAGCTGCCATCCCCAATACACACATGCTCATATTAAATTTTGCCATAGTGTATGCCAGCGATCCCTGGAACCATATTGGATCCATATCTAATGGTGGAGATAAATTCATAATATGTGGATTATCGGACTTCAGTAAATGCGGAATACATAGTTTGCTTGTTAAAAATGTCCCTCTTCCATTAACATTATGCATAAGGTCATATCTTTTCATATCTGTCTGTAGTGTGGGGGTTAGGCTTATTGCAGATGCATTATTAACGCAAATATCAATGCCACCAAATTCTGATACAGTTTGATCAATAGCACTTTTTACGCTTTCTTCAAAACGGATGTCACACTGCACTGGTAAAGCTTCTCCTCCTGCTTTTCTTATCTCTTCAGCAGCGGTGAATATGGTTCCTTCTAGTTTTGGATGCGGTTCAATGGTTTTTGCTGCAATCGCTATTTTTGCACCATCTTTCGCAGCTTTTAAAGCAATAGATAACCCAATACCTCTGCTTCCTCCAGTCATGAAAATTACTTTATCTTTAAGGTTCATAAAACTTTTTTTAATAGTATAAGTCCTATAATACAAGCATATGAAAAAAGTTAATAATCTCCTTGTTGCAATAATATTTCTTAGTTCACTCATTATTGGCGAAGAATGTAGTGATGATATTGCTCCTGATGTTCAGATTCAGCAAGGTGACATAGAGATTTCAGATAATATTAACTTAACTTTTGATAAAGCAAAAAGTAATGAGAACGAGCTAGAATTAACAAATGTTAAAGTCACTTCATGTAAAAATAGTTCAGTCTGGGCTTTAACTGCAGAAAATGCTCAGCTTCTGGATAAAAATCTTACGATTCAAAATACCAAACTAAGAATATTTGATGTTCCAATTTTTTGGCTTGGTGAAGTAAGTCTAAATGAAGATGAAAGTTTTAATATTCCAAACTTAGGGGTTACCGATTCCAATCTAGATATTAGCTATAAATTCAAGACAAAATCAGAAAATTCGCAATTTGTTATGGAGCCAATCTATTCGAAGTCTTCTTTTGGTCTTTCACTTGATTTTGCTTTTGACGATGGCAGTAACAACTTTAATTTTCAAAGCCTAGCTTTAGATGATGAAAACAGCTCGTGGGTTTATGATATAGATTCAATCTTTAATCTCAGCGAATTCATTTCACTTACTCTTGATTATTCTGATCTTAGCGGTAATTCACTTATTCAAAATTATGGCTATAGATACCTAGACATAAATAGGAGAAGCCTAGACTTAAAACAATCTATAGGCCTTTCTTTTCTGAAGGATAATAGAAATATTTCAATAGTTTCTGATAACTTTATTAATATTGGTGCCTTAAGACCAGTATCCCACTCAAAAGATTTCTTATTGTATGAAAGGTTTTTTAATATAAATGGTTGGTTGCTTGACCTAAGCTCAGAATATGCAAAATTTTCAAATAATACATCTCAAGATGTAACAATGCCTTATCAAATTTTTAATGATGTTGAGCGGATTTCTAGAGATATAGAATTGTCGAAAAATTTTGACTATGACAACTTTGAATATGCTGCCAAATATTTACTTTCTAGAAGGGAATATAATTTAAAAGATTCCGATGAGACGATAAATTCAAATAGCCTTGCTACTTCGCAAGTTTTTTCTACTTTAGAGGACAGAAGTCTAAAAATAGGATTATTGTGGTCTTCATTTGGGGAAGAAAGTACATTGCCTATTCTGGACTCGTATCCAATTTTACCATCACCTGAATCAAATATTTCACTTGACCCTTGGGTAGGCAAAGATAGAGGAACTAATTCTAGAAAAATATTCCTGCTTAAAAGCTGGGAAACAGCTGCAGTGAATTTTTCTTTATCCACTAATATCTATGAAAAATATAATTTTGAGAATGAGAGTATGATCTTCAAAAAGTTTTATGAAAAAAAACCAATTTTTTTCTCAGTAAATACTAAAAATAAAAATTTTAATTTCTTTGCTAAAGGAAATTATAGCTATGAGAAAAGCGACTTTATGGCACAAATGATTGGCTTGAAATACTCAGATGAAAAGACTTTATTGTCGTTACAAAAGAACAATATAATTCCTTCAAGTTATCCACTGCAACCACTTGATAATTATGTTTTGAAATTCAAAAAAGACTTTCAAAGTTTTCAGGTATTTTCAAGGGCTCAATATTCAAAACAAGAAAAAACACTTAATGAAAATATTTTAGGCATTCAGTGGCAATATGATTGTCTAAGGTTAAGACTTAGCATGGAAAGAGCTAGATTCTTCCCATTTGTTGATCCCAATTATGCTGAAATGTCTTATTATGATTTAATATATTTGACTAATCCTAAAGTAAAAAATAACCTTAGTTTTGAATTTGAGTTGGTTGGACTTACAAATATACTTACTCCAATAGATAATATTATAAATAATGGACTTTTTAACTAGAATTTTTGCCCTTCTGCTCTTTGCGAGTTCTGTGTTTGCACAAGAATTAGATAGAGTTGCCGTTATTGTAAATGATGGGGTTGTTTTGGAATCTGATATTCAACAAAAAATGTCAGAATTTAAAAAGAATGCAACTCTCAATGGACAAAAGATTCCCTCTGATGAAGTGCTTCGGGAAGATGTCTTAGACGAACTAATAATAAGTGAACTTCAATTACAAATTGCTGACAAAGTTGGTATTAAAATAAGTGACGAAGAGCTAAATGTAACAGTTAAAAGACTTGCTCAACAGAATAATCTTGATATTGAAGCTTTTATTAAAGTGGTTGAAGAAAGAGGAGATTCTTACTCAGAACTCAGAGAAGAGATAAGAAAAAGCTTAAAAATTAATAGAGTGCAGCAAGGTAGGATTCAAAACAAAATACAAATCAGTAGAGAAGAGTTAGATAATTTCTTAAATACTGAAGAAGCTCAAAACCAGCTTGGCCCTGAGCTTAAAGTAAAGCAAATATTGATACGTAATAATTCTTCTCAAGAGGCTCAAGCTATCTATGAAAAAGTTCTTCTAGGCTTGGCTGATGGAATTAATATCGATAATTTCATATCAGAACTCTCTGAAGATAATGGAACTGGAGATCTTGGGTGGAGAAAACTGCCTGCTTTTCCTGAATTATTTTCTGTATCCCTCAAAAATATGAAAATTGGTGAGCTATCTGAGCCTATTAAAAGTGGAGCAGGCGAACATTTACTATTCTTAGAAGATAAAAGAGGCCCAACAGTTACTTTTGAAAAGCAATGGGATGTGAGACATATACTTTTAATACCAAATAGAATCAGACCAGAAGATGCAAGTGAAGCTCTGATAACTGAATTGAAAAAAAGAATTCAGTCTGGAGATAGTTTTGCTGATGTTGCATCAGAATATTCAGATGATCCAGGGTCAAAACAAGAAGGCGGCAATCTTGGTTGGGCAGGTGAAGGTGTCTATGATGATGAATTTGAAAGACAAATGATTAAATCAAACTTAAATGAGCTGACAGATCCCTTTTTGAGTCAATTTGGATGGCATATCTTAGAGGTTATGGGGACTAGAGTTGAAGACAAGACAAAAGAAAAAATAGAAGACAGAGCTTTTTCTTATTTATTCAATAGAAAGTTTGAAGAAGAACTAGAGACAGATCTACAAGAGTTAAGAGCTGACGCATTTATAGAGATTAAGGAGCTTGACTAGTAAGCCTGCATATATATCGTTAGGCGACCCTTCTGGTATTGGTCCTGAAGTATTTATAAAATCTCTTCAATCACCTGAAATCTACGAAAACCTCTCATCATTTATAGTTGTTTCATCCGAAGATGTTATTAAGAAGACGTTAAAAAATCTAAATCAAAGCTATAAAATCAATCTAATCTTAAATAAAACTGACATATCAAATGAAGCAATAAATATATTAAATGTAGATGGTTGTCATGATTACGATTTAGGGTCTCCGAAAGAAGCAAATGCAAAGTATATTTTAGACTGTCTTAAAAAAGCTTCAGATTTATCTGAAAAGAATAAATCCTGTCTTGTTACAGGGCCTATTAATAAAAAAGTATTAAGTTCTTATGAAAAAAATTTTTCGGGCCATACAGAATTTTTAAAAACTAGATTCAAATCAGATGAAGTTCTTATGTTTCTCTCTAATGGAGCTCTCCACTTGGGAATTATCACTACACATATACCCTTATCCCAAGTATCTAACTCTATTTCAAAAGAACTTATATTAAAAAAGTACAAACTTTTAGATAATGGTTTAAAGAATATTTTCAAAATATCTAAACCCAGGATTGGGGTTTTAGGTCTTAATCCACATGCAGGAGAATCTGGAACGATTGGTAATGAAGAGAAAGAAGTAATATCTCCGGCTATAAATGAACTTATTGATAATGGTTATGATGCTATTGGGCCAGTATCTGCTGATACAGCATTTGCTGCTGGTAATTACGATGCGGTGCTATCCATGTACCATGATCAGGCTCTGCCTGTTATTAAAACATTGGATTTCAATAAAACTGTAAACATAACACTAGGCCTACCTTTTTTAAGAGTATCAGTTGATCATGGAACTGCGGAAAATATTGCTGCCGACTATTCAGCTAACAATGAAAGCATGTTGGAAGCAATGCGTATCTCTTTAAATAGGCATGAAACTTAAAAAATCGTTAGGTCAAAATTTTTTAAAGGATATTTTTTATCTAGATAAAATAATTACTACCTCACAAATTAACAAAACTAAGAATGTGGTCGAGATAGGGCCAGGAGATGGGGCTTTAACAGAATTAATTCTTCAAAACTCAAAACATTTAAAAGCTTTTGAACTTGATAATAGATTTTGTGAATTTCTTAAGAAGAAATACATTAGTTCAGACTTTGAAGTGTTTAATAAGAATTTCTTAGACGTAGATTTGAGAGATATTTTTATAAATGAAAATATTATTATGGGCAATTTACCATACAATGTTTCATCTCAAATCATCATTAAAATTATTGAGTCTAATCTTAACTATCAACACTGCATTTTTTTAATACAAAAAGAGCTTGCGAATAGGTTTATAAAAAGTTCAAAATCTTCGAAGCTATCTATTCAGAGTCAATTTTTTTGTGATGTTGAGCCTCTTTTTGATATCCCTCCTGAAGCATTTGATCCAGCGCCTAAGGTAAACTCAACAGTGATAAAAATTACTCCTCACAAGCAATACAAGCAATACATACCAAGCTATAGCAACTTTAAAAAAGTTTTAACTATTTGTTTTGCAAACCCAAGAAAAAAGATATCTACGGCCCTTAAAAATCTTAGCGTTGACTCTTCTAAATTTAACTTTGATTTAAATAGCAGAGCAGAAGAACTTGAGATTAATGATTATTTTGAAATACTAATGCAGTATGAAAGCCAAATCTAAATTTATAATTGGCGATATTCAAGGCTGTTATAAAGAATTCAGAAGTTTAATAAAGCTTATTGATCCCAATAAAGAAAATAAATTTTACTGTGTAGGAGATTTGGTCAATAGGGGGCCAGAATCTGAAAAAGTTCTAGATTATGTCTTAGAAAATAATATTAAAAGTGTACTGGGCAATCACGATTTACACCTTCTGGCTATTCTGATTGGTGCTAAACAGCACAACAATAAAAAAGATACTATGACAAAAATAATTAATAAGAATAAGGCAGTAGAAATAATAGATTATTTCTCTCAATTCCCTTTTTCTAAGGTTCTATCAAATAATAATAAAAAGTCTTTAGTGGTTCATGCTGGATTACTCCCTTCCTGGTCTCTTTCAGATACTTTGAGTGCGAATGAAGAGTTAACAGAAAGCCTAAAAAGTGATCCTGAGGAATTTTTTATGACAATGTATAGTGATCGCAGCAAAGCAATATCAAAATCAACAAATAAAAAGAATAGAAGAAGATATCTAATTAATGTTTTTACAAGGATGCGGTTTCTTTCTAATAGTAATAGGCTTGACCTTCAAACTAAGCTTAAAAAATCGGGCTCAAAAAAATTCCAGCCTTGGTTTTCATATGAGCATAAAGTCTTAAATGATGTTGAGAATGTCATATTTGGTCATTGGGCGGCGCTCAATGGGGTCACAAATCACAATAATATTAAGGGCATCGATTTAGGTTGTGTCTGGGGTGGCTCCTTAGCAGCAATAAATATTGAAGATAAATCAATAATTACTGTGGATTCAAGATGAAGATCTATAAGGTTGGTGGTGCAATAAGAGATGAGCTATTAGGCTTAAAATCAAAAGATACTGATTGGTTAGTGGTAGGCTCTTCAATAAGAGAAATGCTAGATCTTGGTTATAAACAGGTAGGAAAAAATTTTCCTGTTTTTTTGCACCCTACTACTAATGAAGAATATGCACTTGCTAGAAAAGAGATCAAATCAGGTCACGGCCATAAAGAATTCAAGTTTATTTTCACACCTGATGTAACTATAGAAGAAGATCTAAGCAGAAGAGATTTAACGATAAATGCTATGGCTAAAGACGATAATGACCAGATTATAGACCCTTATAACGGTCAAACTGATCTGCAAAATAAAGTATTTAAGCATGTGTCAGATGCTTTTTATGAAGACCCTCTAAGAGCTCTAAGAATTGCTAGATTTAAATCACAGCTACCTGAATTTGAGATACATCACTCAACAAAAGATGTATTGCACGCAATCTCAAAAACAGGTGAGTTGCATCACCTATCAAGCGAAAGAGTGTTTGGAGAAGTAGCTAAAAGTCTAAATGGTAAATTCGAAGAATTTTTAACTGTTATAAAAGATTATGGTTTATCGGAGCCTTGGTTTTCAGAAATAGAGAAAATTCCTAAATTTAAATCAGATGTTCCTGAAATAAAATGGAGTGAAATGGCTGAAGCTAATAATTTTAAATTTGCACGATATTTGAAAATACCAAAAAGTTTTTCAAAGCAACTAGAAATGTGGCAACATTTCTCAGGTTATAAATTAAACGAACATATAGACTACAAAATTAATTTCTTTAGTGGCTTTTCCAATAACAACTTAGAGAGCGCAAAGTTTACTTTAGAGTTTTTTCCCTTAATTCAAAAAGAATGCGTCGCTATTATTGAAGAATATGTTAATTTCAATTTTGGAGAAATATGTTCAACACAAAATAATGATATCGAAGCTGTTAAAATAGAAGAGCTTAAACAAATTATAAGAAAGCATGAAGAATAAAGTTTTTATAACAGGAGGAGCGCAACGCATAGGTAAAGCTCTAGTTGAGCATTTTCATTCAATTGGATGGGATGTAGTTTTTCAGTATAGATCTTCTAAAACTGAAGCAGAAAAAATAAAAGAATCACTCAATAGTATACGGCCTGAATCTTGTCAGATAATTGCATGTGATTTCGATAACAAAGAATCATGTGCAAATTTTTATGTGCAATTAGAAAAGAATATTCATGGTCTAACAGGGCTGATAAATAATGCATCAACATTTTATCCAAAAAAACTTAGCGAGACTTCACATGATGATTGGGTTAAATTAACTTCCTCTAACCTATACCAGCCTATTTTTATATCAAAAATTTGCTCTGATGAACTCATAAAAAATAATGGCAGTATTATTAATATCGCCGATATTCATGCTGAACAAGGACTTAAAGATTACTCTGTTTATACTGCAGCAAAGGCGGGTTTAATTAATTTTTCCAAATCTTTAGCTAAAGAGCTTGCTCCAAATGTTCTTGTTAATTCAGTAAGCCCTGGTGCTATTTTATGGGATGTGAACGAACCTTCCGAGGAAAAAAAGAATAATATTCTGGCAAGTATTCCAATGAAGAGAATAGGTAACGAGCGAGATATAGTTTCTATTATTGATTATCTTTTAACTAAAAATTCATATATGACTGGAAGAAATATAAATATCGATGGTGGCAAATCTCTAGGATGAATGAGCAAAGAGTAGAACTATTTATAAAAGAAAGGAAATTTTCTTTTATGATCCCATTTAATGACTATGTGCCTTTTAAAAAGGCAGAAAAAAAGATAATTAGCTTAATTGAAAATATAGAACATACAGATGAACAGCTTGATGAAGCAATTGTCTATTCAGCATTACAATTAGCCATACAAAACGAAAAATTAATCACAGAAAAATCAGAAGATAATACAGAATCAAATGATCAAATGTCTGAGCTGATAAAAAAAATAGAAATATTTCTTAATCAATAATTACAAAATCTATTTTAATAGTTATATTTAAATTGTCTGAATCATCGGTTTTCAGAATTTACTTTAGAACCGATATTATAAATTTAGGGAAACAGATTTTATTTAGCTGTGCGTTACTATAATAAGGAGGCCTTACTAGGTAAAAGAGTTGCCCACCTGACCTTTGGGTTCAGGGTGACTGAAAACAATGGTTCAGATGTCTAAGATTAGTCTAAGAAAAGCATATAAAAAAATAAGAGATAACTTAACAGACAATGAAGTTAAAACCTTGTCGGCTTCAATAAATAATACCCTACTGACCCAAAATGAATATACACAGGCTTCTAATATCGGAAGTTATTATCCAATAAATAATGAGGTAATTATTAAAAATATTGAAGGTAAAAAGTATTTTTATCCAAAAATTAATAAGCAGAAACTCAATTTTTTTAAAGATTCAGATGATTTCTTTATAAATAATTTTGGAATCAAAGAACCTGTCCATTCAAAAGAAGCACAATTAGATGAGCTTGATCTTTTCTTAGTACCTCTTATTGCTTTTAATGAAAAGTTATTTCGAATTGGCTATGGGGGTGGCTTTTATGACAAAACCTTTTCACCATTTACCAAAGCAAAGAATAAACCAATTCTTATTGGTCTAGGTTATGATTGCCTGAAGAGTGAAATAAATTTTCAAACTAAGCAAGATATAAGATTGGATATGATAATTACTGATAAAGGGGTATATGTCTAAAAAATTTAATGCTGCACTTGGAGCATACAACATGCTCAAAGAGAAAAAAGGACCACTTGTGCTGGGAATTGGGACTGGAAGCACTACAGATTATTTTACAAAAGAATTTTTACCAAAATTAAAAGAAAAGGTTTCAGATTTATATTCAAGCTCAGAGAGAACCACAAAACTCTTAACTGACTTAGGTTTTACTGTATGTGAATATAAATCTGGTAGTTCAATTGATATTTATATAGATGGAGCAGACGAAGTTGATTCAAATCTAAATTTAATTAAGGGTGGTGGTGGAGCGCATACGAATGAAAAGAAGCTTGCTAAACAGTCTAAAGAATTTTTCTGTATTGTTGATGATAAAAAACTAGTGAACTGTTTAGGTGATTTTCCTCTTCCTGTTGAAATTAGCATTAAAAAATCCGATGCTGCTTGTTTATCTCTTCATAATTTCTCGAAAAATGTAACAAAAAGAGAAAGATTAAGCGATAACGGTAATTATTTATACGACATACATGATTTTAAAATAGAGGATCCTAATAAGACTGAAAAACAGATTCTTTCTATAGACGGGATTGTAGATGTAGGAATTTTTTCAATAAATAAACCATCAGTAGTAGTGGTTGGGCTTGAACTGGGTTATAGATTAATAGAGTCTTGAATAGCGCTCACTATTTGTTCATCTTCAGGATCAATTCTATGAGAAAAACTTTTAATTTCCCCAGCAGGCGTGATTAAGTATTTATGAAAGTTCCAAGAAGGCCTTTCCCTAGTTAATTTATATAATTTTTTGTAAAACGGATGGTTAGTTGAGTTTTTTAGATTAGCTATTGAAAAAAGTGGGAAAGTGATGTCAAAAGTTGCTTTGCAAAATTCACTTACTTTTTCTTCGTCATTGAATTCTTGTCCCATAAAGTTTCTTGATGGGAAACCTAAGACAGTAAATTTTTTATCCTTAAATCTTCTTTGTAATGTCTCTAGTTGCTCATACTGGTATGTAAAACCACATTTGCTTGCAGTGTTTACTACTAAAATAGTGTGATCGCTATATTCACATAAATTTTTAAACTCTTTTTCATTAAGAATTTTTACATCAGTATCCAATAGATCGTTACATCCCGATGCCTGTAGCCCAAAAAATAAAAAGAATAGAAATAATATTTTGTTCATATTTATTACCTTTAATTATTATATATGAGTTTAGACTGAGGAAATACCAAGCAGCAAGACTGCAAAGATGGTGAAAAGTATTACAAGTTCTATGTTATCAGCAAATTTATCCATAATTTTCTCAAAATGCTTGGGGCCGAAGCCCCTAGCTTGTCAGTCAGGGGGGAGAGGAGAGACTGACTAATATCATCTATAATAGATAGTTATTTTATAATATCAATAGTTTTTATAAATAAATGTTAATTATTTATATTAATAGCTGTCATTTATAGATATGGACAGTTTCATTGCCTTTCAGAAGATCAAATAATTCAATAACATCTGAATTTGACATTCTAATACATCCTTTTGATGCCTTTTGCCCTAATAGCCATTCCTCTGGTGTTCCATGTATATAGATGTATCTTGTATATGAATCTATGCCTGGCCCTTTATTGATGCCTTCCTCTAATCCAGTAAGCCATATAATTCTAGACTGAACGACATCATCACTCACAAATACTTTCTCTTTAGAATAGATAGGGTAAACCTCATTTGGAACCCTAGCTATGAACCTCATCCCATTTGGTTGCCCTTCTCCTATCATCCTTTTAACTTTGTGCTTGCCTAAGGGAGTTTTATAAGAGCCATTTTTAGATCCCTCCCCATACTTTGATGACGAAATTTTGTATTCTTTTATTAGATTTCCAGATTCGCTTAAATAAAGCTTTTGCTCTTCAATTGATATTTCTATTTGCTTAGCTTCTAGTTGAGACATTAATATGATTATAAATAAAAATCTAATTTTCATATCTTCTATTAATTACGCCCAATGCCAAAAATAAAAATGAAATAATTAGTAACGGAAGATCTCCATGTTTTACATAAAAGGTATCTTTGTTATTCAGTGTGATGGTATGAGTTAGTGAGCCTTTACTCTTTTTGTTGAGCTTTTCAGAAGATTCTTCGGGTCTGGGGCTAATTATCTGAGAGATACCATCTACTGTTGATCTTACAACCCACTTATTAGATTCTACCGCTCTCATCCTTGCATGCTTTAAATGCTGCTCTGCCATACCATCCCCGTACCACGAGTCGTTACTCATATGAATAATATAATTTGTGCCCTTAACTCTATTTGTAAAAGTATCATTGAAAACTAATTCCCAACAGACTAGTGCTGACCAGTCTGCTTTTTTTTGATTACGTGGGGCTCTGTCTAATTGAGAATTAGGAATATTAAAGAAATCATTTAAAGATGAAAGCAACTCACCAAAGGGCTGAAACTCGCCGAATGGCACTAAATTTCTTTTATCATAAAAGTGCTGAGTCTCAAGATTTATTGCTGATGTATAAATTTTTTGATCTTGCTCTCTAAAAAAACCACCAATAACATTTTTATTATCTAGTGAGTCCAAGATTTTTTTGTCATAAAAAGCCACTGCCTCCGGCCAAATAACCAAATCTGCTTCTGCTTCATTGGTCATAGTAATAATTTCATATATATTTGAATTAAGTGGCTGAATAACTGAAATACTTAACTGCTCCTTCCCGCTCTTTTGATTATATCCAGGGCCAAATACCATAAGAATGCATAACAACAGCCCAACAGAGCGTGTGACGACTATATTATTTTTTTCCATGAATAGAGTTATTACTAAAATAATAATAAAAGAAGTTCCAGCAGCACCTACAATTGGTAATGCACCCCAGAGATATTCATTAAGAGCACCTAGATTCAGCCAAGGAAAACCTGATATCACCCAAGACTTTAGCCATTCTAATAAAAAAAATATTGACGGCAAAACCAGAATTCTATATTTACTGTTTTGAAAATATTTCATAGCCATAGTGAAAATTCCAAAGTATATGGAGATATAGCAAACTAGAAGAATAGTAATGAAACCGCTTAGAAAATTTCCTGCTCCATAGTAATTTACTGCATCAAAAAGCCATGCAATAGAAAAACTCCAAAATAAAATAGCTGAAAACCAGCCTGCAAAAAAATATTTAATCAACTTTACGTACTGTAATTTTTTTTATTTTTCTTTGGTCAGCTGAGGTTACTGTCATCTCTAGATTATCAACGAGGATTTTTTCCCCTACTTTTGGAAGGTGCCCAAACTCCTTAAGAACATACCCTCCTAAACTTTCTGCTTCAGGACAGTTTAATTTTTTAGAAAAGAAGTCTTCAAATTTTTCTTTTTCGATCGTTGACGATACTATAAATTCTTGGTCATTTATTTTAATAATTTCATTGTTTTTCTCTTCATAAAATTCATCTTCAATTTCACCAACAATCTCTTCGAGAATATCTTCAATAGTTATTAATCCAGAAATCATCCCATACTCATCCAACACAATAGCTAAGTGAACTCTGTCTTTTTTAAAATCTTCAAGCAATGAGGTTACTGATTGAGACTCTGGAATATGTTTAACTTCTCTTAGGATCTTAGCTAGTTCAAAAGAACCATCCTCAGCTGCCCCCAAAAGGTCTTTCACATGTAATATCCCAATAGCGCTATTATTTTCACTATCAAAAACTGGATATCTTGAGTGCTTAGTTTCATTTACTACAGTATAAATTTCACTAAGTTCGTCTGATTCTTTAATGTAAGAGATATTTACCTTTGGGATCATTATTTCTTTAACTATTGAATCTCTTATATTGAGAACATTTTCAATCAGTTCTTCTATCCTTTCGTCTTCAGGCTCAATACTCTTATTTGTTTGTATATCATTATCACTACGTTTGAATAAATTTTTTATAAAAGAAAAGATAGATTGCGAAGGTTCGTCAGGCATTATTTATAAGGGTCAGATATTCCAATTTTAGATAAAAATTTAACTTCTTTATTTTCCATTAATATAGCATCATTTGCTTCATCATGCCCATATCCGACCATATGAAGCATGGAGTGTATTGTTAGATGCACAAAATGATCAAACATATTCTTATTTTGTTCTTTTGATTCTTTTTCTAAGACATCATTACAAATCAATATCTCCCCAATACAAGTATTTGAAACTTTAATCAGCTCTTTATCTGGGAAAGATAAAACATTGGTAGCTTTGTCCTTGCCTCTAAACTGTTTATTGATTTTTTGTATTTCTTTAGATGTACAAAAACTTGCTTCAATATTTACTTTCTCTAAGGAAAAGAAGCTTGTAAATTCCTGTAAGATATTTTCTAATTCAGTGCTTCTTTCTTTGACATATTCAGGTTCTTTGAAAAACTCTACCTTTAATTTCTTATTCGAAATTATCATAAGCCTCTACTATTTCTTGTACTAACGAATGCCTTACCACATCTCTTGCTGTAAATTTTGTAAATTTAATGGACTCAACATCTTTTAATACCTCAATGGCATGTTTTAAGCCAGACTTTGTAGTTTTTGGTAAATCTATTTGGCTAAGATCACCGTTTACAACTGCTTTTGAACCAAAACCTAACCTAGTTAAGAACATTTTCATTTGTTCTATAGTCGTGTTCTGACCTTCATCCATAATTATAAATGCTTCACGTAATGTTCTGCCTCTCATATAAGCAAGGGGTGCTATTTCTATAATATCTCGTTCAACAAGCCTATTTACTCTTTCTGCTCCAAGCATATCGTGTAAAGCATCATATAAGGGCCTCAAATATGGGTCTATTTTTGAACTCAGGTCACCTGGTAAAAAGCCAAGCTTTTCACCAGCCTCTACAGCTGGTCTGACAAGAACTATTTTTCTAATTCTTTCATTTATTAAATCATCGACTGCTCTTGCTACTGCCAAAAAAGTTTTGCCTGTACCTGAAGGTCCAACTCCAAAAGTTAAGTCAGAGCTTGCTATGTTTTCAAGATATTCTTTTTGATTTTTACCTCTGGCTGTCACTGAAGCTCTTGGTGTTTTTATATGCACTACATTTGTATCAGTTTTATCACCATCAGAAAATTTAGCTGTGTGAAGACTCAAGTGGATAATATCTGGAGTAATTGTTGAATTAGATTCTAGTTTTTGTTTTAAATCTGTTAGCGCTGTGATGCCCATTTTAACATCACCTTGATTGCCAGAAAGGCTAAATTCAGTTCCATTTTGAGAAACTTTTATTTTTAATGCCTTTTCTATTTGCTTGAGGTTTTTATTCAACTCACCACATAAAAGCATTAACTGCTCTGGTGGAAGATTGGAAAAATTTAATTGGTGGCTATACAAAATTTTTAATTTTCGATTGATCCTCTAAGGGAATTTGGAAGTGCATCATTAATTCGAATATTAATCAATTGG
>SHBL01000007.1 GCA_004321845.1 SAR86 cluster bacterium | reverse complement strand
TTAAGATACCACCAAGGGTATGTGTTAAAAAATAGTTAAATGATTTGCTTATTAGATCTGGGAACATCAAAAATATCATCAATTTTAATTAAAAATGAGACTAATACTCCAGAAGTTATAGCTTTCTCAAGTGTAGAGACTTCAGGAATAAAAAGAGGCTCAATAATTAATATTTCCTCTACTGCAAAAGCAGTACTCGCTGGTATCAACCAAATTGAAAGTCAGTCAAACGAAAAAATAAAAGAATTACATATTGGATTGTCGGGTGAGGAAATATCGAGCACAAACTCAATAGGACAAGTAAAAATATCAGATAAAGAAGTAACTATTAGAGATATAGAAAAAGCTTTAAACATGTCTAAAACAATGAATGTGCCTAATGATAAAACTCTTCTATATGCAGTGCCAAGTGAGTATTTAATTGATGGTCAAAATGGGATTGTTGATCCACTTGGCATGAACGGCGTAAAGCTAGAGGCTCGAACGCATTTAATTCATTTTTCAAAAAATACAAAAGAGAATATATTAAAATGTATTCGATTAGCTTCCAATTCACTGTCAGTAACAAACCTGTACTACAATCAATTAGGTGTTGCAGAAGCTGTTCTTTCTCAAGAACAAAAAAAATTAGGCGTATGTTTGATTGATATAGGTGCTGGAACAACTGACATTACAGTTTATAAAAATAACTCAATTTTATTTTCTAAAGTTTTACCATATGCTGGAGACTATGTTACAGAATCTATTGCATTATCATTAGATATCTCTTCACGTGAAGCTGAGCAAATTAAAAAGAAATACGGTTGTGCTTTGTCGGATATTGCAACTGAAGACATGCTTAAAATAAATGTTTCTGGTAGCAGTCAATCAATTTCAAGAAAAATGCTTGCTGGTCAAATTGAACATTCATTTTCAAAGATATTAAGACACTGCGTTAGTTGCTTAGAAGAAAATGGATTAATTAATCATATTTCAGGAGGATTTGTTTTAACAGGAGGTTCTGCGAACCTGGAAGGAATGGTAGATTTGGGAGAAAGAGTGACTAATGGTAATTTTAAGATTGGGTTACCAGAAAATAATTTGCCTGAAAAATCAGCGAAACTTTTAAAACCTGAATTTAGTGCTTTGTTGGGGCTGGCAAAATTTTATGCTTTAGAACAAGATAAAGAGTTTACCTTTAATCAAAGCAAGGGTATTATAGCCCGAGTGCTTGAATGGATAAGAACTGAGTTGTAATGCAAAAATACGAATTAATGCTTCTTTTAAACCCCAATACAATGGATGAAGTAGATGATTTTATTGGCGAATTAAAAAAACTTATCTCTGATAATAAAGGTGACTTAGTTGATACCAAGTTACTAGGAAAAAGACAACTTGCTTATCCTATCAATAATATGAATTATGCTAATTATGTTCACCTTGATGTGAATGTTGAGCCTGAAACACTTGGCTTACTTGAAGAAAAATTTAGGTATGATCAAAATGTGTTTAGACATTTAACCGTAAAATTAACTTCATAATGACTGACGAAAAAAAAATAAATATTGATTACAGGGATCCTGATACCCTAAAAGGCTTTATATCAGAGAATGGCAAGATCCTTTCTTCAAGATATACAAGGCTTAATGCAAAAGAACAACGCAAGCTAACAAAAGCAGTAAAAAAAGCAAGATTGCTTGGCCTGCTTCCATACACTGACAAACATAAAATCGAAGAAAACAAATGAAAGTAGTATTAGTAACCAAGATAAAAAATCTTGGAAACATTGGTGATATTGTCGATGTTAAATCTGGTTTTGCACGTAATTTTCTACTTCCTTATCACAAAGCATTGCCTGCAACTGATGAATACATTAAAGATTTTGAAGAAAAGAAAGAAGAATATCTGAAAAAAGCACAAGATGAGCTATCTTTAGCGGAAGCAAATGCAATCAGCATAAAAGATCTTAAATTAACCATATCGGCTAATGCACAAGAAAGTGGAACGCTTTTTGGATCAGTTGGTGTAAATGAAATTTTAGATGCTATGCACGCAGAAGGGCATGATTTCATTACCAAGTCATCTATCATTTTATTGTCTGGACCTATAAAAGAGGTCGGAGAATTTACAATAAACGTTGAACTTCATCCAGAAATAGTTAAATCTATATCTATAGAAGTAAAACCAACGTAATGCCAAGTAACACAGAATTAGAGCAAGCAGTTTTAGGCTCGCTACTATTATCAGTCGAGAAGTATCCAGAAGTTGATGCATTAATTACCTCAGGTGATTTTGAATCTGATGTACATAGAGAAATTTATGAATGCATTAAAGAACTTGCAGACCAAGGAAAAGCCACTGATCATATTACAGTTTCAAAACTTCTGGACAGAAAAAACTCTCTTAAAAGAGTGGGGGGAGTAGATTATCTTAAGGAATTACAAACAATCCCAATAACTGCATTCAATGCTGATAGTTATGCAAATTCAGTTAAAGAGCAATCCGTTGATAGAAATCTTAGAAAAGTTTTGAACGAATTATTGAGCACTGCTAAAGATCCAAAAGGCAAAACAAGCGATGATCTGCTAAATGATGCTGAAACAAAGATCTTCGAACTTTCTGAGAATAGATCAAAAACAGATTCTTTAAAAAAAATAGATGAGTACGTCGGCCAGACTTTAGATAGGTTAGATGAATTAGCAAAAAAACAAGGCGAATTAATAGGCCTTTCTTCCGGCTTTAAAGCAGTTGATGGTATCACTCAAGGACTACAAGATGAAGATTTAATTGTCATAGCTGGCAGGCCAAGCATGGGAAAAACCTCTTTAGCAATGAATATTGCAGAAAATATTGCAAAAAATGAAGATGGTTGTGTAGCGGTATTTAGCTTAGAAATGTCATCTCAATCACTTACTGCAAGAATGATGGCATCTATGGCAGGCATATCTCAATCTAATGTTAAGTCAGCAAACTTGACTGATAGGCAATGGGAAAAAATAGCACAACAATCAGCAAAACTTAAAGATTTAGATATTTTTATTGACGATACTCCTAATATATCGCCAGTTGAAATTAGAGCTAAATCAAGAAGGTTAGCCAAACAATACAGAGATAAGGGAGGGTTAAGTCTTGTAGTTATTGACTATATCCAGCTAATGCAAATGCCTAGTAGATCAGAAAATAGGGTAAATGAATTATCTGATATTTCTCGAGCTCTTAAAGGGCTTGCAAAGGAAGTTAAAGCTCCTGTAATTGTATTATCACAGCTAAACAGGGGAGTTGAACAAAGACCTAACAAAAGACCACAAATGTCTGATTTGCGTGACTCAGGTGCAATTGAGCAAGATGCTGATTTAATTTTTATGCTTTATAGAGACTGGGTTTATAACAAAAACGAGGAATGGAAATCTGTAGCTGAACTAAATTTAGTCAAACACAGAAACGGACCAACAAAAAGGGTTCTATTATCATTTAGGGATGAATTAACTAGGTTCGATAATCTTGCTCCTGAAGTAATGAATAGTTATGCGCAAGACAGAACTGAAGATTAATCTTTCAAACCTTAACCACAATATAGATGTAATTAAGAAATTTACGAATGCTGATATACAAGCAGTTGTAAAAGCTAATAGTTATGGCTTAAGTGCATCAGAAGTTGCAAAGACAATTGATGATCAAGTTGAATCTTTTTCTGTAATTACTTTGGGCGAAGCAATAGAGTTAAGAAAATACACGAACAAACCCATACTATTGCTGCAAGGAGTTCATGAAAACAAAGATTATGAAGTTATTCAAGATCAAAATTTTGATTTTGTTATACATTCAAGCTGGCAGTTAGAGAAAATTAAAAACTATGATTTAAGCATGACAAGACTTTGGTTAAAGATAAATACCGGCATGAACCGATTAGGGATTGATCTTCATGAATTTGAAGAAACATTAAAGATTATCAGTAGAGTAGATACTAAAGATAAAATTTTAATGTCTCATCTCGCTGCATCAAGTATCAAAGACGACCCACAAACAACTAAACAAGTAAAATTATTTAATGAAGTCACAAAGAATATAGAATACAAAAAAAGTTTGGCTAATTCTGGGGCTATTTTTAACTTCCCTGAAGCTCATAATGATATTGTTAGGCCCGGAATAGCTATTTATGGTGGAAAATATAATGAATTTGGTACGAAGAATGTATCATCACTAAGTTCTGAAATAATATCAATTAGACCAGTAAAATCTGGCACTAAAGTTGGTTATGATGGCTCTTGGTTAGCAGAACATGACTGTTTTATTGGCTCAATCCCAATTGGTTATGGTGATGGACTACCTTATTCTATTGATCCTGTAACAGTTAGGATAAATGGCAAAAATTTTAAAACTGCTGGTAAAGTCAATATGGATCTTTTAATGATAAATTTAGAACAAGACGATACGATCAAAATTGGGGATACTGTTCAAATTTGGGGATTTGATTCAGATATATCTAAGCTTTCTGACGAATTTAATACAATTACCTATAACTTATTAGCTAATATCTCAGGTAGAGTCTCAAAAAATTATTTAGAATAGCTTAAGGATTTTGTTTTGCTAAAAGATACGCGGTTTATTTTCGTTACGGGAGGTGTTGTTTCATCTCTAGGGAAAGGAATCGCTTCAGCTTCGATAGGTTCAATTCTAGAATCAAAAGGTTATAAGGTTTCTGTTATAAAACTTGATCCATATTTTAATGTGGATCCTGGAACAATGAGCCCCTTTCAGCATGGTGAAGTTTTTGTTCTAGAAGATGGCACTGAAACAGATCTGGATCTTGGGCATTATGAGCGTTTTATAAATAATACATGTACTAAAAAGAATAATTTCACCGCTGGAAAAATTTATTACTCAGTTTTAAAGAAGGAAAGAAAAGGTGAATATCTAGGTAAGACAGTTCAGATTATTCCTCATATCACTGATGAAATAAAAAGAAGAATTATAGAAGCATCAAATGATTGCGATATAGCAATTGTTGAAATTGGAGGCACCGTTGGAGATATTGAAAGCCAGTCTTTCATTGAAGCAATTCGTCAGTTAGGACTAGAATTAAAAAGTTTCCAAACCGCTTATTTACATTTAACTCTAGTTCCTTACCTATCCAATGCGGGAGAACTTAAAACAAAACCGACACAACACTCAGTAAAAGAATTTAGAAGCTTAGGTGTGCAGCCAGATATTTTAATTTGTAGATCAGAATTTGAGCTTACTAATGAGAGTAAAGACAAGATTGGTCTATTCTGCTCTATGCCTAAAGGCACAGTAATCTCATTACCAAACCTAGAAACAATCTATCAAGCTCCAGTTTTCTTAGCTAAAGAAGGTTTAGATAATATTCTTACCACTAAACTCCAACTCGAAAAAAATCCGCCAAATTTAAGAGAATGGAAGAAGGTAGTAAAAAGGAAACTAGAACCTTCAAATGAAGTTAAAGTTTCGTTTGTTGGTAAATATGTGAATTTAAAAGATGCTTATTTTTCTTTAATAGAAGCATTAGATCATGCAGGGATTCATAACGATACAAAAGTAAAAATTAAATTTGTGAACTCAGAAGAACTAGACAGTAAAAATTATAAAAAGTCTTTAAAGGGTTCTGATGCAATATTAGTTCCAGGAGGTTTTGGTGATAGAGGTATTGAAGGCATGATAATGGCTGCCAAATATGCAAGAGAAACAAAAATACCATATTTTGGCATTTGCTTAGGCTTGCAAATAGCAATTATTGAAATGGCAAGGAATATGCTGAAACTTAAAGATGCTAATAGTACAGAGTTTAAGAAAAATACCAAGAATAATGTTATCTCATTGGTTACTGAATGGAAAAATGAAGATGGAACTATTGAGAAAAGAGATCAGAAATCAGATAAGGGTGGCACTATGAGACTTGGTGCTCAAAAAGCTTCACTCAAAAAGGGCACGCTTGCAAGACAACTTTATAAAAATAACTCAATCTATGAGAGACATAGACACAGATATGAAGTAAACCCAGAATATGTTCCATTGCTTGAAGAAAAAGGGTTAATAATTTCTGCTAGATCTGAAATGCATAATCTTGTAGAAATGATTGAGCTTGATAACCACCCATGGTTTGTTGCTTGCCAATTCCATCCAGAATTTACATCCAAACCAAAAAAAGGCCACCCATTATTCAATGATTTCATAAATACAGCTGTAAAATTAAGAGGTAAAAAATGAAGATAAATAATAAAGAAATATCAAACGATAGTAAATTGACGGTATTCGGTGGCGTCAATGTTATTGAATCAGATGAGCTGCTATTCCAGGTAGCTGAAAAGTTTAAAGAAATATCAGAAAAGTACGATTTCAATTATGTTTTTAAAGCATCGTTTGATAAAGCTAATCGTTCGTCATTAGATTCATTCAGAGGCCCAGGTTTAGATGAAGGTCTCGAAAGCCTTCAAAAAGTTAAAGATAGATTCGATCTGCCATTAATAACAGATATTCACGAACCAGATCAGGCAAAATCTGTTGCAGATGTTTGTGATGTTATACAAATACCAGCTTTTTTATGCAGGCAAACTGATTTAATTGTTGCAGCATCAAAAACAAAGAAAATAATAAATATAAAGAAACCTCAATTTTCCTCAGCCAAAGAAATGTTTCATGCTGTAAAAAAATGTAATGCAGCTGGAAATGAAAAAGTAATTTTATGTGAAAGGGGAAATATTTTTGGATATAACAACCTTGTTGTTGATACTCTCAATTTTCAAATTCTTAAGCAAGAGGGAAATCCTGTATTTTTTGATGTTACGCATTCTCTGCAACAACCAGGCATGCTTGAGAAAAGCACAGGTGGAAGAGGCCAGTATGTTTATGAATTAGCTAAAGCAGGAATATCACAGAATATTGCTGGACTTTTTCTTGAGACACATCCAGAGCCTAATGAAGCTAAGTGTGATGGTCCATGTGCCCTAAAACTGTCAGAACTAGATAGTTTCATGGAAAGAGTGATAGCTTTAGATGAATTTGTGAAGAACATCTAGAATGAAAATAGCAAAAATAACTTCTTTTGAAGTGCTTGATTCAAGAGGCAGACCAACTTTATGTACTAAAGTTATTCTTGAAGATGGTAGTGTTGGAACTGCATTTGTGCCAAGCGGAGCATCCACAGGCAAACTTGAAGCTCATGAGTTAAGGGATAAAGATAATTCACGATATCAAGGTTTGGGTACAATTCAAGCTGCATCAAATGCAGAATCAGTATTGAAATCTTTGATCGATATTAGTCCTGAAGATCAGCAAGCTATTGATGAAAGATTAATAGAACTAGATGGCACAAAAAATAAATCAAAACTTGGTGCAAATGCAATCTTATCAATCTCACTAGCATGTTCTAGGGCAGCTGCAAATTCACTTAATACCCCGCTATATGAATATTTAAATATTGTTTATAGAAATATATCTGGACATAAATCCTCAATGTCTATACCTGTGCCAATGCTAAATATTATGAATGGTGGTTGTCATGCAAATAATGATGTAGATATTCAAGAGTTTATGATAATTCCGTCAAATAAATATCTATTCAAAGAGGGCTTGATGAAATCAGTCGAAGTTTACATGAACCTTAAAAAACATTTATCAGACAAAGGTCATAGCATTTCAGTTGGTGATGAAGGTGGCTTTGCTCCCAACCTGGGAAGTTCAGAAGAAGTCTTGAAAACGATAATAACTTCAATAGAAGAAATAGGCTTAGTTTACTTGGACGACATTTCTATTGCTTTAGATTGTGCTGCATCTGAGTTGTATCAAGATAATTCTTATCATTTAGCTGGTGAAGGAAAAAAACTTTCTAGTGATCAGATGGTTGAATATATAACAGAACTTTCTAAAAAGTACGAAATCAAATCTATTGAGGATCCATTTGATGAAGGAGATTGGGACTCTTGGAAAAAATTTACAAAGCTTAATGAAAATCTCCAGGTAGTTGGAGATGATATTTTTGTAACCCAAGAAGAAATACTGAAAAAAGGTATCGATGAAAATGCTGCAAACTCTATTCTTGTCAAACTCAATCAAGTTGGAACATTATCAGAAACTATGAGGACTATTTCTCTAGCTAAAGAAAATAATTTCGGGACAGTTATATCTCATAGATCTGGTGAAACAGAAGATACTTTTATTTCAGATTTAGCAGTAGCTGTGGATGCTAAACAAATAAAAACAGGAGCTCCAGCACGATCTGATAGAACTGCAAAATACAATCGTTTGCTTATCATAGAGGATGAGCTTTACCCATGAGCTCATTCAAAAAATTTTTAAAATTTATAATTTTGTTGTTTATGATAATTGTCTCTGCATCACTTGCATATGACATCCTATATGGGCAATTTAGCTTCAATGAAAATAAAAAAATTGAATCACTAATAAGCAAGAAAGAAAAAGAACTTATAGAAATTTCTGATGAAAATGAATCGTTGAAAGAGGAAATTAGTCTTTTAAAGAATAATGATGAGTACGTAGAACATATAGCTCGAGAGAATTTGGGACTTATTAAAGAGGAAGAAGAATATATAAATGACGAACCAGAATAAAAAAGTTTATGCAATTATTCCTTCTGCTGGATCTGGTACTAGGTTTAGTTCAAATGCGCCAAAACAATATTTTAAAATTAATAACGAAACTATTATTGAGAAAACACTAAAACATTTCGTTAGGCTTAAGGAAATTGAAAAAATTATAATTCCAGTTAGTTCAGAAGATACTTATATTTTAGATTTAGAAATTATAAAGAATGAAAGAATCCAAGTTATTAGTGGCGGCGCTACAAGAGCTGAGTCAGTTCTAGAAGGCTTAAAGCTGATTTCTTCAGATAGCCTTGTTATTGTGCATGATGTGGTTAGGCCATTTGTGAGTCCTGATATGATTCTTAATTTAATTAATAATTTCAACCATGAAAAAGAAGATGCTCTGATTTATGGAATACCAGTATACGAAGCCCTAAAAAAAATAAATTTAGAAACTCTTTCCGTTAAAAACAGTGTCGATAGAAATGAATTCTATTTAGCTCAAACTCCACAAATTTGTTTAACAGATTTTTTAAGAGATTCTATTGAATCATGTTTAAAAGATGATTTTATACCAGGAGATGAGTCTGAAGCGATTGAGAGAGCGGGTGGTGAGATTAGATTTTTACCTGGTGAAAGATCAAATATAAAGATAACTGTCAGCGAAGATATACCAGAAGAAAGAATTGGCAATGGTTTTGATAGCCATAGATTTAAAGATGGGGATGGTTTGATGATCGGTGGATTTAAAGTTCCATTCAAATTTAGTTTTGACGCTCATTCAGATGGCGACATTGTTTTGCATGCCATAATTGATTCTATGCTTGGATCCCTTGGTCTTGGAGATATTGGTGTCCATTTTCCTAATACTGAGGAATGGAAAAATGCTTCGGGGAGCAAACTATACAAATTAACCGATGAAATGATAAAGGAAAAAGGGTATTCAATTAAACAGGTTGATATAATCGTTATACTTGAGGAACCTAAACTCACTCCTCATCGAGATGAGATAATTAATAGTCTTACAAAGATTACAGGTTTATCTGAAGCTAATATTGGTTTAAAAGCAAAAACATCTGAAAAAATGGGTTTTATTGGAAAAAATGAAGGAGCAGCTTGTCTTGTAGTGACAAAATTAAACAAATGAATATTTTATTAACAAATGATGACGGAATCGATTCAAATATTACTCGAGCTTTATTTGAAAAATTAAGTGAGAATCACAAAGTAACATTAATTGCTCCCAAACATGATAAAAGCGGCCAAGCTGCAGCAATTACACTTAGATCATCAGTCGAGATTGAAAAATTAGATGATGATATTTATTCAGTTGATGGTACTCCAGCTGACTGCGTCTTTATGGGTCTTATGGCAATAATGAAAGAGGTACCTGATATCATCGTATCTGGTATTAATAAAGGAGCAAATATGGGAGATGATGTAATTCACTCCGGCACATTGGGTGCAGCTTTTACAGGAAGAAAATTAAAATATCCACCAATCGCTAGCTCTATATCTGGAAAGTCATTTGAGCATTATGAGTCAGCTGTATTAGCCACTGATTTGATGTTGAATTATGTCATTGAAAACTATTCAAATGAAGTACACGATGGGGTTGTTTTCAATATAAATATACCTAATTTGCCTTTTAATGAGTTGGAAGGCTTCTCTTTTACTCGCCTTGGCAACAGAGGAATACCTTTAGCACCAGAATTTGATGGCGATGAGAATAAAGTGAGCTACAAAATTGGAAAATCTGGTGAGCCAAATGGGGATCTAACTGGCACAGATTTTGAGGCTATCATTAAGAAGAATGTTTCCGTAACTCCACTATTTTGGGATATGACTAATCTTGAAAAAGCACGTGGAAAATTACCAAATGCCTAAATTCTTTCACAGATTTATAGCAGGATTCTTCATGGGAGTTGCTGAAATAACTCCTGGTATTTCAGGCGCTACTATTGCCGGTCTGTTCAATGTTTATAAAGGTTTTATTTCCTTCTTGAATTCAGTAAATCCAATTAAATTAAACTCAGGAATAAAACTATTTTTTAAAGAAATTGATATTAATTTCATTGCACCATTATTAATTGGCATGTCAATTTCAATTTATCTTTCAGCATTTGCTATTGATTACCTTATGAGTACCTACTTATTTTTCTTCAAATTATTTCTTTCTTTTGTGATGGGCATAGCAGTAATTAAAAACTGTTTCTTTGATCATTCTTTTAAAGAATCATTCAGTCATTTACTGGCTTTTATCATTGGGATCTTCATAGCATTGATAATTGCTTTATCTATCATTCAATTAGATTTTAATAACTTTGTTTTACTATTAATTTCTGGTCTTTTGGCCTTTACAGCCTTTCTATTACCAGGAATTTCCGGGTCTTTAGTTATGGTTATTCTTGGTGTTTATGAGGGCATAATTGTTAGCATAAAAGAACTAGACTTTTACTCTTTAATGCCATTCATTCTCGGAATAGGAATATCTTTTTTAATAGTACCGAAACAGATTTTAAATCAATTCAAAAATAATGAGATTCGAACAAAAGTCTTTTTTTCAGGTTTGATATTTGGTTCAGTTCCAGCTGTTTGGGTACATTTAAATTAACTTTCTTTCAATAAGTTTAATTTATCCTTTAATTCAGCATATTTATTGGCAGCAGGTAATGCTTCTTTTTTTTCTGAGATATTAGGCCATTCCTGAGAAAGTCTTTCGTTTATTTCAATAAATGGTATTTGGTCTGGTGGCAATTCATCCTCCGCATAAATTGCGTCTACAGGGCATTCTGGTTCACATAGACCACAATCAATACACTCATCTGGATTGATAACAAGGAAGTTTTCACCTTCATAAAAACAATCAACTGGACATACTTCTACACAATCAGTGTGTTTACATTCAATGCATGTTTCAGTAACAATAAAGGCCATAAGAGTATTTTACTTTATTAATAAGGTTGCAATTAATTATTAAAAGTTAAAAAATTTATTATTATCTAGACTATATAATTAATATATGATCTAATACTGTATATATATACACTATAGGAATTAAAATGGCAGATACAAAAAAACAATCACTCGATACAGCTCTTAAGCAAATTGAAAGTCAATTTGGAAAAGGAACGATTATGAAACTAGGAACAAGAGAAACTGTAGAAGTTCCTTCTATTGGTACTGGATCTTTTGGTTTAGATAAAGCATTAGGTATAGGCGGTCTTCCAAAAGGGAGAGTTTGCGAAATATATGGTCCAGAATCTTCAGGAAAAACTACACTTACCTTGCAAATCATTGCAGAATGTCAAAAAGCAGGGGGTAGTGCAGCTTTTATAGACGCTGAACATGCTCTTGACCCTGAATATGCAAAAGCTCTTGGTGTTGATATAGATGAGTTGTTGCTATCTCAGCCAGATACAGGTGAGCAAGCATTAGAAGTTACAGATATGCTTGTTAAGAGCGGAAGTCTTGATGTTATAGTTATTGATAGTGTGGCAGCTCTTGTGCCTCGAGCAGAACTTGAAGGCGATATGGGAGATTCGCACGTAGGTCTTCAAGCAAGACTAATGTCGCAGGCTTTACGAAAAATCACAGGTAGTATTCAGAAATCCAATACCTTGGTAATTTTTATTAATCAGATAAGAATGAAAATTGGAGTCATGTTTGGAAGCCCTGAGACAACAACTGGTGGGAATGCACTTAAGTTTTATTCAAGCGTAAGATTAGATATTAGAAGAATTGGTGCAATTAAAGATGGTGATGAAGTTGTGGGTAATGAAACAAGAGTAAAAGTTGTCAAAAATAAAATGGCCCCTCCATTTAAAGTTGTAGAATTCCAGATTCTGTATGGTAAAGGCATCAATAAAAATGCAGAAATTATCGAGCATGGTGTTAAAAAAGGAATCATTGAGAAAGCCGGAGCTTGGTATAGTTATAAAGGCGACAAGATTGGCCAAGGGATAGCAAAAACATCAGAATTCTTAAAAGAGAATCCTAAAATTCTTGAAGAGATAGAGAGTCTGGTCTTAGCAGACTAACTATTCTCTTGAATATACTCATCAACAAGTGCCTCTAACACAGTTAGGGGCAGTATTCCGTTCATAAGAACAACAGAATGGAAATCTTTAATACTGAATCTATTGCCTAGTTCTTTTTTTGCTCTTTCTCTTAACTCTAGAATCTTTATTCTCCCTATCATGTAAGAAGTAGCTTGCCCGGGCCACACAATATATCTTTCAATCTCTGATTCTGATTCACTTCTTACCTCACCAGCATTATCCATCATATATTGTATTGCTTCTTCTCTAGTCCATTTTTTAGCATGAAGGCCAGTATCCACAACTAGTCTTGCAGCTCTAAATAGTTCAGATTGCAATGAGCCTATCATTTCATATGGATCTTTGATCAAGCCTGCCTCAATCGATAGCCTTTCAGCATATAAAGCCCATCCTTCCGTAAATGCCGAGGTACTGTAGCCAAATTTATTCCATAAAGTTTGATTCTCATTTTCTTGATTCAATGCTATCTGTAAGTGATGTCCTGGAACTGCTTCATGAAAAGATAAGGCAGGCATTTTAAAAGTTTGTGTTGCGTTTATATCATATAAATTTGCATACCAAGCTGCCGGTCTCGAACCATCAAGAGATGATCCTTGATAGTATCCACCCGCTGCACTCTTTTCTGAAAAAATAGGCACTCTTTTTACAATGACTTTTGCTTGAGGTAGTTCATTAAAATAATCAGGAAGTATCTCATAAGTTTCCTCATTAATTCTTCTATAATCTTCTAGTATTGCCTCTCTTCCTTTATCTGAATCCTCAAAAAGAAATCTTGGATCACTATTAAGTTCAATAAATAATTCTGCTAAAGGAGTTCTTGTGTCATACCCTTCGTTAGTTAGAATGCTTTTGATTTCTGACTGTATTTCTTTGACTAGTTTAAGCCCAAGGTTATGAATTTCATCTGCTGTTAGATCTGTAGTTGTATAAATTTGTAGCCTATGTTTGTAGTAGTCTTCGCCATTAGGTAAGCTCCAAACACCATCAAATTCTCTTGCTTCAAGAGAATTCTTTTTAACTAGATTCTTTAATTTTGCATAAGAAGTTTTAAAAAGTGTTATGGCTTCTTCAAGCTCAACTATCATTTCTGCTTTTTCATCAGTACTGATCTCAATTTTTTCTATACCTTCTATAAAACTTAAATATAGTGGGTGGTCATTAGTAGGTGTTTCAATTAGTGAAGTAAGCTGATTAAGACTTTTTTCATAAACGAAATTAGGAGAATAGATGCCTGCATTAGCTCTTCTTTCTTCAAAAACCATAAGTTCGTCTATTACACGCGGTATTTCATTTACTCTTTTTATGTAATCTCCAGCATCGTTTTTATTATCGAGCCTATGTGTATCAGTCATAAAATTTACAAAATGCAGGTGACTGCCATAAAACTGAATAAAAGGACCCATAAAATATCTAAATTTTTCAAAACCTCTTTTCTCAATTCCTGCAGAAAATTTTGCTACCTGTAAGTTAAGCTTAGCTGGATCTGGAAGTTTTGCTTCATCAAAACTATTCAATTTAGAATAATATTTTAAAAATTCTTCATGATTTTCTTCTGCTTTTTCAACGGAATAATCATCTAGTTTTTCATTATGATTAGTGAGGAAATCAAGCTGATGAAGTCCTAATCTTGTAAGTGTTTCCGGATTATCAAGTATTGGCTTTAAGACTGATTCATCTAAAAATTTATCAAGACTATTTGTTGCAGGTGTAGCCAAGTCCTTAGCAAAATCTTTCAAGGCCTTTTCTGCAAAAAAGTTTGGGTTAAAAGCTACGATCATTAGGAATGTAAATAAAAGTGCTCCTAATAGAAAGCCTCCAATTGATGTAAAAAATCTAATCATTTTTCTTCCTCTAGAATTTGTTTGATTTCATCTATATTCAATTCATGTTTATCGTTTGTTCTTCTAGTTACAAATTCATACTTACTATTGGCAAAATTTCTGGGACCAATAATAATCGAAAAAGGTATTCCTAAAATTTCATTTTCAGCAAATTTATTGCCTGCTCGAATATCTCGATCATCAAGAATCACATCGTGACCTGCATCTAAAAGTATTTGATAAACGCTTTCACACTCTTTCATGACTTCTTCTTTCGATGGATCCAAGCAAATTACATTTACATGATATGGAGCAATTGAATAAGGCCAAACAATGCCATTTTCATCATGATTTTGTTCTATTGAGGCAGCAACAATTCTTGATACACCAATGCCATAACAACCCATGAAGACATTTATATCTTTACCTGATGTATCTTTTAATGTTGTTGACATTTTTTCGCTATATTTTTGACCTAACTGAAAAATATGTCCAACCTCAATACCTCTTTTTATTTGCAGCTTTCCTTTTCCGTCAGGTGAATCTGCCCCATCTAGTTCACTAGGATCATTTTCATACTCTAGTACCTCAACATTTGCTGCGAATTCACTAGAGTCACTAATAGCCAATAAATCC
This sequence comes from SAR86 cluster bacterium, assembly GCA_004321845.1. GTDB lineage: Bacteria > Pseudomonadota > Gammaproteobacteria > Magnimaribacterales > TMED112 > TMED112. Next base: position 13,455 of record SHBL01000007.1, on the reverse strand, counting down.
TCACCAGAGTCAGCAATAATGTGGAATTCTTCACTTACATCACCTCCAATATTTCCAGCATCAGCTTTAACAATACGATAATCCAATCCTATCTCATCAAAAGTACTTATATATGCATTTTTCATGTTTGTATAACTTTGCTCCATGCCATTTGCATCAATATCGAAACTATAAGCATCTTTCATAAGAAATTCTCTTGATCTCATTACACCAAACCTAGGGCGAATCTCATCTCTAAATTTTGTTTGTATCTGGTACATATTTATTGGTAATTCTTTATAACTTATAGGATAGCTTCTAAATATTTCACACATAATCTCTTCATGTGTAGGGCCCAAAACAAAGCTCCTATCTGATCTGTCTTTGAATTTAAGTAATTCCTTACCATACTGATCATATCTTTCTGATTCTTTCCAAAGTTCTGCTGGCTGAACCATAGGCATAAGAATTTCTTGGGCACCAAAATTATTTAGGTTCTTTCGCACAATATTCTCAACTTTTTTTAGAACATTAAGCCCAATTGGTAGCCAGTTATAGATACCTGCAGCAGTTTTTTTAATCATCCCACTTCTTATCATTAACTTATGACTTATAAGTTCTGCATCAGAGGGATCTTGCTTGGTTGTAGGGACGAATAATTTTGAGAAATACACTATAATCTCCAAGATTAATTATATGGTAATTTAATAAGGAATATGCCTATTTACGAGTATTATTGCGAAGTATGCAATTCTAATTTTGAAGTTTTTCAAAAAATGGATGAAAAAACTTTAAAAGAATGCATTAAATGTAACAAATCAACTAAAGTGGTAAAATTACTTACTGCTCCTGGGTTTAGGTTAAAAGGGAGTGGTTGGTACGAGACAGATTTTAAAAATAATAATAAAAAGAATCTCCATACTGCTGATAATAAAAAGGATAATGATTAAATAATGAGAACACATCATTGCGGAAAACTAAATAAAGACCATCTTAATAATGAAGTCACAATTTGTGGCTGGATTCATCGAAGACGAGACCATGGCGGTGTTATATTTTTAGATGTAAGAGATACAACTGGGATCGTACAAGTTGTAGTAAACCCAGAAAATGATCAAGCATTCAAAATTGCTGATGAAATTAGATCTGAGTATGTAATCAAAGCCACAGGATTAGTTGAGGGCAGGCCAGATGATTCACAAAATGAACAACTTACAACGGGCGAAATTGAAATAAAAAGCACTTCGATAGAATTGCTTAATACTGCTGAAACACCTGCCTTTCCCCTAGATCAATCATCAGATGTTGGTGAGGATGTAAGGTTAAAAAATAGAACGCTAGATTTAAGAAGACCTGAGATGCAAAATAATTTACGACTCAAATCTCAGTTGACTAAATCTATTAGAGATTATTTGGAAAACAATAATTTTGTAGATATAGAAACTCCAATCTTGACAAAAGCAACACCTGAAGGTGCAAGAGATTATTTAGTGCCAAGTAGAACTAGCCCAGGCAATTTTTTTGCTTTACCTCAATCACCACAACTATTTAAGCAGATGCTTATGATTTCTGGTTTCGATAGATATTATCAGATTGCTAGGTGTTTTAGAGATGAAGATCTAAGGGCTGATAGGCAGCCTGAATTTTCACAAATAGATATTGAAGCATCTTTCGTTAGCGAAGAAGATGTAATGAATCTCGCTGAAGAAATGATAGTTTCAACATTCAAAAAAATACTGAATGTAAATCTTGGTTCTGTCCCAAAAATAAAATGGCACTTAGCAATGGAAAAATATGGCTGCGATAAACCAGATTTAAGGAACCCGCTAAAACTAGTTGAGTTATCAGATATTTTTAAGCAAGAGGAATTTAAAGTATTCTCAGATCCTGCAAATGATGATAATTCAAGAATTGCAGCACTTGTAGTTCCTGAAGGTGAAAAGGTTGGAAGAGGTCAGATAGATAGATATACAGACTTTGTTAAAGAGTTTGGTGCAAAAGGTCTTGCATATATAAGAGTAGAGGGTGAAGACTCATCTAGCCTTTCATCCCCCATTCTTAAATATCTCTCAGAAGAATGCTTAAAAAATATTTTGAAAAATTTAGATGTGAAAAAAGGCGATCTTATCTTCTTTGGAGCAGGAAAAGAAAAAATTGTAAACGATTATATGAGTAGATTAATTGCAAGATTAGGAAATGACTTAGCGCTCACCCAAGAAGGTTACGCAGCATGTTGGGTAACAGATTTTCCTATGTTTGAAGAAGCTTCAGATGGCTCTCTTACATCCTTACATCACCCTTTTACTTCACCTGTGGAATCAAATGTTGAAGAATTAGATAAGTTAAAACCTTTAGATATAAACTCGAAAGCATACGATATGGTTATAAATGGTACAGAAATTGGTGGCGGATCAATAAGAATACACAGAAAAGACATGCAAGAAAAAGTTTTCGATTTACTTGGATTGTCTCATGAGGAAGCACAGCAAAAATTTGGTTTTTTCTTAAAGACATTAACTTCTGGATGCCCACCGCACGGTGGAATAGCATTTGGGCTTGATAGACTAGCAATGCTTATGGTCGGAGCTGAATCAATAAGGGATGTGATAGCTTTCCCAAAAACTCAGTCAGCAGTTTGTTTGCTTACAGAAGCACCAAGTTCAGTTAGAGATGAGAGTCTTGAAGAGCTTCATATCTCAAGAAAGGAGGACTGAGATGGCAGGTCATTCAAAGTGGGCAAACATAAAACATAGAAAGGCTAGACAGGACGCAAAGCGCGGTGCAGTTTTCACAAAAATTATTAGGGAACTAACTGTAGCTGCAAAAGACGGTGGTCCTATTGTAGAGGACAATCCTCGACTCAGATTAGCACAAGATAAAGCTCTATCTGCTAACATGACAAAAGATACTATTAATAGGGCCATACAGAGAGGTGCTGGTGGTCAAGAAGGTCAAAATTTAGAGGAAGTAATTTATGAAGGTTATGCGCCTGGAGGCGTAGCAGTTTTTATAAAAACACTTACAGACAATAAAAATAGAACTGTTTCAGAAATAAGACATGCATTTACAAAATATGGTGGAAATCTAGGAACATCTGGAAGTGTTGCTTATCTTTTTGAGGCTAAAGGAAAAGTTTTAGTTGATGCAGATTTAACGAACGAAGCACTATATGATATTGCTGCAGAAAATGGTGCTGATGATATAAATGAGCTTGATGAAAGTAAAACAGAATTAGTTTGTGATCCGAAAGATCTATCAAACTTGAAAGAGAAGCTAGAGTTAGGTAATTTTAAGGTTGAAGCTTCAGAAATTGTAATGGAAACTGAAACAAACATATCACTTGATGCAGAGCAATCAGAAAAAAATATTAAATTAACGGATGCTATAGAAGATTTAGATGATGTGCAGGAAGTTTTTACAAATGCTGACCTAGATCAATCAGTTTTTACATCATGACAATAAATCAAAGAAAAAAAGGCCATGATTTTGAAAGAAAAATCGCAAAAAAACTCCAAGAAGACCTTAATTTAGAGAAACCCGTTAGAAGAATATTAAGTCAGTATCAAGAAAAAAATCACCCAGATCTTAAGTTAGGAAGATGGAATATTGAATGTAAGAAATATAAAAAAGGCTTTGAGCCTGCTACAGCATGGTGGGAGCAAGTTTTAGGTGTCACAAGTGAAGGAGAATTCCCGGCACTTATTTATAAATTCGATAATAAGCCAATCAGAGTAAGAATTATGATGGCAAATCTTAATAAAGACTTTTCTGATAAAACTAAACTTGTTGATTTGAACTGGGAGAGCTTTACTTATTTGATTGCTGAAAAATATGAGGAAGATTTAGGGGGGCATAAATAATGGATTTTGATGCGTTAGAACTATTGTCCCAAGCATCTTTGCCAGTACAAATAATATTAGGAATTCTTGTAATTGCATCAATAACCTCCTGGGTACTGATATTCGAAAAATATTTCACACTATCCAGATCCACAGATGTTTCTCATGAACTAGAAGATAGATTTTGGGAAGGAGAAAAAATTGAATCTCTTTACATGTCTTTAAGAGAAAAAGATATAAACGATTTAGAAACATCAGAGCTAATTTTTGTCTCAACTTATGACAGTTTGAATTCTAAGAAAGGGGCCTCAAACAATATTGATTCAACTGAAAGACTAATTAGAGTAATAGTTAGCAGAGAGGAAGAAAGACTTTCAAAAAATTTATCTTTGTTAGCCACTATCAGTTCAAGTGCACCTTATATAGGTTTATTAGGGACTGTTATTGGGATAATCAATGCATTTCAAGGATTATCTACTACTGCACAATTAACTTTGAGTTCTGTTGCTCCAGGCATTTCAGAGGCACTAGTTGCTACAGCTGTAGGCTTATTAGCAGCAATACCAGCTTTAATTGCTTACAACCAATTTTCAAAAAAATTAGATAATTTAATTAATGGTTCCTTAGCTTTTGCAGAACAATTAATCATCCAAATAAGTAAAAAGTAATTATATGCTCCTAGAAAAAAGAAGCAGATCAACAAAAGTCATTAATGAAATAAATGTTGTGCCTTACGTTGATATCATGCTTGTATTATTGGTGATTTTTATGGTTGTAGCACCGTTAGCTGTTCAGGGCCTAGATATCAATCTTCCTAATACTCCTGCAGAAGAAATTGAGTTAGAAAATACTGAGCCTTTTGTAATAGATGTAAATGAAAATGGTAATTACTTTATTGAGGAAGATGGAGATAATGTTCAAGTTTCTCTTGGTTTTATCGAAGACAGATTTTTAAGAATCATAAAATCTAACCCTGATATAGAGATAATTATAAGAGGTGATCAGAACACCTCTTATCAGTCTATAGCTGAACTTTTAAGCGTACTACAAGCAAATGGAGCAAATAACTTTTCATTAGCAACACAACCATGATTCGATGGTTAACAGCGCTCTTTTTTTCTATTGTTATTCATTTAGGAATTCTTTTTGGATACAGTGCTTTCACCCAAGAAAAAAATGACCCTACGAAAAGAAAAATTACTAATGTAAATTTTTTAGAAAGTGAAATAGATAAAAAAGCCGAAATTTACAAACCTAAAATTGCAAAACCAAAAACAAAAAAAGAAAACATAGAACAAGTAAGTAATAAAGTTATAGAAGAAATTAAAGAGATTGAGAACTTAGACCAATACCTCAAAGAAGAGGAATTGCAAAAAGAAAACAACTATAAATTAGGTATTGTTGAACAAATTAGTGCAAAAGTTATCAAAGACATTGAGGGCCTATGGGTAAGGCCAAATAATATTTCAAAAGGAATGTTTGTTGATTTCAGCTTAAAGCTAAATAGAGTTGGTTTAATAGAAAGTGTTGAGCTAAAAAGATCGAGTGGAAATAAAACATTTGATAGGGCGGCATTGACTGCTATAAGGAAATATAAGCAAATAAAGTACATAAGAAATATTGACGATGAAACCTTTAAGATTTATTTTGCAGACTTTACTTTAAGATTTAAACCAGAATGAAAAAAATATTAGCACTGATAGTTTTCTCCTTAAATTTTCATGCAGATCTTGTGCTAGAGATTACAGAAAGTGCTAGCAAGCCTATTAAAATAGCAATACTTGAAAAAAATAATAATTCTCTATTAGGTCAAGAAATAATTAAAATAATTAGCAACGATCTCTCACGAACAGGAGAGTTTAAAGTTATTGCAAATGATGAATTGCTCAGTATCCCAACTAATGAAAATGAAGTTATTCAGAGAGACTGGCTTCTTCTTGATGTTGATTCAATAGTTTTTGTTGACGTGCAAAGTCAAGATAATGACCTAGATATTTCTTATTCAATTTTTAATATTAGCTATAATGAAACTGAAGATAAAAGAAGGGTTCTTGGATTACCAGACAGCCTCAGACAGTCAAGTCATTATGTCTCTGATGGTATTTATGAATTCTTTTATGGCATAGAGGGCATCTCTTCTACAAAATTAATGTATGTTACGAAAACAGCAAATATACATAGATTAATTATTAGTGATTCAGATGGTTTTAATGAGCAAGTATTACTTAAATCAAATAGTGCAATTATCTCTCCAGCATGGTCGAGCGATGCACAGCAAATTGCCTATGTTTCTTTTGAGAATAATAGAGCACAAGTCTTCACTCAGAACCTGGTATCAGGACAAAGAGAATTAATTATTAGCTCTAGATCCTCTGTTAGTTCTCCGGCATGGTCTCCAAACAATGAAGAGTTGGCATTTGCAAGCACAAAAGATGGTAATTCAGAAATTTATGTAATTAATCTCAGGAATAAAAATATAAATAGACTTACTGAAAATATAGCAATTGACACTGAACCAGCCTGGTCTCCAGATGGGAAAAAAATTATTTTTACGTCTGATAGATCTGGTAGCCCTCAAATTTATGAGATTGATATAAGGACAAAACTCAAAAGAAGACTTACAACAGTAGGAACTTATAATGCTAGGGCATCATATCTCAGCAATAAAGAAATTATATTAGTTCACAGAAATCTTACAAACTTCAATATAGCTAGCTTGAATCTAAACACCAGGGACTTATCAGTACTAACATCAACTAAAAATGATGAAAGTCCATGCATAGCTCCAAATGGCAATGTTATAATCTATGCAACTAAAGATGGAAATCTGTCCTATTTAGCTGGTGTTAATATAAGCAGCAAGGTCAGTTTTAAGCTTCCAGCTTTATACGGAGAATTAAAAGAACCAGCTTGGTCACCATTTATAAGGTAATTATGAAAAATATATTTATTTCAATACTTTCGATTTTTTTTATTTTTGCTTGCTCATCAACACCTGTTGAAAAGGTAGATGTTCAAGAAACTAAAACTGTAGATTTAACAGCTACAAAACAACAAGACACTGATAATGAAGTAGTCATGAATAACGTTGATGTTGGAGAAGCCTACGTAACAATCTTATTTGATTACGACGAAGATACATTAAAAGAAGAATCTCTTGAAGAGCTTTTTGCAATCTCAAGATTAATGAAATCTGACTCCATGTATACCTTGCTTGTAGAAGGTCATGCAGATGAAAGAGGCACTCGAGAATATAATCTTGCTTTAAGTGAAAGAAGAGCTAAAGCAGTAGAAGATTTTCTTACAGCTACTGGAGTTTCATCATTCAATATTGAGGTTGTTGGATATGGTGAAGAAGTACCTGTCGACACAAGCTCAAATGAAAGCGCTTGGTCCAAAAATAGAAGAGCTGAATTATTCTTTATAAAATAGTGCGTTTTTTATTAATTTTCATTTCTTTAAGCTCTTTCTTATCTGCACAAGAAAACGTAGATAAGGAATTTATAGAGCTCTATCTAAAGATTCAGTCTTTAGAAAAAGAGATAGCCACCCTTAGAAATGAAATAGAAGTAATACAAACACAGCTAGATTTTTATCAAGCTAAAAATGCTGAAGAAATTTCTAGTATAGATGCCAAACTTATATCAATTATGTCTATTGAAGATTTGCAGACATCCCAACCTATAACTGTACAATCAGAACAAGCATTGAATACTTATGATCAAGCAATTTTGCTTATCAGAAAAGGAAGGCTTAATGAGGCGCTGAGCGCATTGAACACTTTTGTACAAGTTAACGATGATTCCGATGATACACCTTTAGCTTATTTCTGGATGGGAGAAATAAATTTAACAAATGGCAATCTTGCTGTAGCAACGCAAAATTATAATACGTTGGTGGGTCTATACCCAACGCACTGGAAAGTGCCTCTAGCAAAATTTAAGCTTGGCACAATATATTTAGAGCAAGGGAATGATGTTAGAGCTACTGCTCAATTCGAAAATGTAATAAAAGAATTTCCCGAGAGTTCAGCAGCAAAGGCTTCCGCTGAGACATTAAGTAGTCTAGAATAGCGTTTTGAAATTGTTGGGTCGTTAGCTCAGCTGGTAGAGCACCGGGCTTTTAATCCGTTGGTCATAGGTTCGAATCCTATACGACCCACCAACTTAACAATAGTCTTAAAATAACACATATACATATTACAAGTTTGGATGTTACAATTTCTTGCTTTTATCTTGTTAAAAATCAATAAGTTATTAGATAACAAGATTAAGGTAAAATATTAGGGTCATGCGTTTAAAAAATAGTATAAATCTAGCGGTATCAATAATTTCAACTGCAGTATTAGTTGCTTGCGGCGGCGGCGGTGGAGGATCAACACCCGCACCATATCCAACACCCGCACCAACACCCGCACCAACACCCGCACCAACACCAGAGCCAACACCAGAACCAACACCGGCACCATTAACTGCATCATTGCTATCTGTAACTGTAGATGGCAGCGCTTACGATGTAATACAGATGTCAGGAGTAAGTGCAAGCGCAACACCCGGTGGTAATGCATTAGCTAATTTGAGAACCGTCTATGCATATACGCCTGATGGAATTGATAATGGAACAGGCACATATCAGGGCTCCTCATGGCCATATGTCACAACTGATAAAGATATTTCAGATTTAGTTGTCACAGAACCTGCTTCATTCACAGCAACATTTACAAAAAATTCAGAGAACCAAATTCTCATTAATAATCAACCAGCCTATCAATATACAGGAGATGCTTCTGATACTGACGCTTCTGGTAATGGAGTCGGAGGAGTGTGGTATCTATTTAAACCAGACGGATCTACATTAGAGCCTTCAACACCAGAACCAACACCCGAACCAACACCGGAGCCAACACCTGAACCAACACCTGAACCAACACCTGAACCAACACCTGAACCAACACCGGAGCCAACACCGGAACCAACACCTGAACCAACACCGGAGCCAACACCTGAACCAACACCGGAGCCAACACCTGAACCAAGCCCTGGGACTTATAATGTGGCTGGAGCACTTGGTGTGAATGGTCCTTTCGCCCTTGATTCTGATTTAAACAGCTCAGACTTTGAAAATATTACAAATAACTTTACTAATAGAGCTCAATTTCTTGAGACGGATGCAACCTTACTAGGATGGTTGGGAGAAGATGATGATGTTGATTTATTTCAAGTAATAGCAGGAAACAGTCAAATTAACTTAGAACTAACAATGGTTAATCATGATGGCAACCCTAATAATACAACTGATAACGTTGATCTGGATATGTTTGTCGTTGATGCCCAAGAGAATACTGATAACGTAGGTGGAACTTACGCCAAAGTTGAAAATGCATACATACCAGCTGGAGAAGGGGAAATCTATTATGTGATTATTGATCATTATAGAGTTGACAATACAGTGCCTAGCGCATACGTGTTGACTCAAACACCTCAATTTGCAAGTAGTGAAGCACAAAAAGATGCATCGTCCAGAGCAAATGCAGATTTTGATTTAGAAAAGATCTTAGTTGCTAAGAGACCAGTGTTTAGTGGTTTTAACTTAAACCAGACTGAAAATGAGCTCACACAAGAAATGGGTAATACTGACGGAGGATTGGTAGACATGACTCTCAATGAGCTTTCTGCAATGGCTGGACTGGGCAACGATGAAAATTACAAATCTACTTTGAAAGAAAGTTTGCCTGAAGTCTATGAAAAAGGACGTTATATGAAGGCTATATCAGTTTTGAGTGACAGATCACCAAATCTTTTTGTTGAACCAAGTTGGAATAGGTATATTCAAGTTGAACCATTTACCCAAGACCCAAGTTATAACACCTACCAGTGGTGGAATTTTGATGTTGTAAATATACCAGAAGCGCTAAATATTTTGGGGCAAGAAACAAAGCCAGTAAATGTAGCTGTTCTAGATTCAGGAAGTCCATATATTGTGGACCCAGCATACGATGGTTCAATCTTTGACACAGAATGGGGTTGGGATATGGAAGACAATGATGCTCTTGCAGATGATGTTGAATTTGAACAAGGTTCCTTCAGCCACGGTACACACGTAGGAAGCACTATTTCAATGCTCAATGATGGTATTGATGGAAATGGTATGTCAGCTCGAGTAACACCTATCAGAGTTTGTTACCAAAATGGATGTGGTCCTACATATTCAGCTTATCTCTATCTAAATGGTGATGCTAATGACTCTGGTACAAATTTTGCTCAAAGAAGCGGCGGTCAAACATTACATTCTATGAATATGAGTTACGGTGGTAGTGGTGGAAGTGCTACTTCATCATCGTGTGTCAAGTTAGGCGAACTAGCAGATAAAGGGGTTCTAGTAGCATCTTCATCTGGGAATGGAGGTGTAGGTTCTATTGGTTGGCCTTCAGCCTGTCCAAAAGTCTATGCAGTAGGAGCAACAAATGGAACTGACAGAAGATCAAGCTATTCTTCAACAAATGAATATGTAGATTTTGCTGCTCCAGGTGGAGAGTACTCTGACTGGAATGCAGATGGAGTCGATGATCTTGTTTATGCTTATGCATACATAGATAGTTACGTTCAATCTAGCAATAATGGCAATCCACTTATTGGAGCACAAGGTACATCAATGGCATCACCTCATGGAGCTGGTTTTTTAGGCCTTATAAAATATTATTATGAAGAAATAGTTAAACCTTTTGAGGCTAATGCATCACTTCCAACTTCTCTAACTTACATAGAGGTCGATAAAATGTTAGCAGCTAACTTACTTACGAATGATGTTAACAAAACATCAAGACCTAATGATTCTGTAGCAAAACCAGGCTGGGATGAAGACCTTGGTTATGGAATTATAGATTTAGAAAAAGCTATTAATGCAATTGATTCCTTTAATGATGGTTACTTCACAAGTTTTGATGCTTTGCCATATTATGAAGGCCCATCAAATGTTGTTTTAACATCAGATGATTCTTATCAAGGTCAGTTTTCAATTATTCCAAAAGGTGCAGCAGGCCAAGGATTTAATGATGTTACGTATACATATCCAACAGAATTATTAGAAGTTACAGGTAATGGTTTAGACTTTACAGTCAAAAAGCCAGATGATTATGACTTTGCTGGTTGGGTAAGCACTACTATTCTCTTTGATTTTCCACTTGTAGAAGGTGCACAGCTTCCATTTGATAATTACGAACTTTTATCAGTGGGTGTGAATGTAATATTTAATGTAATCGGTGAAGCTTACGCAATTAACTTCCCAGCACTTAAAGCAAGATTACTGGATCCGAACGGAATACCAGTACAAGAAGTAATATCTTCTGTAACTGAAGGACAGGGTACTTTCGCTTTCACAGGTATCGAACCTGGAAATTATAGAATGGTAATTGGTTCAGATATTAATGGAGATAATTCATGGGGTGGCCCAGGAGAGATGAGTGGTTCAAGTGAATTATTTGAAATAACTAATTCAAATATTTCTAATCTTTCAATAAGTTTAGCTCCAGAACTTGCCGGCGTAGCAAATAGCGCACCAGTTATTTCGTCAACCCCTCCAACAGATGCTTATGTAAATCAATTATATTTCTATGGTGTTAATGCCACGGATGATGATGGAGATAGTCTTACTTTTACATTAGAACTTACTAATAAGGAAGATGGTTCATCTGCCGATTTCGTAACAATGTCTTCAATTGGAAGAATACAAGGAACACCTAGAGAAGATGATATAGGGGAATATTCAGCACGAATTATTGTCTCAGATGGAACAGATGCAGCAATTCAGTCATTTGATCTAATCGTAAACGAATAAATCCATGAAAAAAAAAGATGGTTCATCATTTGATGAAATCTTTTCTTCTATAACACCTCAAAATAATTTCGATCCTAAAAAAGTACCTGTAAAACCAGACTACGAAGATAAATATTTTTGGGCAGCATTTCCGGGTAAAGAATCTGTTGCAAATTTAACAACAGAAAGACCTGCTGACACAAAAAATTTTGATGTTGATTGCTTTTTTGTACATCCAACTGGCTTCTTTTTAAAAGATTGGAATTTTAAAATAGATCACAATACAGCTACATATCAAAGAACTGAATTAATGTTGGCGACACAAGCAAGTGTATTTAATAATTGTTCTAATATTTATGCTCCTGAGTATAGGCAAGCAACGTTTGCAGCAATATCACAAGATCAAGGCAAGAATAGTATGCAAGCCTTAGAGCTTGCCTATAAAGATGTGAAAGTGGCTTTTGAAAAGTTTATAAATGATTTTTCAAATGATAAACCCTTTTTTTTAGCAGCACATAGTCAAGGTGCTCTTCATGCTCAAAGATTGCTATCGGAGAACTGCTTTAAAGATTTTTTTAGAGAAAAACTTCTATCTGCTTATTTGATTGGATATCCAATAGAGAAAAATTACTTAAATGATTTGGGTTTTAGGTCGTCAAAATATCCAGAAGATATAGGTTCAATTATTCAATTCCAAACAGTGGGAGAGCAAGCTATTAGACAAAAACTTAAATATTGGATGCCAAATGGAGATAGCTACTCACTAGAAAAAATTCAAGATCTTGCAACAACCAACCCAATATCATGGGATGATTCCAAGGAATGGCATATAAATAGCCTAGATTCTTTATTGATGCCAAAAACATCAGGAATCTCACCAATATTTGATTACACAGCTTTAAAAAATAATGGAAGTGAAGTTAAAAGCATTGCTTTTGCTGCTGATCAAAATTTTTCAGCAAAAATTAGCAAGAGTGGTTTTCTTGAAACAAGAGGAACAGCAATTGATAGAATATTAAGAAATGACTTTACTGGCCAAAAAGATCTTCATATTTGGGATTACCAAATCTTCTGGAATCATATTAGAAAAAATGCAGAACTTAAAACTAAAACTCTGAAATAAATTATTTTGAAAATTAATACTATAGAAAAATTATCATTTGGTTTGGGTGGGGGTGTAAATGCAATCAAAACAGATTTCTTTGTTTGGTATTTAGGTGCCTACTATCTTACTGTTCTAGGATTAAATCCAATTCTTACAGGTTCTGCTCTTTTGCTTGCATTATTCTTTGATGCTATAAGCGACCCTTTAATTGGAGCCTTATCAGACAGGATAAGGTCCAAGTTTGGAAGAAGACATATATTCATGGGTCTATCATTGCTGCCTATTTCTATTACATATTTTATGCTATTTATACCTGATAACAGCTGGTCTGAAAATCTTCTATTCTTTTGGTTAATAATATTTACTATTCTTACACGATTCAGTGTAACTCTTTTTGATATACCACACAGAGCTCTTGCTGCAGAAATTCCAGATACATACGAAGAAAAAGCAAACATTATGTCAATGAGAGAAGGCTTCCAATCTATTATTGCTTTATCTCATTCGTTCATAATTCTCCCTTTTATAAATATAAGTGTTGATGATAATTGGATTAATGTTGGGCTTATTGGTTCTATTATGATGTTTGTTTTTGGCTCAATATCTGTTCTTGGGACAAGGTCTTTAATACCAGATTTATATAAATGGCCCGAAAGTTTAAAGAAAAAAAATACATTTCAAGAAATCAGAGAACAGTTAAGATTTGTTTATAAAAATAAA
>SHBL01000006.1 GCA_004321845.1 SAR86 cluster bacterium | reverse complement strand
TGATTCAGGAGATAAATCTTCTAGGACTAAAAAAGAAAACCTTCTTTTGGATACTTTTTTGTGAGGGTCTAGTTCATTATCATTTCCTGATATAAGTGATCTTGTCTGGCCTTTAAACTGTTTAAAATTCAAATTATCTGTTTTTGACACGATAAAATAGGTGTTAGCTTCTTTTGTGCCCTGAAACAGATGTTGGAAAAAAGAGTGTTGTGATCTAGGCCCGTAACCACCCCAAACTATAGAACCAGTATCATAAGAAAGAGCTTGCCCTGTATCTCTATCAATACTTTTACCTAAAGATTCCATTTCTAGTTGTTGAGCATAAGAAGAGAAGTTCCGCAGCTTATAGTCGTAATTTAAAATCAAAGTTGAATCCATCCCCAATACATTATTCATGATTAGATCTTGGATGGCTAAAGATAGCGCTGGGTTATTATTAACATCTATGCTGCTTAGATCATCGATTGATTTAGCACCAGATAAAAGATTTTCAAAGCCATCTCTGCCTAAACTAATGAAAAGACCAAGGTTAACTGCAGACCAAATTGAAAACCGGCCGCCAGTGCCCAGGTCTACCTGTGCAATATTATTTGAATCTATGCCAAAAGCTTCTGCTTTATTGACAGCAGATGTTACTGCAAAAGTTTGATCCAGTAATTTACCTTTGGTGATAGCACTATAGCTAGTTAAAGTTTCAATTGTAGAAAAGGATTTTGAAGTGATAATAAAAGCACAATCCGATAAATCTTGTTCAATATAGTTTTGATACTCAGTAGAGTCGCTGCCAGTTATAAAATCTATCTCAATATCTTGCGATGAGAAAATATCGTTCATTAATTTTGGGCCTAGATAAGATCCACCAATACCAAAAATAAGAATTTTCTTAAACTTACTCTTTATTTCAGATGCTAATGTTTCCATCTTATTTAAGCTTGCTTCATAGATATCTGATTTAGCATCTCTATAGTTAAAGTGTGTAACTGCTCTATTTTCAGTGTTATTCAACCTCTCGCCACTCATTAATTCATTAAAATTTTCAATAAAGTTATTTTTTTTGGCGTATTCTTCAAACATGCTAAAGACTTTTTCATCTATATTTAATGCAGATTGGTCGATATGAATTTTATTTGTAGAAAAATTTCTACTTGATGTTCGTGTGATACTTTCGCTTGAGAATTGACTTAAAAATTCTTGATATTTCATGAATATTCTCTGATTGCTTCGTCTATATTTTTAGATTGTGTAATTGGTCTGCCAACTACAATATAGTTAGCTCCATTTTTGTAAGCTTCTTTAGAAGACATAACTCTTTTTTGATCATCTGAAAGATCTTGATTTCGGATACCTGGGACAACTTTTATTAAATTGCTGCTAGACAGCAAGTTTAATTCCTTTGAGCTACAAACTATTCCATCCACTTCCGATTTTTCTGCAACATTTATTAAATTATTGAATTGATTATCAAAGTTATTGCTATAAAGCATTTGTGTGTCGCCCTCATCTAAGCTTGTTAACAAAGTAACTCCTAAGATTTTTATTCTTCCTTTGGCTTGATTTGCGGCAGCAATCATTTCCATGCCTCCCTGCAAGTGAATGGTTGTCATTAAGACATTGAATTGAGCTATTTCCTCAATGGCTTTACCAACAGTATTAGGAATATCATGAAGTTTAAGATCCAAGAAAATATCAAACCCTTTTGAGCTCAAAAAATCTAATACTTTATTGCCCTCTGAAATGAACAGCTGTAAGCCAACTTTCAGAACGCATGAATTTGGATCAAGCCTTGCTACGAATTTTGACATTTCATCAAAATTTTTAAAATCTAAGGCGATAATAAGTCTTTTACTAGACATAACTTGAATTGTATTTAAAAGACTGGTGATTTACTAGGAAACAAGTGTCAAAGAGATTCTTTCACGTTCTGAATCCATGCCGCTGATGGATACTGTAACTTCTTCGCCAGCTTTATATAAATCTTGAATTGTTTGTGTGCCTACTTCTATTTCAGAGTGGTGTACTAGGCCATCTATGCCACCTTCTAGCTCAACAAACACACCAAAATCTGTTACAGATTTGATCTTGAGAGCTTCTAAAATGTCGCCATTATTATGCTTATCTTCAAATTCTTTCCATGGGTTCTCAGTAGTATGCTTTCTACTCAATGAAACTTTTCTTTCTTCTAGATCTATCTCCATTACTTTGACATCAATTTTGTCGCCTTTTTCTAGTATTGAAGCTGGGTTAATATTTTTATTTTTCCAATCTAAATCTGTAATGTGTACTAAACCTTCAATATCATCATCAAGTTTTACAAAACAACCATAATCAGTAGTTAAGGCAACTTCACCAACAACAACTTGACCAACATGGTATCTGCTTTCAATATCTTTCCACGGATCATCTGACAATTGTTTTAAGCCTAATGAGACCCTCATTTTTTCTTCATCAAAAGATAAAACCAGGAATTCCATCTTATCGCCCACATTTAAAACTTCCTTTGGATGCATGACTCTTTTCCAAGATAAGTCAGTAATATGAAGTAACCCATCTAAGCCGCCAAGGTCAACAAATGCACCGTAATCAGTTAAATTCTTAATTGTGCCTTCAATCTTTTCACCTTCTTTGATGATGCTTAGCAATCTATCTCTTTCTTCTGAGTTTTGTTCTTGCAGCACAGCCTTTCTAGAAAGAACGATATTTGATCTTTTCTTATCAAATTTCATTACTTTAAACTCAAGTGTTTGTCCTGTTAGGTCCGGATAATCTTTGCCACCTTTTGGATCAATTAGCGAACCTGGAAGAAAAGCTTTCACGACATCAACAAATACTGTGAAGCCACCTTTCACTTTATTGACAACTTTACCAACGACATAGACACCATCGGAATGTGCTCTTTCTAAATTGTCCCAAGTTTCTTGCTTTCTAGCTTTTTCACGAGATAGTCTTATTTCACCGAATCCATCATCTAGTGCATCAAGCATTACTTCTACTTGATCTCCAACTTCCACAACTAATTTGCTGGCATGGTCTTGAAATTCTTCAATTGAAACTAGCCCATCTGATTTAAAACCTATGTCTAAGGTTACCCATTTTTTTCCAATTTCGATCACATTAGCTTTCACTAATGATCCTTGAACTAGATTGAACTCGCTAAAACTTTTATCGAGTAAATCTCTTAATGTATTTTCAGTACTTTTCATTAACTAATTTAATTATCAAATTTGTAATTTCTCTTACAGTCTTACTAGAACTGTCAATGAGGGTAGAGTCTTTAGTTTGTTTAAGAGGAGAGTGTGATCTTTCAGTATCTCTCTCATCTCTAAGTTCTATCTCATTTTTGAGTTCAAAGATATTAACCTTTTGTCCAGCATTTCTCAACTGATTTGCTCTTCTCATTACCCTTTCTTCAAGATTAGCGGTTAAAAATATTTTTACCAATGAATCTGGAAAGAGTTTTGAAGACATGTCACGACCTTCTGCTACTAACCCAGGCAGCTTTCTATATGTCTTCTGTATCGAAGTGAGCTTTGATCTAACTTTTTCTTTTTGTGAGAGTTCTGAAGATAGTTTTGTAATTTCTGAACCTCTTATTTGGCTTGTAATGTCTTTGCCTTGATATGTTATTGATTCATTTTCCAAGCTGTAGTTATGTTGAATTTTTTTTATTTCATCTGGGATATTATTTACCTTGCTTAAATGCAAGAATGCGTAGCATCTGTAAATTAATCCACTATCTAAATAATTCCAACCTAATTCTAAAGCTAAGGACTTAGATATAGTGCCTTTACCCGAGCCTGATGGCCCATCAATTGTTACTATTGGTACCATTTTTTTAATACCTCAAAAAATCCTGGGAAAGAAGTCTCTACAGAGCTTGTTTCATCAAATACAACTTCTTTACCACTACCTAAAGATGCGATCATAAAGCTCATAATAATCCTATGGTCCCCTCCTGTCTCAATATTAACTGAGTTTTTATCTAAATTATTTGAAGGCTTGATATCAAAACCATCTTCATATTCTGTAACAGTTGCCTTAGGATCAAACTTCTTAATATTTGAAAGTAGCAGACTTATTCTGTCAGATTCTTTAAATCTTAATTCCTTTGCATCTCTTACTGTGGTCTGGCCTTTGGCAAATAATCCCATAATTGCAATAAGTGGAATTTCATCGATAAGATTTGGTATTTTTTTACCTTGAATACTTATACCTTTTAATTCTTGCTTGGCATTGGATGCAATATCAGCTCTTGGCTCATTCGTAATATTCTCAAGATTCTTCAGCACGACATTACCACCCATTTCCTTAACAACATCTAAAAAAGCTGTTCTTGTACTATTTACGCCAACACCTTCTAGCAAGATATCTTTTTTACTAAGAATATTTGCTGCAATTAAGTAGGCTGCAGATGAGAAATCTTTAGGAACATCAATGAATTTCTTTTTTATCTCTATGCTGCCATCTAAGATGATTTTGTTTCCATCACGTTTTATATCGGCTCCACACTCTTCAAGCATTCTTTCGGTATGATCTCTGGATGGGATGTTTTCAAAAATGGTAATTTTAGTTTTTGAAGAGAGTGCTGCTAAAAGTAAGCACGATTTAATTTGAGCGCTTGGTATTGTTAGGTTATATGTAAATTCAGGCAATAACTTTGTACCTTTAATTTCAATCGGAGGAAATTTTTGCTCATTAAGGCTTACTTCAGCTCCCCAACTGTTTAATGGCTCAGCAATTCTGTTCATGGGTCTTTGAGATAAAGATTTATCTCCTGTCAAGGTACAATCTTTACCAGATCCAGCTATATAGCCACTTAAGAGCCTAATTCCTGTACCAGAGTTACCTAAGTCTAATGTTGTTGGGTCTAAATTTTCATTGAATTGCTTTACGGCTTCTATGGTGCTTTTCACATCTTCGCCAATATAATCTTGATTAAAATCTAAACCCAAAACAGCACATCTTTGCGCAATCGATTTGTCTTTTGGCAAGAAATTCACAATAATTTTTTCTTAATTTTTTCTTTCAACATGTCGAGATTTGCTTTGTTATCGGAAAATATTTCATTCCATAGGTCTTTATTTGCTTCTGATAGACGTAAAATTTCTTTCATACTATCACCAGAATATTTTTGATAATCAATACCTTCCTCTTCTAAAATCTCTTTATACAAAAAGCTAAAAAAATGTGGGAAATGACTAAGGTATGCATAATATTTATCATGCTGATCGAAAGTCATCTCAGAGGTATTTGCACCAAGACTATGCCAAAAATCTTTTAAATTTTTAACATCATTATTAATTGTGTTGCTCAGAATTATTACTTCTTTATCTTTTAGTAAATTCGCTTCCGCATAAGCTGGTCCCACTTTATGACTTCCGCATATTGGGTGTGATGAAATAAAATTTTTAGGTAGTTCTTGGTTTACAAGAAAATTTTTTGAACTAGAAATATCTGTTACTAATGATTCTGGAAAATGTTCACAAAAATATAAAATACTGCGCAGAGCATCAGTCTGTCTAGTGCAGATAATTATTAAATCGTAAGTACCAGAAACACTTTCATAAGAGCTAAACACCTCATTATAAATAGATTCGTTCTTTAATATTCTTTGATGTTCATGATCTTGCTCTACACAACAAGTATCTTTCTGATCAAGGGCTAGAGCTATGGATGTGCCCATAAAGCCTGAACCTACAATTAGAATTTTCTTACTCATCTGGTTGTTGAACACTTAATGAAGTCTTCATTATTTCTAAAAATATTGATTTCAAATCTTCCTTGGGATAGAGAATTGCTAATTCATCTATCTTTTGAAGTATTAATTCTTCTCTTGCATCATCATGAAGTTCTTTTCCAAGATTTCTTTTTACATTGCCTATTTGCAAAGAAAGATTCAATCTTGATTCTAGCAAAGCTATTATTTCTGAATCAATTGAATCTATTTCTTCTCTTATAAATAAAAGAGCTTTTTCATCATCCATATTTTTTTTCAAAATTTACCATAAATTCTTTCAACTTAAGCACAGAATCTATCTTCATTGGATTATATATGCTTGCTCTCATGCCGCCTACTGTTCTATGCCCTTTTAAGTACTTCAGTCCTTCTGAGGAGGCCTCTGTTAAAAAAGTGCTTTCAAGTTTTGAATCCTCAAGAGTAAAAACTACGTTACAAATAGATCTCTGTGAAATATCTACTGGGTTATGGTAAAAGCTGGAGCTATCAATTAAATCATATAAAACTTTAGACTTATTTTTACTTTGCGCTTCCATTTCCTTAATGCCACCCATTTTTAAATACCAATCAAACATTTTACCAGCAACATACCACCCGAAAGTGTTCGGAGTATTTAGCATAGATGCTGCCTTAGCATGAGCGTCATATCGCAATATATTCGGTAAGCTCGCATTAGATTTTTCTATTAACTCTTTTTTAGCGATAACTAAAGTTATGCCAGAAGGTCCAAAGTTTTTCTGAGCACAAGCATAGATGAAATCGTATTTTGTTATATCAATGTTTTCTGAAAAAAGACATGAAGACATGTCTACAAATGAGTAAGAGTCAAAATTAGGTTCTTCCGTTACCCTTATGCCTTGAATTGTTTCATTTTGACAGTAGTGGATCAAAGAGGATTTTTCTTTAATATTCCAATCAGCTATAGCTTGTATACTTGTAAAATTATTTTCTACAGAAGATGTGCAGATATTTAAATCACAGACTTTTGAGGCTTCTTTGATTGCTTTTGATGACCAAGAACCTATTTCAGCAAAATTTGCAGTAGCTCCTAAGTGTGAAAAATTCATAGGGATCAACGAAAATTGCAAAGTAGCTCCGCCCTGCATGAAAATTACATCGTAAGATTCTGGGATTGATAATAACTTCCTTACCGAGTTCTCAGCATTGATAGCTAGTTCTTTGAATGTTTTATCGCGATGGCTAATTTCAATGATTGATGAACCAATTCCATTGAAATCTAAGAGCTCAGCTTTAACTTCTTCTAGCACTTCCAAAGGAAGTGTTGCTGGGCCAGCACTAAAATTGTGAATTCTACTCTTCATCTAGACTTTCTTTGAAGCCTACTGCATCAACAAGCATTTCTGCTTCTCTTGTTGATACTACTTTTACACCTTGAGTGTTTCTTCCAATGACACTTATTTGATCTACTTTCGTTCTAATCATTGTTCCTTTGTTACCAATAAGCATTACTTCATCGCCATCCAAGACTTGCTCAGCAGCAACCATTTTCCCATTTCTTGTTGATGTATTTAAAGCAATAACACCCTTTCCGCCTCTTTTTTGTCCACTAAATTCTGAAATGTTCGTTCTTTTTCCATAACCATTTTCACTTAAGGTTAGAAGCTTTGCTTCTGGAATCACTTTAATCATTGAAATAACCTTATCATTTTTAGCTATATTCATTCCTCGAACGCCGCGTGTTGATCTACCCATTGCTCTAACATCTGACTCTAAAAATCTAATTGCTTTTCCTGATTGAGAAGCTAAACAAACTTCATTGTTACCGTCAGTAATTATTGTTCCAATTAATTTATCTCCCTCGTCAAGATTAATTGCTCTTAAACCAGGTGCATATTTCTTTTGAAAAGCTGTGAGAGCTGTTTTTTTAACAACACCATTTTTAGTAGCCATAATTATGTAATGTCCATCTTTGTATTCATCTACCGGTAAAAATGATGTGACTTTTTCATCTTCATCTAGTGGTAAGACATTTGAGATTGGTCTTCCTTTTGCTGTTCTAGACATAACAGGTAACTTGTATATCTCAAGCCAATGAACTTTACCTTTGGTCGTGAAGCATAAAACTTGAACATGGGTATTTAGAACTAAAACCTGTTTAATAAAGTCTTCTTCTCTGAGTGCTGATGCTGTTTTACCAACACCACCTCTTCTCTGCGATCTATATTCTGCAAGTTGCTGAGTCTTTACAAAACCATTATTAGAAATAGTGAAAACTCTTTCTTCTTCTGGGATTAAATCTGCATCATCAATAGTTAACCTTCTTTCTATAATCTCAGTTCTTCTCTCGTCCCCAAAATTTTCTTTAATTTCAACGAGTTCTTCCTTTACTACTTCAACTAACCTAGATTTATTATTTAGTATCTCTTGTAAGGCTTTAATTTGTTTTACTAATTCTTCATATTCTTCATTAAGCTTGTCTGTTTCCAGTGCAGTCAACCTGCTTAGTCTCAATTCTAAAATTGCTTTAGCTTGGACCAGTGAAAGTTTATATTCCTTGCCATTTAAACCGAAACCATCTTCTAGGCCTTCAGGCTTACATATATCTGGATCAGCAACTTTATCAAGAAGTGGTTTAATAGTTGATGCTGACCAATTTCTTTCGCATAGACTATCTGCAGCAACTTTAGAGTTATCAGATTTTTTTATAATATCGATTACTTCATCAATATTTGCTATTGCGACAATAAGGCCCTCAACAATATGGCCTCTTTCCTTTGCTTGCCTTAACTCATAAAGAGATCTGTTGGTTATGACATCTTTTCTATGTTCTAAGAAAATATTTAATAATTGCTGAAGATTGCAAATTTGTGGTTTTCCATCAACAAGTACAACAGTGTTTATCCCAAATACTTGCTCTAGTTGAGAATGTTTAATTAAATTATTTAACACAACTTCCGGGACTTCTCCTTTCTTAAGCTCTATAACAACCCTCATTCCATCTTTATCAGACTCATCTCTTATTTCACCAATTCCTTCAAGTTTCTTATCTTTTACTAGCTCAGCAATTCTTTCCAGCATCCTTGCCTTATTAACCATAAAAGGTATTTCTGTGATAATTATTGCTTCTTTACCACTCTTCATTTCTTCAATTGATGTTTTACCTCTTACATAAACTTTTCCTTGTCCTGTTCTATAAGCTTGTTCAATGCCATCTATGCCTGTAATAATTCCCCCAAGAGGAAAATCAGGTCCTTTAACAATTTTTAGAAGATCATCAACTGTTGATTCTGGGTTATCTAATATATGTAAACACGCATCTAAAACTTCCGTTAAATTATGAGGTGGTATATTAGTGGCCATGCCGACAGCGATACCTGAAGAACCGTTTATCAATAGATTTGGTATTCTTGTGGGCAGCACATCAGGAATATCTTCTGTGCCATCATAGTTTGGTGAATAACTAACTGTCTCTTTTTCAATATCGGCTAAGATTTGATCTGTAATCTTTTCCATTCGTATTTCGGTATACCTCATAGCAGCAGCTGAGTCACCATCGATACTTCCAAAATTTCCTTGTCCTTGAATAAGTGGATAGCGCAATGAAAAGTTTTGGGTCATTCTGACAATTGCATCATAGACTGCAGTATCTCCATGAGGATGGTATTTACCAATAACATCTCCAACCACTCTTGCAGATTTTTTGTTTGGTTTGTTATACGTATTTGAGAGCTTATGCATTGCAAAGAGAATTCTTCTGTGAACGGGCTTCATGCCATCTCTTGCATCTGGCAATGCTCTGCCGACAATAACACTCATTGCATAGTCCAGATAGGACTTTTTTAACTCATCTTTAATGTCAACAGAAAGGACTTCTTTAGCAAACTCTTGCACGAAGCTATTTTAACATAGGGAAGAGAACTAATCTTTAAATTCTGCGACTAATTTAGAAATACTTTCCTTGGCATCACCAAAAAGCATCCTTGCATTCTCTTTAAAGAAAAGAGGGTTCTGCACACCAGCAAAACCTGAAGCCATTGAGCGCTTAAGAACCATTACTGTTTTTGCTCTATGAACTTCTAAAATAGGCATGCCATAGATTGGGCTGCTAGGTTCTTCTGTTGCAGATGGATTAACAACATCATTTGCTCCAATTACTATAGCAATATCAACAGTATCCATCTTTGGATTAATATCTTTAGGTTCAAGAAGGTTGTCATAAGGAACGTTTGCTTCAGCAAGCAATACATTCATATGACCTGGCATTCTTCCGGCTACAGGATGTATTCCAAAAGAAACCTCGCAACCATTCTCTTCTAATAAGTCTCCAAGTTCTTTGACTACATGTTGTGCTTGGGCAACAGCCATACCATATCCTGGAACGATCAAAGCTGATCTTGCGGATTCGACTACTAGGTATGCATCTTCTGCTGAGATCGGTTTAATCTCACCATCAATTTCGGCACTACTTGTCCCAGAACTTTCATAACCAACAAAGAAAATATTGTAGAGAGTTCTGTTCATTGATTTTGCCATAATCAAAGTAAGAACTAATCCTGATGCTCCAACCAAACAGCCTGCCACAATTAATGCTGTATTAGTTAAGAGTATGCCAGCAGAGGCAGCTGCAATTCCTGATAGTGAATTTAAAAGCGATATTACTACTGGCATATCGCCTCCTCCAATTGGCACAACAAAAGCTAAACCCGTAAGAATTGAGATAATCAAAATAGCTATAAATACTTGTTGAATAATTTCAAAGTTAAAACTAATGATTCCTAAACTACTTGCAACTATTTGTAGCCCAGCAATAGCGATAAAAATAAGACTAAATATCAGGAACCACCTCGAAGCTTTATTTAAGAAATTATTTCCCCCCTTGAACATTTCAGAGAGTTTTAAAAATGCTATTACACTTCCACTGAATGTGACACCACCAATAATCACAGTGGTATACGTAATTAACATCATTAATGATGTTGTTGTTAAATTATTAAACTCTGACCATGCTAAAAAGAATGAAGAAAGGCCCCCAAAGCCATTAAATAAGGCAACCATTTCTGGAATAGAGGTCATCTTAACTTTAAGAGCAAAAATTGATCCAATTAAACCCCCAAGCACTATCGCAGAAATTACTAGTAAAGGATTTATTATTTCTACAATTGTGACCAGAACTGCAAGAAACATGCCCGTCGAAGAAACAAGATTACCTCGTGCTGCTGTATCTTCTTTTGATAGCATCTTAAGACCATAAATAAATAACATTGCTGAAAATATGTAGCCTAGTTGTTGAATAATTTGAAAATCTAGATCTATCATTTCTTTCTAAACATCCTCAACATTCTGTTGGTAACAAGATAGCCACCAAAGACATTTATTGATGCAAATGTAATTGCACAAAAAGCTAAAACCATTTGAATATTGCTACCAGTATCTAAACTTAAAGCACCTACTAAAGTTATTCCGCTTATTGCATTAGCTCCAGACATTAATGGCGTATGTAGAGTGCTCGGTATTTTAGATATGAGCTCTAACCCAAGGAATATTGCTAAAACTAATATAAAAAAAAGCAATAAGAAGATTTCCATTACTTGAATACTCCATTTAGAACCTGTCCATCGTGTACAAGTAAGGCAGACTTTATAACTTCATCATCAAGATCTAATTTCATCAACTTACTATCTTGATCGTAAAAATCAGTTATGAAATTTATGAAGTTATTGCTCAAGGCAAAAGATGCATGGTCAGCTACTAACGAAGGCAAATTAGAAAAACCTATAACTCTTACACCATGAATATTTGTAATTACGTCGAGTGCAGAGCCTTCTACATTGCCTCCACTTTCTACGGCCATATCAAAAATTACACTGCCAGGTTTCATTTTTTTAATAGTGTCTTCATCTACTAATTTTGGTGCAGATTTACCAAATAATTGTGCTGTAGTTATAACAATATCTGATCTTGCGCACACTTCGCTTTGTAATTGTTTCTGCAATTTAATTTGTTCTTCAGTAAGTTCATTGGCATAGCCTTGATCAGTTTGACCGGTATTTCCTAAATCTAATTTCACAAATTTTGCTCCCAATGATTTAACTTGCTCCTCAACAACAGATCTAGTGTCAAATGCTTCTACTTTAGCTCCAAGTCTTTTGGCTGTTGCTATAGCCTGCAAGCCAGCAACACCAACACCAATTACAAATACTGAAGCAGGCTTTAGAGTTCCTGCAGCTGTCATCATCATAGGTAATGCAGATTTTAAGACTTTAGCAGATTCTATAACTGCCACATAACCGGCAAGATTTGATTGACTGCTTAATACATCCATCTTTTGTGCTCTGGTGATTCTAGGGATAAATTCCATGCTTATGGCTGATATATTATTTTGTTGAAAAGTAGAAAATTGACTTCTATTACCAAAAGGCTCCATCAGTCCCAAAAATATTGACTTATCTTTCATAGCTGAAATTTCTTCATCTGAAATTGGGCTGGATGACATTAAGACATCTGCTGTAGAGATACATGATTCTCTTGAAACTGGTTTTGCCCCCATTTTGTTAAATACAGAATCATCAACATCAATTCCTTTGCCTAAACCACTTTCAAAAACTACATCAATACCCATATCCAAAATAGGTTTTAATGTATTCGGATGTAAACTTGATCTAAAATCTTTTTGGTTTTTTGGTGTGATGGCCGCTAAAATCATAAAATATTAAATGTCTCAAGATATACTTTAACTTATGGAAAATTTTGATCAATTAGAATTAGAGAAATTCACTAAATTAGCTGACCAATGGTGGGATCCAAATGGTAAATTCAAGCCATTGCATCTAATAAATCCCTTAAGAACGAGTTACATAGAAAAAAGAACCGCCATTAAGGATTCTGAGATACTTGATATCGGTTGCGGAGGAGGAATTCTTTCAGAACTACTATGCCAAAAAGGTGGAATTGTTACAGCAATAGACTTGGCTGATGGACCGTTAAATGTCGCGAAAATAAGACAACAAAAATCCCAATTGCCTATCAATTATAGAAAGATCAGCACAACAGATTTAGTTAAAGAAGGAAAACAATATGATGTAATAACATGCCTGGAAATGTTAGAGCACGTACCTGACCCATCGATTGTTGTTAATGAATGTGCTCAATTATGTAAATCTGGGGGACATCTTTTTTTCTCAACTATTAATAGAAATTTAAAATCATTTATTTTCGCTATATTGGGTGCTGAATATATTTTAAATATATTACCCCAAGGCACTCATGAATTTGAAAAGCTCATAAAACCATCTGAAATGAAAAGCTTTATAGATTCAGCAGATTTAAAGTTTGAAGAAGTGAATGGAATGTCGTACCTACCTTTCTTAGATATTGTTAGGCTTACC
The DNA here is from genome assembly GCA_004321845.1 of SAR86 cluster bacterium. GTDB lineage: Bacteria > Pseudomonadota > Gammaproteobacteria > Magnimaribacterales > TMED112 > TMED112. The sequence goes on along the minus strand of SHBL01000006.1, from coordinate 16,851 downwards.
GATGATCCATCAGTCAATTACATTATTCATGCAACCAAAAGATAAAGTAGTTCTTTTCGATCTAGATGGCACTTTAATTAATTCTGGCCTTTCTTTCCTTAAAATAGTGAATGAAATTAAACAAAGAGAGGGTAAAAGTTCTGTAGATTTCGAAATTGTTAGAAAATACTCATCTCGAGGAGCTACGCTTGTTTTAAAAAATTCATTCCCAGATGCCTCAGAAGAAAAAATCTCTTCTTTAAAAGCTGAATTTCTTAGCAAATATAAAAAAATTATGACCAGCGATATTGTTAAGTACGATGGTGTAGATGAATTACTTAATTATTTAACTACCAAAAAAATTAAGTGGGGTATTGTGACAAATAAATCTGCAATTTATACCATCCCTATCATCAAAAAATTAAATTGGCATAAATTAACTACAGCAATAATATGTCCTGAAGATTTAAATGAGGTAAAACCAAATCCTGAAGGAGTATTCAGAGGCTTGGAGCTCTTGAATGGAGATCCGCAACAATCTTACTATGTCGGAGATCATCAAAGAGATATTGAGACAGCACATAATGCCGGTGTTATTTCAATAGCCTGTACGTATGGCTACCATGAAACAGATCCAAACAATTGGAATGCTGATCATTTAGTTCAGAAACCTTCTGATATCATGGAGATAGTATGAATCATGTCCCAAAATTAATTGCACAAGAAGGTTTGCTCGCAAATAAAAATATACTCATTACAGGCTCTGGTTCAGGTATTGGAAGAGCTGTAGCTAAAGCTGCAGCCGAACAAGATGCTAATCTTATTTTGCTATCAAAGAACATTAAAAAACTGTATTCCCTGCAGGATGAGATTTGTAGTAAGGGTCACAAAGAGCCGCTTATTGTTGAACTTGATTTCTATAAAGCAAAGGAAAAGGATTACAAAACCTTAGCTGAAAATTTATACGATCAGTATGAGCGTCTTGATGGCTTAGCACACATAGCAGGTGTTCTTGGGTATTTGTCTCCAATAATTAATACCTCTTTAAGCCAACTTAAAACTGTCATGCAGGTAAACTTTGAAAGTAATTTTCTTTTGACACAATTAGCATTGCCACTAGTTCTAAAATCTGAAAATCCATCCATAATCTTTACATCTTCTGGTGTGGGTAGAAAAGCAAGAGCTTTTTGGACAAGCTATTCAATCTCAAAATTTGCAGTTGAAGGCCTCATGCAAAGTCTCGCAGATGAGTATGAGAAAGATATGAGAGTAAATTCTTACAACCCTGGACCAACTAGGACTAATATGAGAGCACAAGCATTTCCAGCTGAAGATCCGCAAACTCTAAGAACACCTGAAGTAATTGCGAGGGATTATTTATGGCTACTTAGTGACCAGTGCAAAGAAACAGGAGTAATGTATAACTATCATGAATGAATTAATAGAAGCCCTTAAAAAAGGAGTGGTAGTAATAAGTTTCAAAAAAATTGATACAGATGAAATTCGTATTATGCCTTCAACTCTTAATGAAGATTTAATGCCCAAAGGATCAAAAATTCTTAATATTTCTTCTGAAAGTGCAACGATTGTAGTTTGGTCACTAGATAAAAATGCATGGCGAGACATACGATCAGATACAATAACAGAATGGAGAGTTCAAGATGACTAGATTTAACAATATTCTTTTTGTAATAACTTTTATGCTTCTATCTTCTTTAGGATTTGCAAGCAAATTCACTGTGATGACTTTTAATGTCGAAAACCTATTTGATAATCTAGATGATCCTCAAAAAGAAGATGAAACTTATTTACCATCTTCTATGAAGGCTTCTAAACTTCATATTGATCAATGCAATAAGATTGAGGTTTTCAAGTGGAGAGACGATTGTCTAAATATAGATTGGAATGATGAAGTAATTGAATACAAATTAAATGTAATAACTGAGACGATACTTTCTTATAAAGAACATGGACCAGATATTATTGGTCTTCAAGAAGTTGAAAATGAAAATATCCTTAAGCAACTTTATAGCAGGCTGAAACATCATGGATATAAGTTTTATACACTCGTAGAAGGGAATGATGATCGTGGCATAGACAATGCCTTTATCTCAAAATATGAGATTCTAAACTCCAAGTTACATCAAATTGAATTTTCAGGTGGTTCGAAGGATCAAATTGGCGATACCAGGCCAATTTTAGAGAGTGTATTCTTGATCAAAGATAAAGAAGTTTCAATCTATAACGTTCATTTTCCTGCTCCTCATAACCCACTCTTTATGAGAAAAGATGCTTTCACCACATTAGATAAGCTAGGAAGTAATAATAAAAGGATTGCTGTAGCTCTTGGCGATTTCAATGTTACCTCTGCAGAAAATGCTAAAGAAAAACTTTATGAAAAAATTCATAAAAACTGGTTTGTCTCACACTTAGATCAGTGCTCTAAGTGCAAAGGGACAAATTATTACTTTAGAGATGATAGGTGGTCTTTTTTGGATGCAGTTATGTTAAAAAGAGATGGTTCTGCTGAATTTGTTGAGAATAGTGTAGAAATAATTACGACAGATGCTCATACCAGAGATGATGGTAGTCCACTGCGTTTTAACTCTAAAGGACTATACGGGGTTTCAGATCATTTTCCTGTTGTCGTAAAAATTGAGATTTATTGAATTTTTAAAAGATCTTGTAATTTAGTAACTTCTTTTTTTGAGAACTTTTTCCAGCCGCCTGGCTTAAGGTTGTCTGGCATAATTATTGGACCATACCTCAATCGAATTAATCTATTAACAGTTAATTTTTGTGTATCCCATATCTTCCTAACCTCACGATTTTTACCAGTGAATAGACAAACATAGAACCAGTGATTTTTAGACTTTGTCGTTTTCTTAACGGCTACAACATCTGAAAAACTAGATTTCTCTCCATTAATATTTACACCTTTCATTATGTTCTCAAGTTTATTATCCGAGATATCGCCATAGACTCTGCAAAGATATTCTCTATCAATCTTGCTGCTAGGATGAGTTAATTGATTTACAAAATCTCCATTATTAGAAAAAACTAAAAGTCCTGAAGTATTAACATCTAGCCTTCCAACCATGATCCATTTGCCCTTTTTTCTAGGAGGCAATGCTTGAAAAACGCTGTCATTTTTGTCTGTGGGTACATTTGAGCAAACCTGTCCTGTTGGTTTATGGTAAATAAGAACTTCTGTTTCAGGGTTAATTTCTACAACAAAATCCTCTCCATCTATGTTGATAACATCATTGTCTTCAACCAGTGCATTATGGTTAATAGTTTTATTATTAAGAGTAATTTTTTTTGTTTTAAATAAATCAGTAATATTTCGACGCGAAGCAAAACCTAGGTTTGCTAGGTACTTCGAAATTTTTTCTTTATTGTGCTGGAGCTTCGTGCTCAACTGAATCATCCTGAAGTTTAAGTTCCGGAGAAATATTATCTATTTCTGGCAAATCAGGCAAAACAGGAAGATCATCAAGCGTCTTCATTGAGAAATCATCCAAGAATTTCTGTGTGGTAATAAACAAGGCAGGCCTGCCTGGCACATCTCTGTATCCTTTAATTTTAATCCAGCCTTGGTCCATAAGGATTTTTATAACATTAGTAGCAACATTAACACCCCTAACATCTTCAATGTCTCCACGAGTTACTGGTTGCATGTAACTAATGATTGAAAGAGTCTCTAAGGTAGCCCTGGATAATCTTAATGGCTTTACCTCCCATAATTTTGCTACATCTTGGGCATATTCTTGGTTTAATTGAATTCTGTAACCACTTGAGACTTCAACCAAGTCATATGGTTTTGTTTTGTATTCCTCTTTCAATGAAGTAACTGCATTTATTACTTGAGATTCATCCTCAGAACTTTCAGCTTCCAATAACTCACCAATATCTTTTATTGTTAGAGCTCTATTGGCCGCTAATAAAAGAGCTTCTGTTCTTTGTTTAATATCCATTAATGCACCACCTCTTCAGCACCTTTAAAGTAGATCTCTCCAAACTGTTCAGCTTGAACTATTTCAACATAACCTTTACGGTTGAGCTCTAGTGCTGCTGTCAATATTACTGAAACTGCTAATTTTGATTCTCCACTAAGTATTAACTCAGGCAAAGAAATAAAATCTCTTTCCTTAAGGCTATCAAGTAATAATTTCATTTTTGATTCTACAGTTATGTTTTCAAGCTTAACCTTATGGCTTGTAAGCCTAACCATTTCATCAAGCATTGATCTCAAAGCGAAAGTTAAATCATTCTTATCATAATTGTTCTTCGGTTTTGGTAATTCAAATTCAGGCAACTTCCCTGAAGCCGGAAAAATATCTCTATCTATTCTCGGCATTTCATCAAGCTTAAAAGATACTTCTTTGAATCTCTTATACTCTTGTAGTCTTCTTAATAGTTCTGCTTTTGGATCACCTTCCTGCTCTTCGCTTTCTTCCTCTCTTGGAAGTAATATTCTTGATTTAATTTCTGCTAGATATGCTGCCATAGCTAAATAATCTCCAGCTAATTCGTATTCAAAATCTTCCATCATTTCTATATAAGCAATATATTGATCAGTGATATCTACTAAATTAACTTCGAGAATATCTAAATTTTTTCTCTGTATCAGGTAAAGTAGAAAATCCATTGGGCCAGAAAAGACATCAAGCAATAGCAATAAAGCTTTTGGTGGTACGTAGAGATTTTCAGGTAATTGGTCAACAGGGTTACCTTTAATTTTGGGTAATGCTATTTCTTTAACGGCTTCCATACACTAGATATTGTATATAAAAAAGAAAATAAATACTAAATATTGTGTTTAATTGTAAAAATATTATTTCTTCCTAATAGTTTCATTTTTCGGGGGAAAGTTTGCCACTGATGATGTAAAATTGACTGCTCTGTTTTAATAAAATGAAATACATTACTGACAATAGTAGAATTCTATCTAGGGAAGAACTTTCTTCTCCTGAAGAAATCACAAATGAGATTCCTTTAGATAAAGAATCTTCAAAACTAATATTTGGTGCTAGAAGAAGCATAAGTCAGATACTTCATAGACAAGATGACAGATTAATTGTTGTTGTTGGTCCTTGCTCAATACATGACCCTAAATCAGCAATTGAATACGCTGAGCTTTTAAAAGAATTTTCGGCATCCGTAGAGAATGAACTCATATTAGTAATGAGGGTTTATTTCGAAAAACCGCGCACAACTATCGGATGGAAAGGATTGATTAATGATCCAAGAATAGATAATTCTTTTCAAATTAATGAGGGATTAAGGGTCTCAAGAAAACTTCTTAAAGATATTGCTAATTTAGGAATGCCAACTGGTACAGAATTCTTAGATCTTATATCGCCGCAATATGTTTCAGATCTTGTAAGTTGGGGTGCTATTGGAGCTAGAACTGCTGAGAGCCAGGTACATAGAGAGTTAACTTCAGGACTTTCTTGCCCAATGGGAATAAAGAACTCGACTACTGGTGATATTCAAGTAGCTATTGACGCAATTAAATCTGCTCAATATCAACATGTATTTTTAGGGACAACAAAAAAAGGCAAAATAGCAATCTATAAGACATCAGGTAATGATGATACCCATATTATTTTACGTGGTGGGCTCAAGCCTAATTTTTATCCGGAAGATATTCAGAATTGTGCAGATGTATTACAAAAGAATAAAGTTAATCCAAATATAATGATTGATTTCAGTCATGGTAATAGTCAAAAAAATCATGAAAACCAAAAGAAAGTTTCTGCTTCTGTATGTCAACAAATCAGTGAAGGTGACAAAAACATAGTAGGAGTGATGATAGAAAGCCACCTTAAAGAAGGTGCTCAAAAAATTTCCGATAACCTGGAGTACGGTAAAAGTATTACAGACGCGTGTGTCCACTGGGATGAAACAAAAAAACTATTAAGCGACCTCTCAGCTTCAGTCAAAACTAGGAGAAGTGTTGGATAAAAATTTTAGATTCAGCCTCGAAATGGCTGAAGCACTTGGTTTAAACGGCGCTGTACTACTTGAATACTTAAAAGTTTCAGATACAAAAAATACAAAGATTGAACAACTTTTAAAGGACTTATCTTTTTGGGATGAGAATGAATTAATGGCTGTTCTAATAGATCTAAATGTACGAGGTTTAATTGAATTAGATACAAATAAAAAAGTTGTCGCCATCGCTGGCAGTGGAAAAAAATCTAAATTAGCAACTCCTAAAAAAATACAGAAAACTAACATGCAAAAGAATTGGGAACCTTCCGATGATGTCTTGGAAATTTTAATAAGGTCAGGAATGGAAGAATCTTTTATAAATAACCTTATACCAGAATTTGTTATTTATTGGTCTGAGAGACCTGATGTACTTATTTCTTATAATTCTAAATTTATTGAACATGCAAGATTAAAATGGGCCCAACATAATGCTGAAGTTGAGACAAAAAAAGCACCAACAACTATTTCAAGTGATTGGAATCCCTCTGATGATTGCCTTGATATTATAGAAATGACTGGTATTGATAAAACCTTTGTTGACCAGTACCTTCCAGAATTTATTCTCTATTGGAAAGAGGATGGAAGAGCTTTTACATCATGGGATATAAAATTCCTTGATTTTATAAAGAAAAAATGGAATTTTAGTGTTGAAGAATCATCTAATGGACATAAAGAAGAATTTGACTTTTATGATCCTTACAAGGAGACTGAAGGGTCTCCTGAAAAGAGCAATAGTGAAACGTTATCAAATTTAAGAGAAAAATATAAAATATAATGAACAAGAAGAACTTAAGAGCATCAGCAGCTATTCTATTCTTTACTGTAATCTGGATGTTATCTGGCTACTTTGCTAAATCAGAACCAGTTAAGTATGAAGCTCCAGTTGAAAAAGAAGTAGTTTTAGTAACACAATCAGAAGCAAGAAATTTTAGCCTGCCAGTTACTGTTAAAGCAGAGTCTCAGGCTTTCTCTAAAGTGGATATAAGATCACAGACATCAGAAAAAATTGTCAACATCGCCTATGAAGATGGAGACTTTGTAGAAGAAGGTTCAATTATTTGCAAACTTGATTCTGGGCAAAGGGAAGCTAACTTCAAAAAAAGCAAAATTGATTACGATTCTTCAGTTGAACTTAATAAAAAAGGTCTGATTTCAGAATCAGCTTTAGTGACTGCTGAGACTGTTTATGAAACAGCAAGAATCGAATTAGAGAGAACGAATATAAAAGCTCCTTTTAGTGGTTTCGTAGAACAGTTAGCAAAGAAAGGACAGCTTTTACAGAATGGTCAAGTTTGCGCATCAATAATCTCACTATCTCCTCTAAAAATTGTTGGCAATGTTTCGGAAGTTATGGTCGCGATGATTAAACCAAATCAAAATGCTGAAATTGAATTTATCTCAGGTGAAAAGTTCAATACACAAGTATCATTCATAAGCTCTGCAGCCGATATAAAAACAAGAACTTTCAAAGTTGAAGCTGAACTAAATAATGAAGACCTGAATATTAAAGATGGATTAACTGGAGAGCTTGTAATATTTACTGATCCAGTTAAAGCCCACTTTGTACCTACCTCTGCTTTTTTGCTTGGGGATGAAGGTAATGTTGCTCTAGCAACAGTTGTAAATGAAACTGTAAATATTATTAATGTTGAAATTCTGATCGATACAGTAGAAGGTGCTTGGATAACTGGAATCCCCAACAAAACAAACATTGTTATCGGTGGCCAAGGCTTTGTAAAACAAGATGAAGAAGTAATCTCTAGATATAAGTAATGGGCATTGTAAAAACAGCTGTAAATAAATTCAGAACTACTCTCCTGGTAATGGTTTTCCTAATTATTATGGGGTCTTTTGGTAGAGCAGCTATGCCAATTGCATCAAACCCTAATATACAGTTTCCTTTTGTTAATATTTCGGTATTTCTTGAAGGTGCATCTCCAGAAGATATGGCTAGAATTGTAGCTAAACCATTAGAAAATAGATTCCTAAGACTAGAAGGACAAGAACAAGTAAGATCTGTTAATACTCAAAGCTTCACAAATCTAACAATTCAATATGATGTAGATTATGACATTGATCAGGCTTTATTAGACGTTGAAAGAGCAATAGGCGAAGTAAGAAATCAGCTACCTCCAGAGGCAAATGATCCTGTTGTTAGAGAGAGGTCAGATAATGATTTTCCAATATTAGTTTATAGCCTATATGGTTTTTCTAACCTGCGTTCTGGCTATGCAATAGCTCAAGAAATACAAGATAGATTTGAAAAAGTACCAGGTGTGCTTGGCGTAGAAATAAGTGGAGTGCCAGAGGAATTGCTTGAAGTAGAAGTTTCACAAGCAAAACTAGAAAGCTTGGGTGTAAGTCTAATAGAAATTGGTAATGCTGTTAGATCTAATAATGTTCTAATACCTGCAGGTTTTCAGGATACTGGATCAGGTAAATTTGCAGTGGAAATACCTAGTATTTTTGAAACAAGAGAAGATATTTATAACTTGCCAATAAAATCTGACGGCAACAAGGTTGTCAAGATGGGAGATGTAGCAGATATCAAAAGAACTTTTAAAGATGCTAGCAGTTTCTCAAGAATAAATGGTTTTGATGCCATATCACTTTCGATTACAAAAAGAGTTGGCTTTAATGAACTTGATATTGCTGGCGCCGTTAAAGCACAAGTAGAACAAATAAGAGATGATTTCCCTGATAATTTACAAATTACACCAGGACTAGATACAACAAAGTTTGCTGGAGATATGGTTTCAGAACTTGAAGGCAATATTATTACTGCAGTCATCTTGGTGATGGTGCTCGTAGTAGCAACTTTAGGTCTAAGGAATGGTTTAATAGTAGGAATTGCTATACCTTTCTCTTTCTTAGTTGGTTTTGGAATTTTACATTTCTTTTTAGGTTATGAATTTAACTTTTTAGTAATGTTTGGCATGCTACTTGGTTTGGGTATGCTCATTGATGGGGGGATAGTAATCGTTGAGTATGCAGACAAACTCATAGACCAAGGTTTAGAGCGGAAGGAAGCTTATACAAATGCTGCTGAAAGAATGTTTACGCCTGTATTTGCTTCAGTATTGACTACACTTGCAGCATTTTCACCTTTAATGATTTGGCCGGGCATATCAGGCAAGTTCATGCGTTATTTGCCTGTAACTGTATTCGTAATTCTTGCTGCATCGCTTGCTTATGCTCTTATTTTTGCTCCGATGATTGGTTCACTTTTAGGTAGACGAAAAAAAGAAGGTGATGGAAAAAATGATAACGACAGCGGTCTAATAAAAAATGCTTATAAAAAAGGTATTGGTTTTGCAGTGAGAAATCCATTGGAGACAATTGCTTATACATTCCTAACCATGTTTTTAATTTTAGGTAATATTGTTCCAAATTATGGGAAACAGTTCGTATATTTCCCTTCTGTAGAGCCATGGCTTATTAACGCTGATATTCAGGCTCGAGGAAACCTTTCACCATATGAAGCTAGAGATTTTGCTGTAGATGCAGAAAATAAATTAATTACCGTCAAAGGCGTGGATGATTTATTCATGAATGTTTCTGGAGGTGGGGGCTCAGGTGATGGTGTTGGAAGAGGTTATATTGTTTTACAAGATCCTAAAGAATTAGATATATCAGGTTTCGAGGTTTTAGCTTTATTAAGAGAAGCTGTAACAGATATCTCGGGCTACAAATTAAATATTAGAGAAGTACAAGAAGGGCCTGGTCAGTTCAGTGCCCCTGTAGAAATACAATTATTTAGTGATGACTTGAACCTAATTGAGAAAAAGACTAGAGAGCTAAGGGCTTATATAGACAATAATATTGAAGGACTAACTGGTACGGATGATTCCCTTCCTAAGTATAAGATTGAGTGGAAAGTTGATGTAGATAAAGAAAGAGCTTACCAATCTGGAATAAGTCTATTTGATATTGGCTCAGCGATTCAAATGGTTACTTCGGGCATTAAGCTTGGAGAATATAGGCCAGATGATTCTAAAGAAGAAATTGATATCAGAGCAAGATTTACAAAGGACAAAAGAACATTATCAAGTCTAGAAAATATTACTGTTAATTCAAGAAATGGGGCTGTACCAGTTTCAAGTTTTGTTAACGTTGAAGCACGACCAAATGCTGCCAGTCTGGTGAAAAGAGATGGACGCTTTTTTTATGAAATTAGTGCAATAAATGTCCCAGGTTTTAATTTAAATGGTGAAATTGGCAAGATACAAAATTGGATTGCTGAAACAGGGTTTGACGACCCAAGAATGGAAATAAAATTTGGTGGATTAACTGAGAGAGGTGCAGAAGCTACAGATTTCCTGGTACAGGCATTTTATGGAGCTTTATTCTTGATGTTTATTATTTTAGTAACTCAATTTAATAGCATTTCTCAGCCTATTGTTATTTTAGTATCAGTCTTATTCTCAACTGCTGGCGTATTTTTAGGGTTAACAATCACTGGTTCTGAGCCATCTACAATTATGACAGGAACTGCTCTTGTAGGTTTAGCTGGTATCGTTGTTAATAATAATATTGTTCTAATCGATACCTTTAATAAATTAAGGTTAGATTTTCCTGACAAGACATCTGCCGAGTTAATATCTGAAACTTGTATGAGCCGATTAAGGCCTGTTCTGCTAACAACAATAACTACAATCTTTGGGCTGCTATTCCTTGCATCTGGCTATAGTATCGATGTTTTAAATAGAGCCATCTATGAAGGAACATCAACAGTAAAATGGTATCAAGTATTTGGCATAAGCATATGCTGGGGTCTTGGTTTTAGTACCATTATTACTCTGCTTGTTACACCTTCATTTTTGATGGTGTTAGAAAATCTAAGAGATTATCGAATGCAGGCCAGAAACTTTGTAACTTCAATACCAACTAAAGTAAGAGGACTTTTTTAAAAAGACCTAACATAAGGTAAAATTTCTCTATGGCAAAATTTGAAGAATCAATTAAAGAGCTAGAAAAAATAGTCAAGACGCTTGAAGATGGTGAGCCAAGTCTAGATGAGTCCTTAAAGAACTTTGAGAAAGGCATTACTCTTATCAAAGTTTGCCAGAAGGAACTTGAATCTGCTGAAAATAAAATAAAAGAGCTTACTGAAGACGGCGATACAAAACCGTTTGATAGTGACAATTCTTAATCAAAAAGGTTTTGAGGCTTCGCTTCAAGATAGAGTTAATAACAAGTTAAATTCACTTCTAAATAATTCAAATCAAATAGACGAGTCTATTGCTTATGCTCTTTCTAATCCTGGTAAACGAGTAAGACCAATATTAATTTACCTAGTTGGAGATGCTTTAAAAATCCCAAAGAATAATCTTGATTCTATTGCTGTAGCATCTGAAATAATTCATACATATTCTTTGGTGCATGATGACCTGCCTTGCATGGATGATGATGATTTAAGAAGAGGGAAGCCTACTTTACATAAACAATATTCAGAATCTACAGCAGTACTAGCAGGAGATGCTATGCAATCATTAGCAATACAAATAATTCTTGAAGATAAAAATATCTCCAGTGAAATAAAGGTAATGATCACTAAATTTCTTACAAAAACTATTGGTCATAAAGGTATGATTCTTGGTCAAGCTCTTGATATACAGTTTGAGGAACTAGAAGTTTCTAAAGATCAAATAATTCAAATGAATCATTTAAAAACAGGTCTTCTCATAGAGTTTTGTATCTTAGCACCGGTGCTTATAGCAAATAAAAGAAATGAGCACTGGGAAAATATTGCTTCTAGTGTAGGCATTGCATTCCAATTAATTGATGATCTTCTAGACTTAGAAGAATCAGTAGAGAATCTAGGAAAAGCTACAAATAAAGATCTAAGCAAAAATAAGAAAAGCGCTCCCTTAGTTTTTGGCATTCCAGATACATTAAAAGAAATAAATAAATATGAAGTTAAAACTATGGAATCAGTAGGCAATTTAGGGTTAAATAAGCATCCATTAACTAATTATTTAAAAAGCCTGTTTTGCAGAAGAAAATAATGAAGATTTATAAAGAATTTCCAAAAGATAAGCCAACTAGCAGATTTTTAGATAAGGTAGATTTTCCGAGTGATTTAAAAAAATTAGATATTGAAGATCTTCCTATTCTTGCTGATGAACTTAGAGAATTTTTACTCTACACCGTCAGTAAAACCGGTGGTCATTTCGGAGCTGGACTGGGAGCTGTTGAATTAACCATCGCTCTTCATTATGTATTGGATTTACCAGAAGATAAGATTGTTTGGGATACAGGTCATCAAGCTTATCCGCATAAAATACTCTCAGGCAGAAAAGATAAAATGGACAAGATGAGGCAGTTAAATGGACTAGCTGCATTTCCTTCTATAACAGAATCCGAATACGATGCTATGAGTGTTGGTCATTCAAGCACTTCAATAAGTGCATCGCTTGGTCTTAATGAAGCAAGCCAACTTCTTAAAGATGGTAAAACCGTTTTCTCTGTTATTGGAGATGGAGCTATGACAGCTGGTCTTGCGTTTGAAGGGCTAATGCATGCAGGTCATCTGGATAGGGATTTGAATATTGTTTTAAATGACAATGATATGTCAATCTCAAAGAATAAAGGTGGCTTGTCTGATTACCTTGCAAAAGTTTGGGCTTCAAAAAGTTATAAGAAACTAAAATCTAGCGGTAAGAAAGTTATAAAAAACTTACCTTTTGGTTTGCATATATCAAGAACATTAAAAGATGGGTTAAAGTCCGCTGTAATGCCTGGCAATCTTTTTGAGGATTTAGGCATGCATTATATAGGGCCAATTGATGGGCATGATGTGAAATTGCTTGTAAAGACATTGCAGAGAATGAAAGAAAAAACAGAACCGTATCTTTTACATATAATTACTAAAAAAGGAGCAGGTTTTGAGCCTGCTGAGAATGAAAGAATAAAATTTCATGCAATATCTAAGATAGAAACAAATTCACCTGTTTCAAAAATTAAGTTTCAAGATATTTTTGGAGAATGGTTGTGTGATAAGGCTGAACAAGATAAGAAGCTTGTTGCAATAACTCCTGCAATGACAGAAGGTTCTGGAATGGTAAATTTTGAAAAAAGATTTCCTGAAAGATTCTATGATGTAGCAATTGCTGAGCAACATGCTGTAACTTTTGGAGCTGGCTTAGCTTTAGGTGGTATGAAGCCCGTAGTAGCAATATATTCAACTTTTCTACAAAGAGCTTATGATCAACTAATTCATGATGTTTGCCTAGAAAATACAGATGTAACGTTTGCTTTAGATAGAGCCGGAATCGTAGGAGAAGATGGACCCACTCACTCCGGAAATTTTGATGTTAGCTTCATGAGGTGTATTCCTAATATAGTGATAGCTACACCATCCGATGAGAATGAGATGAGAATTTTATTAAATTCCTGTTATGAGCATAAAGGTCCAGCAGCTATTAGATATCCAAGGGGTTCAGGCAGAGGAACTGAAATTAATAAAGAGTTATCAATAGCAGAAATTGGTAAAGGTCGAAAAATAAGAGATGGAGAAGAACTTTGTATTCTAAATTTTGGCGTACTGCTAGATAGGGCTGAGGAAGTTGCTAACGAATTTAATTATGGGCTTTATGATATGAGGTTTGTAAAACCATTAGACCATCAGTTAATAGATAACCTTGCACAAAAATACACAAAAATTGTCACTCTAGAAGATCATACAACTGTTGGAGGTTCAGGCAGTGCTGTGAATGAATATCTGTCTCAAAAGAAAATTCTTAAACCGGTTCTTAATCTTGGTTTGAAGGATGTTTTTCCAGAGCATGGAAGCAGAAATGAAATTCTTAAACTTAATGGCCTTGATATTGATAGTTTAAAAGAGCAAATCTCTAAGTTTTAAAAGAATCCCAGCCAAAAGTATCAAAATTAATTTCTTTTCCATCTAGATCATTAACTTGTAGCTTCTTTTCTTTAGTGATTTTTCCTATCATTTTACTTTGTGGTAACAGTGCCGTTATTTGCTCATCGTTATTATCATTTGCTGTGAAAAGTAATACATAATCATCTCCTGCTATAAGATCTTCATAATCATTAAATATGAGTTTCTTAGATACTAATAACTCAGCCCCTTTTCCTGAAAGCTTACAGATCCTTTTTAAATCGAGTAATAACCCATCCGAGACATCAATAGCAGAATTAATAAATGTATTTAATTCAAAAATAACCTCTTTTGATATTAGTTGTGGCTTCATGTATTGATTAGGCATGCTTAGATTGTCTTTCAAAAATGATTTATGGCCCGCTGCTCCCAAACCTAATTTATTTGAAATATAAATATTATCATTTTCTTTAGCGTCACTTCTTTTGATGATATTCTGCATAGCTCTTCCAAAAACAGTTACGCAAATATTTAGCTCTCCTTTAGAAAGATCTCCACCAACTAGTTTTGTATCATGTGTCTTATTGAATTCAAGAATACCTTTAGAAAAGTCATTAAACCATTCATCTGAGGGTTGAGGGTGACTAATACTCAGAAGGTATCCGTCAGGATAAGAGCCCATTGCTAGGATATCAGAAGCAGCAATAGCAATTGATCTATAGGCTATGTAGTAAGGATTTAAGTTGGCTGGAAAATGTACGCCTTCTATAGAGCTATCTGTCGATACAAGTAGATCTGATGAAGACCTAATAACTGCACAATCATCACCAATTTCTTGTGGGAATAACTCGCTTACTTCTGTGCAAGGCTTTATATATTTTTCTAGAAAATATTCTTCTTTGTTCACTAAGAAGGGTATCTTTCAAACAGCCCAGCTGCTCCTTGACCACCACCAACACACATAGTCACAACACCAAATTGTTGGTCTCTGCTTTGTAATTCTCTTACTAGATGACCAGTTAATCTTGACCCTGTCATACCGAATGGATGTCCTATGGCTATAGAACCGCCATCTACGTTTAGCTTATCCATCGGAATACCTAACTCATCACGACAATAAACAACTTGAACAGCAAATGCTTCATTTAATTCCCAAAGACCAATATCTTCTATTTTTAGATTATTTTGAGCCAGCAATTTTGGAATAGCAAAAACAGGCCCTATTCCCATTTCGTCAGGATTACAGCCAACAGTGGTAAAGCCTCTAAAATAAGCTTTGGGCTTTAGACCTAAATCTAAAGCTTTTTCTTCAGACATTACTAGTGTTATGGATGCACCATCAGACATTTGAGAAGAATTTCCAGCTGTAACACTTCCGTTTTCATCAAAAACAGGCCTTAACCCTGATAATCCTTCCAAAGTTGTTGTAGGTCTATTACATTCATCTTTAACACATTCAGCATCTATAACCTTATGCTCACCGGTTTCCTTATTTGTTAAAACCATTTGAGTCTTCATAGGCACGATTTCATCATCATACCTACCGGCTTCTTGGGCTTCAGCTGTTCTCAATTGACTTTGTAATGAGTATTCATCTTGAGATTCTCTTGAAACATTGTATCTTTTCGCCACTACTTCAGCTGTTGTTCCCATAGGGAAATATATTCCAGGATTCTCAGCATTTATTTTGTCGTTAACAAATCCATTCATGTTTATATTTGGTTGCGTCATAGTTATTGACTCAACACCGCCCGCAATAATTGTGTCGTATCCACCTGCCATAATTTGACCAGCAGCCATAGATATAGTTTGCAAACCAGATGAGCAGTACCTATTAACAGTCGTTCCACCAACAGTGATAGGAAGTTTTGAAAGAATTACTGCATTCCTACCAACATTATGGCCCGTTGCACCTTCAGGGTTTCCACAGCCCATAATTACATCTTCTACAGCGTCTGCTTGAAGATTAGGGTTTCTATTGAGCATTTCATCTATAAGGTGAGAAATCATGTCATCACCTCTTGTCATATTAAAAGTCCCTCTGAAAGACTTTGCTAGTCCTGTTCTTACACTATCTACTATTACTACATTTTTCATTTTTAAATCTCCGGAATGAATTATTTTAACTTGTTTTCATCATCATTCAAATCAAGTTTTTTATACCAGCTAGGGATAATATCAATACCTAACTTTTCTGCTCTTTTAAATAAATAAGGGATAGTAATTGGTGAGAATGGTAGTACTAGCAGAATACCAAAACCAGCACCTTTTAAAATCTCTCTTAATTGCTTGTTAGCTAATTTTAGATATAACTTATCTTCGGTTTCAAGATACTTATAGAAATTATCTAGCATCACAGTGTTAGCTTCATTCTCTTCTCTTAATGCATTTATTAAATTGTTTAAATACTTATTGATTATTCCATCTCCAAAAAAAAACCTCTGCCGAAGCAGAGGTTTTATTATATAAAATCTTATGTATTAGAAGTTATATTGTATTGAGATACCTCCATTCATTGGTTCTTGGAAATAAAGGTTATAACCACCTCCATTTGACTGAGAACCTACGAAGCCACCTGTCACAATATCTTTATCTTCTATGTTATGAACGTATAGATCTACCATCCATGTTCCATCAGGAGTTTGGTAAGTTAGATCAAAGTTCATGAAATCGAACTCATCAACTAGTTCATGATCATTATTAAATACAGTTAGATAGAAATCTCCTCTGTAAATATAATCAAGTCTAGCTGTAAGCAGTCCATTGTCATTATTCATTAGATCTACTTCTCCTCCCATTGAGAATGATACATCAGGAACACCAGGTAACTTTCTACCCGATAAATCTTGAATAACGAAGCCAGTATTTGGACATGCAGGTCCAACTAAAGCATTAAATGGTTGATTACATGTGCTACCTAAACTTCTGTAGATCATGCCCACGTCTGTCATGCCGAATACAACACCTTGTGATTCGCCAATTGTACTAGCGTCTACAGATGATATTCCATATGGGTTTCTTGGATCATA
>SHBL01000005.1 GCA_004321845.1 SAR86 cluster bacterium | reverse complement strand
TAAGTGAAGACTTAATGATTGGTGCGATATTATTTGGACATCAAGAAATGAAATCAGTTATCAAAGCGATTAATGATTTTGCAACAGAAGTTCTTCCTGAGAGAAAAGAACATGTAAATCCAAACCAGGCTGAAGAAGAAAAAATTTATGCCGAAGTTACTGAAAAATGTTCTAAAGGACTGACTGATGCATTTACAACAATTGACAAGAAAGAAAGAGTTAAAAAAATAAATATTGTTAAAGATGAGCTTTTAGCAGACTTGGATGAAGAACTCCATAACAGTTACTCAAAACAATTTAAAGAAGTTGAGAAGCATATTGTTAGAGAAAATATTCTTGCTAACCAAAAAAGAATAGATGGCAGAAGTTTAACAGAAGTAAGAAATATCGACATAGAAACAAACTTTTTGCCTTCAGTTCATGGTTCAGCTTTATTTACAAGAGGCGAGACTCAGGCAATTGTAACAGCAACACTAGGTTCAGGAAGAGATGTACAGATTGTTGATTCTTTAGCTGGTGAGAAAAAAGATAATTTCATGTTGCATTACAATTTCCCTAGTTACAGTGTTGGAGAGCTTGGATTTCCAATGGGCCCAAAAAGAAGAGAAATAGGACATGGTGCACTTGCTAAAAGATCATTGCAATTTGCAGTACCAAGTCTAGAAGAATTTCCATATGCCATAAGAGTCGTTAGTGAGATTACTGAATCTAATGGTTCAAGTTCAATGGCATCAGTTTGTGGCGGTAGCTTAGCAATGATGGCTGCTGGTATACCTATTAAAGAAAATATTGCAGGTATAGCTATGGGCCTAGTCAAAGATGACACTAGATATGAGGTGCTTACAGATATCTTAGGTGATGAAGATCACTTAGGAGATATGGACTTCAAAGTAGCTGGAACTAAGAATGGGGTTTCTGGACTTCAAATGGATATTAAAATTGAAGGCATCAATGAAGAAATTTTAGAGAAAGCATTAACTCAAGCAAAAGATGCAAGAATGCATATTCTTGGAGAGATGGATAAAGTCTTATCTAAACCAAATGAGTTAACTGGACTAGCGCCTTATTTCTGTAAGTTCAAGGTTCACAAGGATAAAGTAAAAGTTGTTATCGGTAAGGGAGGCTCAACTATTAAAGGCCTGCAAGAAGAATTTGGTGTGACTATAGAGCTTCAAGATTCAGGAGAAGTAAATGTCTTTGGAGAGAATAAAGAAGTCGCAGAAGCAGCAAAAGCCAAGATCGAACTTTTATGTGCTGAACCAGAAGTAGGAAAGGATTATGATGCTGTAGTTGCAAAGATTATGGAGTTTGGTGCGTTTGTCACATTCATGCCTGGAAAGGATGGTTTGCTTCATATCTCTCAATTTAAGCAAGATTTTGAGCAACTAACTGATGTTATCAACGAAGGCGATGAAATTAGAGTAAAAGTTACTGAAATAAGAAGAGACGGCAAGGTTAAGTTAGAATTTTCTGACTCAGAATAGTTCAGCAAGCATACATCTTGCTGAGCCACCACCGAACTTTTCGATTGTAGGTATTTCTTCGTGCACAATCTTTTTGAAGTGCAATAATAGTTTGGCTTTCTGCTCTTCGGTGTAACCACAAAAAGATCTAGTAGACATGGCGAGCAATAACTCGCCATTTTTATTTTGAATTTCTAAACAGTTTCCACAGAATTCTAATAACTGTTCTTTTCTTATTTCTACTACTTCATGGTGCTTCATTACCATTTCTTTTACATGATCTACATACTCTGGTTTGATTACTTCAAAACAGATTCCTATAGCAGTTGTTCCAACGTACATCAAAACGTCTGTATGGTATATCGGGCTTCCTGTATGGCTTTGAGTTTCAAACATTACCAATTCATAATTATTTCTTACACACCATTCTTTAGCTAGTTCAGCGTTTGCCCTTGGAGATATTGTTAAGTAGACCACTTTATTAGTTCTATCAAATACCATGCTGCTTGTAGATTCTAAAAACTTATTTTTAGATTCTAAATCACTCATATCTTCAGTTAATTTATAGTCTTGTTTGAGGTAATTAATCATTTCAGGTGTTTTCTCAAGCCTTCTGTTCTCTGCAAGCATGCTGAATATCTGAAAGGTTTTATTTTCAAATGTTATAAACCAATTAGGAAAAATATGATCTGGACATTTAGATGAGCCTTTAAGAGCTATAACTTCAACACCATTACTTTCTAGACAGTCCTTAAATCTCCTAAATTCTCCAATTGCAGAATCTAAGATTTGGTTTGAGTTTTCATGCTTATCATCAAACTGATAATGATTGCTTGAGGCGGTTTGAGGATTCATAAAGAAAACCTCAGGTTCAACCATAAAGATTTTATTTGTTGATTGTTTATCTTTCATGTTTTAACTAGCCGTACAAAATATTAAACATTAGAATATTGTCGTGGTAAATGATATTCAAAATAACCTAATAAAAAAAGAGTCAATATATGGCCCTGATAATTATAAGCCTTTACCAGTTGTATTATCAAAAGCAAAAGGGGTTTGGGCTTGGGATGTAAATGAAAAGAAATATCTTGATATGATGTCAGGCTATTCTGCTGTAAGTCATGGACACGCTCATCCAGAACTTTTAAGAGTTTTTCATGAACAATCAAGCAAACTTTCTCTAACTTCTAGAGCATTTTATACAGATACTTTAGGACCATACTTAGAAACCATCACAAAAATGAGTGGCTTTGAAATGTGTCTTCCAATGAACTCAGGTGCTGAAGCAGTAGAGACAGCAATCAAATCATCAAGAAGGTGGGCGTACAGAACTAAGAAAGTTGAGCCAGGCAAAGCTGAGATAATTGTAGCAGACGGCAACTTTCATGGCAGAACAACAACAATAATTAGTTTCTCTACTGATGAAAACTCTAAAAAAGATTTTGGGCCACATACGCCTGGATTTAAGCCTGTAAAATATGGGTGTTCTCAATCTATAGAAGCAGCAATAAATGAAAATACAGCAGCAGTTTTAATTGAGCCCATACAAGGTGAGGGCGGAATAATCGTACCACCTAAAAATTATTTGAGAGAAGTTAGAGAAATTTGCACAAAAAACAATGTTCTTATGCTGTTAGACGAAATCCAATCAGGTCTTGGAAGAACAGGAAAATTATTTGCATACCAACACTCTTGTGGGGATTGTAATTGCAATATAGGTTGCGAAGAAGACCAGACTAAAGAATCTATGCCTGATGGCCTAATTCTTGGTAAAGCTTTAGGAGGAGGTTTCATGCCAGTATCATGCTTTCTAACATCAAAAGAAGTGATGCAGTGGATGGATCCTGGATCACATGGTTCAACTTTTGGAGGCAATCCGCTTGCTGCAGCACTAGCAAAGAGATCTTTGGAGTTACTAGATGAAGAAAATTTAATTGAGAATAGTAGAATAATGGGGGATTATTTCAAAGAATCTTTACTTGGAATGAACTCAAAACTTATTAAAGAGATTAGAGGAATGGGTTTATGGCTTGGTGTTGAGATTGATCCTGAACTAATTTCTGGAAAAGATTTATCAAAGATGTGTTTAGATCACGGAATCCTTTGCAAAGAAACTCATGAAACAACAATAAGATTTGCTCCACCTTTAGTCATCACTAAAGAGGAATTAGATTGGGGTCTTGATAAGATCAAAGAAGTCTTCACGAAAATAACAGGCTAAAAATAGCTTTCCTATGGTTATAAAAATTATTAAGTATGCAGGAACTAATGGTGCAGCATTTATTGTTGATTTTGCAGTATTGCTTGCCCTTGATTACTACACTGATTTCAGTAGAGTTTATACTTCTTTTTTCTGTTATTTGCTTGGTACTTGTGTAAGCTTCGTCTTAGCTAAAAATTTCGTTTTTGGAAGAGGTTGGCTTGCTAATAAGCCTTTCATAGAGTTTCTTGCTTATTTTCTAGGTGGTGTAATTGGAGCAGTAATTACTGCAGTTGCTTTCTATCTTCTTGCAGCAATTGAAGTTAATAACATTCTCATTCAGAAGATTATCGCTGGTATCTTTAGTTTCACTACTGTATTCATTTATAGAAATTACTTAGTATTTAAAGATGACTGAAATCCAAAGAATGCTTTTAGAGGAATTTGGTGAACAAAAAGTTAAGTTTACTGAGGAATATTTGGAAAAATATGGAACAGATTGGTACAAAGAAATAAAGCCTGACCCTCTAGCAATATTTTTTCCTGAATCTGAATCTGACTTAAAAAATATTGTCTTATTTGCTAATAAAAGAAATCAGCCAATTGTAATATCAGGAGGACGCACAGGATTATGTGGTGGTGCCACTGCTGCCAATAAGGAGCTAATCGTTTCATTAGAAAAAATGAATAAGATTGAGTGGTCTGATGAAAAAAAACAAGTAGTTTGTGAAGCAGGAGCTATCACAGATGTTGTAAAAGATTTTGCTGATAGTCACGGTAGATTACTACCGATATCATTAGCTTCATCTTCATCAAGTTCAGTAGGTGGAAATGTTGCTACAAATGCAGCAGGATCTAAATTCATACGCTACGGGTCCACAAAAGAACATGTTGCTCGTATAAAAGTGCTACTTGCTAATGGAGAAGTGCTGACGCTGCAAAAAGAAATTGCAAAAGATGCCACAGGACCAAATTTGATGGAATTATTCTTTGGTTCTGAAGGGTCATTAGGCATTATATTTGAAATTGTTTTTAATACTTGTGAAAAGCCAAAATTTTTAGAAACAGTTTTACTTAGGAGCGATGATATAGATGCAGTGAAGGATCATATTCTTTCTCCTGAGATAAAAAAATGCATTTCCTCTGTAGAGTACTGGGATGAAAATTGCCAAACTTTAATAGGAGACAGTCCTGAAAAAAAATATTTCATTGTTATCGAACTAGTTTCACAATCAGAACAAGAACTAGAAAACTGTTTTGAGATCTTAGCTAAAAAGGATCTTAATATTGCGCTATTAAATTCAAAACAAGCTAAGGAAATTTGGGATAAAAGAGAAGACTTGCCCGTTATATTGGCTGACAGAGGCGCATATAAAATGGATGTGTCATTACCACTTAATAAGTTAAGTAGTTTTCTGGATGAAATAAAAAATCTTGAAAGCAAAGAAATCTATTCATTTGGTCATCTAGGAGATGGAAATATACATGTAAATATTGTTTCACCCCTAAAACAATCTGAGCTTGTTACATCAACTTATAAGCTTCTTAAAGAGTGCAAAGGGTCGCCCAGTGCAGAACATGGAATTGGGCAAAGAAAAAAAGACATTTGGACAGAATTTATAGAATATCAAGATAAGTATAAATTGCTTAAAACCCTTAAAAAATCAATGGATCCAAAGAATATACTATCACCAAAAGTTTTTTTTGATTAATCCGACCACTTGAAAACACTATATATAGTGTTCCACATAAGAAATTGCACAATATAAGCCAAATTTATATCATCCCATAGCCTCATAAAAACCTCATAAGAGTTAATTTAAAATAATTTGTGAAATACGGTCTATTTTGTACCATATTCGTAACTATTACATGGGGGAATTATGGATAGTTTAATGAAAACTGTTGTAGGATTTGTAAATGGTCTTACAGGTGTTCTAGTAGCCGTTTTAGGTTTAGGCATTGTTGCTCAAATCGTAATCGGTGACGCTTGGTTTGCTGGCGATGTTATTGGTAACATCATGATGTATGTCGATATGTTGGGTGAAAATGGATTAGCTGGTCTAGTTGTATTACTCATCATCATGGGTGTACTTAACATCAAATAAAGTATAATTTTTGCATGAGGGGTTTATCCCCTCATGCCTTTAAATATGAAATTTTTTAATTTTAATTTTTCCGCTTTAAAAAGCTTCCTTGAAAAGCTTACAGAAGTTCTGCTGTTAGTAATTTCTGTATCACTTTTAATGGGCGTTCTGTTTGGTCCTGATACTGCCTTTGTTGGATCTGTTTATCAGAATTTCGCTACTATTCTTTCTAACATTGGCGAGAATGGCATTATTGCATTGGTCTCAGTAGCAATAATTTTTGCAGTTCTAAAGAAGTAACACTCTATCTAAACGTGTGAATGATCCAAGAAAGATTGGACAGAAGCACAACTACAGTTAAAACAATACTTATTGTATGAAGTCTCTTGAAGGCTATATCATTTCCTTCATCTCGAGCTTTATTAGTAGCTGGAACTAGTCTTCCACACACTAAGGGCAAGATTATAGTGACAAGTGCTATGTAAATATTTCCCATATCAAAAAAGAAAAGAGCAAGCATAACAATTCCTAGAAAAACTAATAAATTGAAAAGCTTTGGAAATACTGCTCTAAGGAATATTTTTACTTCTGCTGGCCCTAATGTCTTAAATAGTGTTGGAGCTATTATTGCTGTATGAAATAGTATTGCTCCTGCAGCTATCCCTGATAATAAGATTGCTAAATCCATAATTTTAATTGTTTGGTGGCTATGGGTGGACTTGAACCACCGACCCCAGCATTATGAATGCTGTGCTCTAACCAGCTGAGCTACATAGCCGAGGACACAATTATAAAGAAATAATTGTCTTTACACACTATTAGACGTTGAATTTGAAATGAATTACATCACCATCTTTAACAATGTATTCCTTTCCTTCTAGCCTTAGTTTTCCTTGTTCTTTTGCTTTTGGTTCGCCGCCACATTCAATATAGTCATTAAACCCTATAACCTCTGCTTTTATAAAACCTCTCTCAAAGTCAGTATGAATTTTTCCTGCAGCTTGAGGTGCAGTCGAATTTCGTTTAATAGACCATGCTCTTACTTCCTTAGGCCCAGCTGTAAAGTACGAAAATAAGTCCAACATCTCATAACCTTTTCTTATAATTGAGTTTAATGCTGGCTCAGCTAGACCCATCATTTCAAGGTATTCCTTTCTTTCCTCTTCCTCTAGATCTATTAGCTCACCCTCTGCTTTTGCAAAAACTTTTAAGATCTCAAGATTATGTTGCTTTGCATATTCTTCTAATTCAGCTAAATGCTTATTCTTTTGTTCATCTTCATGAATATTAGCGATAAAAAAGAATGGTTTGCTGGTAACTAATTGGAGTTGTTTAAGAAATGCCTTGTCATTATGTTCAAAATCAATATCTCTAACTGGTTTATTGTTGTCTAAGCTGTTGTGAATTTTTTCTAAAATATCAAATTCTTTTTGTGTCGTTTTATCCCCACTTCTTAATTTTTTTTGTACGGATTCTTTCCTTTTAGATACTACCTCTAGGTCTGCAAGTATTAATTCGGTTTCAATTGTTTCAAGGTCATTAATTGGAGATACCTGTCCCTCAACATGAATAACATTCTCATCTTCAAAACATCTTATGACATGAGCAAAACATTGGGTTTCTCTTATATGGGATAAAAACTTATTGCCTAGACCTTCACCAGAGTGAGCTCCTTTCACAAGACCTGCAATATCAACAAATTCCATAAAAGATGGTATTACTTTTTCTGGATTAACCAGATTAGAAAGTTTATCTAATCTTTCATCAGGTATATTTACTCTAGCTATATTTGGCTCAATGGTGCAGAAAGGAAAATTTTCAGCATCTATTTTTTGTGAGGTAAGGGCATTAAACAATGTTGATTTACCAACATTTGGTAGTCCAACAATGCCACATTTGATACTCATTTTGAGTGAAGGTCATTCATGGCTATTAACCAGTTCTTATCAAGCAACTGATCTAATGAGCTTAATGTTTTTTTGAAAGCCTCATTAAGTCCTTTTTTCTCTTGAGGGTTAGGTTTTTTTATCACCCATGCATTTGTATCATTTTTTATAGGAGGGTGGCCTATGCCAAATCTCAATCTCATAAAATCGCTACCTACTCGGTTAGTAATATCTTTTAAGCCATTATGTCCGCCATGTCCTCCGCCATCTTTTAATTTAACTTCTCCAGGCTCTAAATCCATATCATCATGAACAACGAGAACGTCCTTTAAAGACTTAACTTTGTATTTTTTTAAGAGATTTAAAGTTTTACCTGAATTATTTATATATTCATTTGGTTTTACTAATGCTATTGTGCTATCGCCAATAGATAGTTCACCATAAAGGGCATCAAGTTTTTTTGTATCTTTCAATTCAACATTTAGATCATTTGCCAATAGCTCTACAAAGTCATAGCCAGCATTATGTCTTGTTTTTTTATGCTTATCCCCAGGATTTCCCAGACCAACTATGCAAAGATCAAGCAAGTTATTAGGATTTTCCCTCAGAATTATCTGAGTTATTTTCTTCAGAAGAGTTTTCATCACTTGATTCTGTGCCTTCACCATCAGCACCCTCTCCAACATCATCGGCTTCTTCATCTTCAAAATCAAGAGCTCCACCTTTAGCAGTAAGGACTGAGACCAGAACCGGATCTTGGTTTTTTAAGCTAGATGGAAAATCATAACTTTCATTTCCACCTAAAGAGCTAAGTCTGACTTTCTCTTTTGATTTGATTTCTTCCATATCTACCTCTATGGATTCAGGAATAGAATCTGGACTTGAAAGGACTGAAACTTCTTTTAAAACATGATTGATAACCCCGCCCTCAATTTTTACACCAAAACATTTATCCTGATTCTTCAGTACAACAGGAACAACCACATTTACCTTTGTACCTTTGACTACTCTTTGAAGGTCAATATGTGTGAAAATATTCTTAGCGGGATGCTTTTGAACCTCTTTAAATAGTACGTTTACAACTTTGCCATCCAATTCAACTTCTACCACTGAGTTAAATAACCCTTCATTATTGATTATTTTTAATAACTCATTATTTTTTACAAGAATTGGTTGAGGTTCATCTTTGCCTCCATAGATAATGCCAGGAATCTTACTTTCCTTATAGATCGATGTTTTAGAGCTAAGACCTCCGATCTTCTCTCTTACTTCTGCTTTTAGTTTTAAACTTTCCATTATCTAAATAACTCGCTAACTGATTCGCCTGTCATAAGTCTTGTTATTGCTTGCGATAAAATTGGTGCAATATCAAAGACGTCTATTTTAGGACATTTTTTCGATTTGTCACCAATATCTATAGAGTTTGATACCACCAACTTATCAATTGACGATTTATTGAGATTCTCAATAGCATTACCTGAAAGAACAGGGTGCGTTATGTAGGCAATTATTTCCTTTGCACCTTTTTCTTTTAAAGTATGGCTGGCATTACTTAAAGTTCCTGCTGTATCAATTAAATCATCAGGAACGATACAAACTTTACCCTCTACATCACCAATCAGATTGATGACTTCAGACTCATTAGCTTTCTCTCTTCGCTTATCTATTATTGCAAGGTCTTGCACTCCTAGTGTTTTTGCAACTGATCTTGCTCTTAAGACTCCACCTGTATCAGGTGATACTACTTGTAAATCTTCAAGTTTATATTGATCTAAAAGGCCTTTGACCATTAAATTTGCTGTGTAAATATTATCCATTGGGAAAGAAAAGAATCCTTGTATTTGTTCTGAATGGATATCCAAAGTAATAATTCTTGTTGCACCTGCATTTGAGAGCATATCTGCGACAACCTTTGCACTAATTGGGACTCTTGCTGACCTGACCCTTCTATCTTGTCTTGAATAACCAAAATATGGAATTACCGCCGTGATTGATCTTACTGATGCCCTCTTTAAAGCATCAATAATCAGAATTAACTCCATTAAGTTCTTTTCAGCTGGAAAGCTTGTAGATTGAATTATAAATGTGTCTTTACCTCTGACATTCTCATTTATCTCTACATTGATTTCACCATCGCTAAATGCTCCAACCTTTAAGGAGCCTAACTTAACGCCCAGATTATCAGCAACCTTTTCTGCTAATTTTGGGTTTGAATTCCCTGTAAAAACAACTCTATTATTCATAATAAAAAATTGGCTGGGGTGGTAGGATTCGAACCTACGCATGGAGGCATCAAAAGCCTCTGCCTTACCACTTGGCGACACCCCATCAGTCTAGTGATAGTATTCTAATCCTTTCACTTGAAAAACTCTAAAATTATTTTCAATTTTACCCATAATTAATTGAATTTCATCTTTGATGGGGTTTTCGATGAACAATGTCGAGCCTGTACCGCTTAATTTAAGTTTTTTTTGGGTATTTTTTGGAAGGTTTAAACAAAAAATTTTCATAAAGTCATGAAACTCTCTATTCTCTTTAGTAATAATACTAAAGAAACTATTTTGAGTTTTATCTATCTTTGGGTTTATTTTTAGTTCAGTAGATCTAAATAACTTTTTGGTTGAAATTAAGATATTGGGAACAATAAGCAAATATTCTGAATTATGAGAGTAATTCTTAGGAAATATATGCCCACAACCTTCTGCAAAAGCGCTTTTACCGTGCAAAAATATTGGAACATCAGCTCCTAGATCAAAACAAATTTCATTAAAATCTAGAATCCTAGGACTTATGGAGTGAAATTCACACAAAAACTTAAGTGTCGTAGCACAATTTGAGCTTCCACCACCTAAACCACCACCTATTGGGATATTTTTCTTAAGAGAAACATTAAAGTTTTGGTCAAAATTGAATTTTTTATTGAACCAATTTATAGCATTAGATATGGAGTTATTTTGTTCGCTTAATTCAGTATTTGATTTCAATGAAAAAGTCTTACTTTTGCTAAATTCAATCTCATCAAATAGATCTATTAACTGAAAGTGTGTATTTAGTGCATGATAGCCATTCGCCAGCTTGCCAGTGATATTTAGATAACTATTTAACTTTGCGCAGGATTTATATTTAAACATTTTGCAGAATCACCTTTACTTTCGTATTGCCATTAGTATCAAATTCAAATTTACAGTTAGCACTCTTTACACACCTATTCCCAATTAAATATAAAAGTTCTTTAGGCTTGGGAAATATAGATTTCATCTGCTTAAGACTTTGATTACTCATTTCCCATGTATTCTCTGAGCCCTTTAAACTAGTAAATAAAGTCCCATTTATAGGTTCATAGAGATTAATCTTAATATTGTGCAAATCAGTAACTATTTTAACTGAAAATATTGCTGAATATTCATCGGAAACATAGGAAAACTTTCCTGCAAGATTGTATGTTGCATTAGATGTATTTAAACTTGCACAGCTAGATAATATATATATTAAAAAAATAGAATAAAGTATGTTTTTAGGAAAATAATTATGGAATTTCATTGTTGGGGAATAAGTCATAAATCTACCTCCTTAGAGGTTAGAGAAAAATTTGCTTTTAATAAAGAAAAGATTGATGAAATTATTGCTAATCTAAAAGGAATTACTCCATTTGATAATGGTGTATTTCTTTCAACGTGTAATAGAACTGAATTTTATTCATTCTGCAAAAGAACTGAGATTAAAAATTTTGATTCATTTCTTGAAGGGTTAACGGGAAGAGATATTAACTTACGAAAAAATGATCAGTACTTATTATCTAATAATGATGCCTTCAAACACTTATTAAGAGTGATGACAGGTATTGACTCAATGATAGTGGGGGAGCCTGATATTTTTGGACAGGTAAAAAAATCTTTTCAAAATTCAAAAATATTTAACTATTTAGATTCTGAATTAGAGGTAATCTTTTCAAGAGCTATAAACTTAACTAAGGAGATACGTTCAGATACCCAATTATCAAAGAATCCACTTTCAATAGCTTCATTAGTTGAAAATAAAATAATTGAAACTGAGCAGAAGCCTGTATTGATTATAGGCGCAGGCGATGTTGGTAAAGCCCTTATTAAAAGATTGAATGAGAAAGGCTATTCAATAAGTCTTTACAACAGATCAGATATTGTTGTCGAAGGAATAAAATCTAAATCATTAGAACTTGTCAAACAAGACATTAAGGGTTTTGAAATAGTGGTTGTGGCAGCCGCCTCAGAAAATTCTTTTTTTAATAATAATGATATAGGGACCAATGATTGTTTAATTTTTGATTTAGCAATTCCAAGAAACCTGCCACAGGAATTAAAGAATTGTAATAACTTAAGTATTTTAACTTTAGATGAGCTAAGTGGAATGGTTAGTAAGAATTTGAAAGGAAGAAAAATTGCAGTAAAAGAAGCTGAAGAGTTAATTTCTGTAAACTGCGATCAAGAATTTGCAAAGCTAAGAAATAGAAAAAATATAAATAGTGTTCAGAAAAAATTTCATGAAGAGCAATCAGCCATCAAAGAAAAAGCAGTAGATAAAGCGCTTAAAAAGCTTTTAAAAACCAATAATGTTGAAGGGGTTGTAAAAGAGCTAGCTGATGAAATTGCATCAAAAAATGCGTTTCACGTTTCAAAAATTTTAGATGAGTCATTAGGCGGCAAAAATAGAGGAAGCTAATTGCCCATGAAGGAATCTATAAGAAAATCATTAACGAGCCTGCAAGAAAAAGCTAGTGAGCTAAGCCAACAATTGTCTGATCCATCCATTACTTCAGATATATCTAAATTAACTAGTTTGAATAAAGAGTTTTCAGAAATTAAAGATGTTGTTGAAAACTGGGCTAACTACCAAGAGATTGAGCTAACAATTTCAGATCTAGAAAAGTTACTAAAAGATGAAGAAATGAAAGATATGGCTCAAGAAGAAAAATCAGACTGTGAAAAAAGACTTGCAGCACTTGAATCGGAAATAATGGTTCAGTTATTGCCAAAAGACAAGGATGATTCGAGGAATTCTTTTCTTGAATTAAGAGCTGGAGCAGGAGGAGATGAGGCTGCAATATTTGTTGGAGATTTATATCGAATGTTTAGCAGATATGCTGAAAGAAATAATTGGAAAACTGAAAAAATTAAAGAAGTTGTATCAGGGCCAGGAGGCTTTAAAGAAGTAGTAATGAAAATTATAGGTAACGATTCATATGGAAAATTGAAATTTGAATCAGGCGTTCATCGTGTACAAAGAGTTCCATTAACTGAATCTCAGGGCAGGATACATACTTCAACGGCAACTGTAGCAATTATGCCTGAATTAGATGATATTGAAGAGAAAGATCTCGATATGTCTGAAATAAGAGTAGACACTTATAGGGCTTCAGGAGCAGGCGGTCAGCATGTAAATAAAACAGACTCAGCTGTTCGTCTAACCCATGAACCTACTGGGATAGTTGTTGAATGCCAAGAAGATAGAAGCCAACATAAAAATAAAGCAAAAGCATTGGCGTTATTATCTGCAAAAATTTACGATGTTGAAAAACAAAAAATAGAGCAGGAAAAAGCAACAGAGAGGAAATCTTTGGTAGGAACTGGTGATAGAAGTGAAAAAATAAGAACCTATAACTTCCCACAAGGCAGAATTACTGATCATAGACTAAAGTTAACCCTCTATAATATTGAAAATTTCCTTGATGGTGATATTAATGAAATGTTAGATTCATTGAAAGCACAGAGCAATGCAGAGAAGCTCCTTGAAATCCAAGATAGTTAAAGAAGAACTACTATCTATTAAAAAAGTTTGGCGTAATACGTATAAGAATTCATATGAAGAAGGTCTGCACTTTTTACTTCATGGTCTCAAAGATAAAAATTTCTTATTAGAATCAGTCTTAACTCAAATCAAGAACAAAGTTCCAATTCAGTATATTTTGAAACAGTGGTTTTTTTATGATGGTGAATATTTTTTAAATCGTCACGTTTTAATACCTAGGCCAGAAACTGAAGTTCTGGTTGATTATGTAATAAACAATTTTTCTCATGCCAAAAAAATTCTTGATTTAGGCACTGGTTCTGGTTGTATAGCAATAGAGATATCTAAGAAATTACCTGCATCTGTAATCATAGGAGTTGATGAGTCAGAGGACGCACTTAAGGTAGCCAAAAAAAATAATAAACAAACTAAAAATCCAGTTAATTTTAAAGCCTCTAATTGGTTCTCAAATATAGATGAAACTTTTGATTTGATAGTAAGCAACCCTCCATATGTATCAGAAAATGAAAGATTGGATCAAAGCCTTAAACATGAACCAAGATCCGCCTTAATTTCCAAAGAGGACGGTCTATCTGATCTGAAAGAGATCATTACACAAGCATATGGTTATCTTCAAGATAGCGGGGTCTTAATGCTTGAGCATGGAATTGGACAAGAAGTGCCTCTTAAACAAAAAATGCTCAATAATTCCTATAAAAAGATAGAATTAATAAAGGACATTAATGGAATAAATAGATTTATTGTTGGTTTTAAATAATTGATAAGAAAAAAATAAAATGAAAAGAATAGGCATTGTTGAAGGCTACTACGGAAAGATACCCACCTTTGAACAAAGAAAAAAAATTATATCGAGCTTAAGTGAGCATAGCTTAAATTTTTACATGTATGCTCCAAAAGAGGACCCATTCTTACGTTCAAATATAGATATTGATCATACAGAAAACTGGCTAAGAGAGTTTGATGATTTCATAGCATATTCACAAAAAATGAGTGTCGAAGTTGGCATTGGTCTCGCACCTATTTATAAAAATAAAACAGAGGCGCTTAAAAGTAAAATTAAAAACTTTTCCGACCGAGGGGTAAAATTTTTCTCTATTTTATTCGATGATATTGAAGAAAATTTTTCTTTTTTTGACCAAATTGAAACCTATAGAGTTATCAAAGACGAATTTCCTAATTTGTATTTTGACTTCTGCCCAACTGTTTATGCAGGAGAGCTTATAGATAAAAATTCAGCTCACCAAGAATACTTTAAAGAATTCAATGATTCTTTCCCGAAGCACGAAGTTTTTTTCTGGACAGGAAACAAAGTTATAAGTGAGAAGATGGGTAGTTCAAGTCAAGAACATCTACATGATTTTGCAAATACAAGCATTGCTATTTGGGATAATTATTTTACCGTTGATTCATGCCCAAAAAAATTAAACCTTTCTTTTTTTGACTACCTCCAACATGAATTTATTTCTTCAAAAGACTGCTATTTGGTAAATCTTACTGGAATGCCAAGAACTGATAATCTTATAGTCGATATGCTTGGGTCATTTTATGCTCAAAAAGAAACTTCTTATGAAGAGATTTTGCTAAAACATGGGGTTGATGAAAGGTTAATTAAGCAAATAAACCTTTTTAATCCAAAGTTTAAAGTAAATTTAAAAAAAGAGGATAAAGATAAAATTCATAAAATTATGTTTACATGGTTTCACCCTCTTAAAAATGAATGGTATCCTTATCTTCATAATTTAAAAAATTGGGAGTAATTAAATTATGAGTAATATGCAAGCATGGAAACAGAACATAGGCAGCTTAATTGACTATGCAGAAAGAATTTTTCCAGAAGTAGAAATCGTATCAAGAGCTTTGACTGGAGAGATAGTCAAATCAAATTATGGACAGGTTGCAAAAAGAGCAAAAAAATTAGGCTCATCATTAGAATCTTATGGCATACAGCACGGTCAAAATGTTGGATCATTAGCACTTAATACTTACAGAAATATGGAAATGTATTATGGCATTTCAGGCATGGGTGCTGTCATGCACACAATAAATTTTAGATTACATCCTGAGCAGATTGCATACATCATAAATCATGCTGAAAATAGGCTAATATTCTTAGAGACTGTTTTCGCACCACTATTGGAAGCACTTCAAGATAACTGTCCAACAGTTGAAAAATACATACTTCTTTGCTCTAAAGAAGAAATGCCTGAAACAAAATTAAAGAACGTAATTTCATATGAAGAATTTATAGAAGATGGAGATGAATCATATTCATGGCCAGAATTAGATGAGGATGCACCATGTGGTCTATGTTATACATCTGGTACAACTGGCAACCCTAAAGGAGTTCTTTATTCACACAAGTCTACTTTGCTCCATACCTGGGCTGGATCTTCTGCTAATGGCTTAGGACTTGATAAGGATGACTCAATATTAATGGTAGTTCCAATGTTTCATGTAATGGGTTGGGGCTTGCCATATATAGGTGCTATGAATGGAATTAAATTAGTCTTGCCTGGAATGGGCATGGATGGTCCAGCACTTGTGGAGTTAATTGAAAAAGAACATGTAACGTTAGCATTTGGTGTTCCAACAATTTGGCTAGGTTTGCTGAATTATTGTAAAGAAAACAATATTAAGCTTAATACAGTAAAACAGACACTCATTGGTGGTTCAGCTGTGCCATATTCCATGATTAAACAATTTGATGAAGAACATAACATTAATGTTGTTCAGGGTTGGGGCATGACAGAAACAAGTCCACTAGCAACAGCAAACATTAAGACTAAAGCTATGGAAAAAATGCCTAAAGATGAAATGTATAAGCTTCAAACCAAACAGGGTAAGCCTATTTATGGAGTTGAGTTAAAGATTATTGATGATGACGGAAAAACACTACCTGAAGATGGTAAAGCTTACGGTAAGTTAATGATAAGAGGGCCTTGGATTAATAAAAGATACTACAAACATGATTCTGATGCTGTTGATGCAGATGGTTGGTTTGATACAGGTGATATCTCCTCAATAGATCCTGACGGTTACATGACTATAGTTGATAGGGCAAAAGATGTTATCAAATCAGGTGGAGAGTGGATAAGTTCAGTAGACTTAGAAAATGCTGCTCAAGGGCATCCTGATGTGATGCAAGCATGTGTAATTGGTGTTGCTCATCCAAAGTGGGACGAAAGACCAGTGTTATTAGTAGTTCCAGCAAACGAAAAGAAAGACAAAGATTCAATTTTTACTTTTCTAGAAGATAAGATAGCGAAGTGGTGGAAGCCAGATGATATTATTTTTATAGAAGAGCTGCCAATTGGAGCAACAGGAAAAGTCCTGAAGATTAAGCTAAGAGAACAGTTCAAAGACCATTTAATTAAATAGGAGAAAAATTATGGAAGCAATTAAACCAGAAGACCTACATAAAGAAATTGGTAAAGCACAAAGTACATCGTGGTTTGTGGTAAATCAAGAAATGATAAATACGTTTGCAGATGTTACTGATGATCCACAGTTTATTCATGTTGATCCAGAAAAAGCTGCGCCAATATTTGGTAGCACTATTGCACATGGTGCTCTAATGCTTTCCTTATCGGTTGGAAAGGGTTACGAGACTTCAATACCTGTGGAAGGTACAAAAATGGCTATGAACTATGGGTACGATAAAATTAGATTTATAAGCCCAGTACCTGTTGACTCAAAATGCAGGTATACCAGTTCACTGCTAGAAGTAACAGAGAAAGGTGGCGGCAGATGGCTAATGAAATTTGGAATAGAGCTAGAAATAGAGGGCCAAGAAAAACCAGGTTTCGTTGCTGAAAATCTTGCAATGATATTTGTATAAGATTCTATTAAAAATACTGGCAGCAGTAGTTCTAATTATTTTCTTAGGACTACTGTCACTAGATCCTATTTTAAAATCTTTTGTTCCAGAGTATGAGAATAAAGATAATTGCTTATCAAAAGGAACACTTCAATTAATATGCAACTTACAAAATCCTGAAGATTTTGCTGAAATACCAGGTGAAGATGCATTAATTATTTCTCAATTTGCAGGACTTGCTGAATTAAATGAGGGCTCAATAAAGACTGGTGTATTATCAAGATTAGATCTTGAGACAAAAAAAATTCAAGACTATGAAATTACATTTATAGAAGAAAGTGGCTTAGGGATTGGTGAAGAGGATTGCAAGCCCTACAAGCAGCTATTCCCTCATGGCATAGACACCCATAAAAAAATCTCTTTAAAAAACTCAAATAATTTCAGTCCATTTCTTGAAGAAGCTCATTTACTTGCTGTTATCAACCACGAACTCGTAGATAGAGTAGAGTTTTTTTTATTTTTTAATGACGATATTGTCTTTTCTGATAGTCCAAAAAGGACCTTGTTCTGGATTGGTTGTGTTGCGGCTCCTAGAGAAAATACTTATTTCAATGATGTAGTCATTAAAGACGACGTTGGCGGTTTCTTTGCTACTCATCAATACGATAAGGATTGGGATTTCTCGAAATTAGAACTTTACAATATCTTCAAATGGGATACGGGCTATGTTTATGAATGGAATAAAAATAGCGGATTTAATATTGTAGAAAATTCACAGGGTGCATGGCCAAATGGAATTGAAATTATTGAAGATACACTATTTATAAGTTTTAGAATGAATGGAACCGTAGCTTCAATTGAGAATGATAAAAGAAAAAATTTTAAATTCAGAAATTATCTTGAAGGCGGATCAGATAATATTATCGCAAAAGGAGATGAATTATGGATAGCTGTGCAGAATACAGATCTTGGTGGCCTTACATGTATGAGATCATCTCAAATACAATGCGCCACACCCTTTTCGGTTATTACAACTGATAAATCCTTAAATATGATAAAAGAATATACTTTTGGAGACACTGCTTTTGGAGGTCTATCAGTCGTTTATCCATTCAAAGATGAACTAATACTAGGCTCTTATAAATCAGACAGAATTGGTATTTTTAATATAAATGATTAGATTATTTTTTTTAATTTTCTTTATTTTAAGCCTAGGGGCAGAAACGAAAGTTTTTGTTCTTGGTTCGGGAACACCTAACCCAGATCCAGATAGAGGCGGATCTTCATATCTAATAATGGTTGATAAAACACCATACCTCATTGATTTTGGAGCAGGGGTAGTTCGTAATTTTGCTGGATTAACAAAAGAGTGGGGCGGTGATCTTGAAGTGGACACTACAAGTATTGAACATGCATTCCTCACACATATGCACTCAGACCATACTCTTGGTCTAAGTGATCTAATAATCACACCATGGATAATGGGTAAGACTAAAAGTCTTAAACTTCATGGTCCTAAAGAATTAGATTTGATGGCAAAAAATATAATCAATGCTTACGCTTTTGATATTAATTACAGAATAAATGGCACTCAACCTCAAAATAGCACTGGTTACAAATATGACTTTTTTGAAATTTACGATGGATATATTTACAAGAATGAAGAAATAAAATTGGAAGCTTTTAAAAATAGTCATGGTGAATTAGAAAAATCATTTGGTTTTGTTGTTACTACAGATGATCTAAAAATAGTTTTTTCTGGAGATACAGCTCCATCAATGAAACTTATAGAAAAATCTAAAGGTGCTGACATATTAGTGCATGAGGTTTTTTCAGAAACTGGATTTTTAAAAAAAACGCCTGATTGGCAGATATATCATGCTGCACATCATACAAGCCCAAAACAACTTGGCTCTATAGCTAATAAGATCAAACCCAAGAAGCTTGTTCTTTCTCATATTCTTTATTGGGGAGCTACTGAATCTGAAATTAAATTAGAAGTAGCAAAGTATTATGATGGTGATATTGAAGTTGCAACTGATCTTTTAAGAATTCACTAATTAGAAAGAAGTTTTTTAAGTATTTCATTTACAGCACCAGGGTTTGCTTTACCTTGGGTCTCTTTCATTACCTGGCCAACAAAAAAACCAAATAATTTATCTTTACCTGATTTATAAGCTTCAACTTGGCTAGAATTATTATCAATCACAGCTTGGGCTATTGTTTCTAACTCTCCTTCATCAGAAATCTGTTCAAGGCCCTTAGATTTTATTATCTCGATTGGATCTGAACCTTCCTCCCACATTTCTTCCAATACTTCTTTTGCAATTTTTCCAGATATTGTGCCATCGGTAATTTTTAGAATTAGATTAGAAAAGTTCTTTGAATTGATATTAGATTGGTTTAGAGAAACATCATGCTTGTTTAAAAGAGCATTTACTTCACCAATAATCCATTTTGCTGAAAGAATTGGATCTGTCACTTTACATACCTCTTCATAGAAATTTGCTGTTGATTTTTCTGCACACAAAACTTGTGCCTCATAATCTCCTAGATTATATTCAGATCTAAATCTTGCCTCTTTCTCTTCAGGTAATTCATCCATACCTTTCCTAACCTCTTCGATAAGTTCGTTGGATATGTTTGTTGGCACTAAATCTGGACATGGAAAGTATCTATAATCATTTGCAAATTCTTTTGTTCGCATAGACCTAGTTTCATCTTTTACTGCATCATATAAACGGGTTTCTTGTTCGACTGTTCCACCATTTTCTAATAATTTAATTTGTCTTTTAATTTCAAAATTAATTGCTTTCTCAACAAATTTAAATGAGTTTATATTCTTTATTTCAGCTCTGGTTCCATATGCTTCAGCATCAGGCTTCATAATAGAAATATTTGCATCACACCTCATTGATCCTTGAGACATATTGCCATCGGAGATATCAAGGTAAGTGATTATTTGATGAATCTTTTTTAGGTAATCTACTGCTTCTCGTGCAGATCTAATATCTGGCTCAGAAACTATTTCAAGCAAAGGAACTCCTGATCTGTTCAGATCAATCACTGATTTATTATCGTATTTATCATGCATTGATTTACCAGCATCCTCTTCTAGATGTGCTTGATGAATTCGAATTTTCTTGTTGTTAACCTCAACAACCCCCTCCTTAACAATTGGGTAATGTAATTGTGTTATCTGATAGCCTTTCGGTAAATCAGGATAAAAATAATTTTTTCTATCAAAAATCATAGTTTTTGCGATTTTAGCTGAAGTAGCTAACCCAAACTTAATGCCTTGTTTCATAGCTCCTTCATTTAGAACTGGGAGAACACCTGGTAGCCCCATATCAATGAGATCAACTAGAGTATTTGCATCTTCTCCAAATTTGTTTTTTGCCGGTGAAAAAAGTTTGGTATTAGTCATAAGTTGGACATGAACTTCAAGTCCAATAACTGGTTGCCAACCTTTAATTAAGGTGTCATTTTGTGCCAATCGGACACCTCCTGTATTTTGTGAGTAGTAGTAAGTAAAAGATCTTCACTAAAATAGTTTCCAACAAACTGCCCACCAATAGGGAGGTTATTTTTAAAGCCATTTGGGAATGAAATAGCTGGTAAGCCGGCTAAGTTAGCAGGAATAGTCAGCAAGTCTTCTTTATACATTCTATTTGGATCATTAGATTCTCTATTTTTTTCAAATGCCTGATCTAAGGTCGTTGGCATAAAAACAAGATCTACATTTTTAAAAACATCCTCAAATTTATTTTTAATCATTCTTCTTACCTTCTGAGCCTGCAAGTAATAAGCATCATAAAAACCAGCTGAGAGAACGTGAGTACCAATTAATATTCTTTTTTTAACTTCATCACCGAAAGCTTCAGATCTTGTTTCCATGTATAGTTTCGAGATATCTTTTTGATCACTTGCTCTGTAACCATATTTGACTCCATCAAATCTAGATAAATTTGATGAACACTCAGCAGGTGCAATTACATAATATGAACATATGCCAGAGGAAAGTTCGGAAAAATCTACCTCTTTAAGCTCATGACCCAATCCAGAAAGAACTGTTTTTGATGTTTCATAAGCCCCCATGACATCTGAATTAATACCAAAACTATTAATATCTTTTATCACGCCTATCTTTAATGATCCAAAATCTTTAGTTAATAGGTTCTCAAAATTTTTATCTGGTCTTTTGGTGGATGTTGAATCTTTACTATCGTATGATGACATTGCATCAAGTAAAGCAGCACATCCAAATGCATCTTTAGAAAATGGGCCTGCTTGATCCATGCTTGAGCAAAAGGCAATCATTCCCCATCTTGAGACCAAACCATATGTAGGTTTTAAACCTGTGATCCCACATAGAGCAGCTGGCTGTCTTATAGAGCCACCTGTATCAGTTCCTGTTGAAATAGATGTAATACCGGCTGCAACACAAGCTGCTGCACCTCCAGAACTTCCTCCTGGAACTAAATCAGAGTTCCAAGGATTAGAAACTGGGCCAAAATAACTTGTCTCATTTGATGAGCCCATAGCAAATTCATCCATATTAGTTTTGCCTAAAATCACAGAACCTGCTTCATTGCAGTTTTTTATAACTGTTGAATCATATGGTGGAACAAAATTTTCTAACATTTTAGACCCGCAAGTCGTAGGTAAGCCTTTAGTACAGAAAATATCTTTATGAGCTATTGGGACTCCTGCTAAAGGCGCATCTTTGAATTTATCAAAATTATTATCAATAAATTCAGCTTTTTTTATGGCTTCAGAATCGAAAATATTTATAAAAATATTTAAATCATCATTATTAATTTTATTTATTGAATCTTTAACTGCCTCTTTAGCAGAAACTTTTTTTGATCTGAAGTTATCTCTTTGCTCTTTAAAATTCATTCTATTATTTTAGGCACTAAAAAGTAATCTTTATCGGACTCTGGTGAGTTATCAAGAAACTCATTTTTAGAATTTCTATTTTTATTAACATCTTCTCTAGATACATTATTAAGTTCTAAAGGATTATTTAGTGGTTCTAGGTTAGATAGATCTAAATCTTGCATTTCATCAATTAAATTGAATGTATTTTGTAATTTTTCTATGATTTTGGGGTGCTCTTTTTCATCAGCACTAATTCGTGCAAGAAATAAAAGATTTTTTAACTCGATTTTATCCATTAAAAGCCGTATTCTATAAGATTCTGAATATTATAGAGATATATTAGAAATGTTTAAGTTTTTACGCAGTATTTTTTCAAATGATATATCCATTGACTTGGGTACGGCCAACACATTAATTTACACAAAAGAAGATGGGATAGTATTAGATGAACCTTCTGTAGTAGCAATTCAAGAAAGAAGTGGTCAGAAAACAGTTGTAGCTGTGGGCCATGATGCAAAAAAAATGCTTGGCAGAACACCAGGGAAGATGGAAGCAATAAGACCATTAAGGGATGGAGTTATTGCAGACTTTAATGTCACTGAAAAAATGCTTCAACATTTTATAAAAAAAGTCTCAAATAATTCAATTCTTTCACCAAGCCCTAGAGTTTTAGTTTGTGTTCCATCGAAAGCAACTCAAGTTGAAAAGAGAGCAATAAGAGAATCTGCCCTATCTGCTGGAGCAAGTGTAGTCAAGCTAATAGAAGAACCAATCGCTGCAGCTCTTGGCGCAGGGGTAGCAATTGATAAGCCTCGAGGAAGTATGGTCATTGATATTGGTGGAGGAACTTCAGAAGTAGCAATTTTATCTTTGAATGGCATCGTATATTCTGAATCTTTGAAAGTGGGCGGCGATAAGTTTGATGAAGCTATACAAACATATGTTCGAAGAAAATTTGGTGTGGTAATTGGAGAATCTACAGCAGAATTAATTAAATTACAGGTTGGCTGTGCAACCCTTAATTGTAAAAAGGATTTTGAACCATATGAATTTAGAGGAAGAAATCTTGCTGAGGGCATTCCAGAATTAGTTGTATTCCAAAAAGAAGATGGTTTTAGAGCACTTGAAAATCAAACATCTGCAATTGTAAGATCAGTGAGAACTGCTCTTGAACTTTCACCACCAGAACTTGCAGCAGATATTTCTCAGGATGGTATCGTTCTTACTGGAGGTGGAGCACTGCTGCACTGCTTGGACACACTCATAGAGCAGTCTACTGGGATACCTACTAGAGTATCAGATGACCCTCTTACTTGTGTTGCACGAGGTGGTGGTATTGCACTGGGCCTAATGGATAAAGATTTCGACCTATTTGCTGAAGAGTAATGTCATCAAGTATTCTTCCTATTCAGAAGAAAATAAGATTAGTGCTTCTAGCTCTTATTTTCGCTAGTCTTCTTATATATTTATCTGATATCTTAAAACTTAATGAAAAATCACAAAGATTTTTGGTTAAATTTCTAAATGTACCTCAACAATTTGTTTCACAAGTTCTTCAAGAATACCAAGAGTTTGAAAATAAAAAAATTGCTTTATTAGAAGAAGAGATACTTATGTTGCAAAACGATATTTATGAAAATGAGCTTAAAATTAGATCTCTTGAAAACTCAAAATCTTATACAAATTTAATATTTTCTGAGACAAATGATACTGAACTTCATATTAGTTCTTTTGATCAGATGAACTTCACCTGCTGTAATAAACATAGAGTTTATCTTAATAATCCTAGATTAACTATGAATGGTGTCTTTGCTGTATCACATGGTAACTTTGCAGTTGGAAAAACAAAAAATATTTCTAAAAATGAGATCGAAGTAAGGCTTCTGAGTGATCCAGGAGAGTATATATCAATAAAAACTATTAATGGTTTTTACTGTATTGCAAAAGGCTCAGGACAAAGAAGATTAATCACATGTAATAATGAATCTAAAGCTGTTAGCTATACCGAAGGAGACACATTCTTTTCAACAGGTTTTGATGGAATATATCCTCAGGGTTTGATTGTTGGTAGATTGATAAATATTTCAAAAGCTGACTCAAATATCTTTCAGCAAAATCTAGAAATAGAACTATTTTTTGACCCATTTCAATCTATAGATAAGAAGGTGACACTGCATGAATGAATTTTTTAGGTTTTTAATTCTTTTTGGCTTAATCATTGTGAATCAAATATTTCTGGCTACAAGTATTTGGTCCATTACCCCAGACATTTTCTTAATTAATACATTAGTCATGACAACTTTTGTTAAAAAAGTGCCAAATGTATATTTCTTTATTTTTAAAGGTTTTTTAATAGACCTTTTTTTTAGTAATCTAACTATGCCTTATACCTTAACTTTTGGAATTATTGGCTTATATCTAAACTTTTCAACATTAAAATGGATTCAAAGATCACTTCTAGAACAAATAATCTTAATTTGCTCCATATCATTTGTTCTCAATATCATGCTTTTTATGATAAATAGTTATGCTGATGGCATGAACATAAGAATAGTGCTAAATCCTCTGCTTAATGCCGCAATATGGGCCTTTATCTTCATCAATCAAAGACAAAAATGGTTAAAAAATATTTAATTTGGCCAATTAGGCTTTTTTTATATCTTCTTGCAATTTTAATTATAGGTTTTTACTCGTTTTGTTTATTTCTTACAACAGATTTTGGCTCCAAACAGACATCTAAATTATTATTTGGAGAAAAAATAAGCTATGAGGAAATTTCAATTGAGCCCAGTCTTCTTGGAATGAAGGTTGAAATTGATGGTTTTTCCTTTTCAGGTGCAGCAAATTTTTCAGGTGATCGAATTAATCTAGAGATTAATTTCCTTAATTCGCTTATTGGAAAAATGATTTATATTCCAAATCTAGAGCTGTATAACAGTGAAGTGGAACTTAATGAGGATTCATCTGGTGAGCAAGCAGAACAACCTGACATCTATATCAGCGAGTTATCTATTAATGACTTTAAAGCTGGAAACACAGAATTCAATAAACTTGAATTAAAAGATTTTCTTTCAAAATCTGAGGAGATTGGTTTTGCATTCACTGACTTAAGTATAGATTTGCCTGGAAGTATAAACTCATTAGATCAGTTCAGTGGACGAGGATATTTTTCAGAAAATAAACTTTTTTTAA
Source organism: SAR86 cluster bacterium (assembly GCA_004321845.1). Classification (GTDB taxonomy): domain Bacteria; phylum Pseudomonadota; class Gammaproteobacteria; order Magnimaribacterales; family TMED112; genus TMED112. The sequence goes on along the minus strand of SHBL01000005.1, from coordinate 11,650 downwards.
ATATAAATTCTGATGAAGTTTTAATAGATTTCACATTCTATGATGCACCAAGTAGATATAAAAATCTTAAAGGTTTTATAGAGATTAATTTCAATGATAAGTTCTCCATACCTTTTGCAAAGCTTTCATCAACTGACGGTGTAAAGGTCATAAAATCATCATTCAAGTACGATGATTCCTTTTTATTAGAGATGTGGGTTAAAGGAAATCAAAGTGATGTTATTAATCTAATCCCATCTAATGCAGATGATTTAAAAGCCTTTTTAGAAGATTCAAATTTTAAATCGAGCTATCTGGACTTACTCCTCTCTTTCACAGAAGCAAGTGATAATTCAAATTTCAATATAGTAATGAAAGCAAAAGATGGTTTTTTAAGGACATCAGAACTAGATTTAGCAACCGAAAATTTGAATATCTATATTGATAATAGTTCTTTAAGAATTTTTGGGGATGAATTAAAGCTACCTAACCTAGAGCTTGGAAATTTTTATTTATCACGAAAATTAATCGGTAATGATGATAATAAATTAGTGCTAAATGATTATGATAACTTCACTATTAAGTTTAGTGATAATGGAATTTTAAAGAGTTTAGATGGAAAGATTCCTTCTTTAGATCCTGACTATAATGTGTCATTTAATAAAAACAGACTTCTTCTAAATATAGATGAAATATATTTTGACTTTAACATTCTTAATAATTATGAATCTATAAATGGCGGTTTCAGAATATATCCAAGTGGATTTAATTCAAATTATTTTTCTCTCAACAGCACAGAAAGTAGTTCTTTTGAATTTAATTTCAATGATATGGAATTAAGAAATCTTAATGCAAATTTTGAGTTATTAAATAGCAATGAAAATCCAGCTCGTAATTCAAACCTAGAGTTTAGTAAATTTAATTTCTCATTAAAGAATAGTTATATTAACTTTAAAGATACCAATATTGGTTATGGCGGATTAGTTAAAATCTCAGGAAAAGATATTTCTTATACTGATTCAACATTTACCATTGATGCTTTAAGAGTTCTTTCTCTAATAGATATAAGGTCTAGATTAGTGAATATATTAAATGCAGATTTTGACAAGTTAGACCAAGATAATTTTTTTATTAATTCTCTTTCTGGAGAATTTTTTGCAGATAGTGCTGGTTATGCAAATATTAATAATTTAAATTTAAATTTCGATGTAGGCGATGCAGAAATAGTGGGCACTATTTCTTCAAAGCTAGAATCATTTGATACTTTCGATCTTGAAATGAGTTTTAATACTTCGCTTTCCCAAAATATTCCATGGTATGTCGCTATATTGGGCGGCTTTCCAGCTGCAGCAGGCGCAGTTGTAGTAACAGAAGTTCTTGAAGATGGAATTAATCAAATTACAGAAACAAAGTATGGAATTTCAGGTAGCGCGGATAATTTAATTGTAGAAACTAGGCAATAAGAAAGCTGATTATTCCTAGAAAGCTTACAAAGCCTATGATATCTGTAAATGTGGTGATTACTACACCTCCTGCAATTGCAGGGTCATATCCAAACTTTCTTAAAAGGTGAGGAAATAAGAATCCAAAAATTGCAGCAGCAAGCAAATTAAAAATCATAGCAAGAGATATTGCTAAAGAGAGAGAAGGATTTGCAAACCAAAAAGTTGTTATGGCATATATCGCCAAGGAAAATACAACACAATTAGCTAAAGCAACAATAAATTCTCTTCTAAATAAATAGCGTAAATTTTTCCTATTTAATTGGCGCATAGCTTCAGCTCTTATATATATGCCTAGAGTTTGTGTGGCTGCAATTCCTCCCATGCTTGCAACAATTGGCATTAATATTGCAGCATACACAACTTGCTCGATTACATCTTCAAAAATACTTATAGAGAAGGCAGCAATTATTGCTGTAAGCAAATTTATTGATAACCATAACAGTCGATTTCGAATAGATTTCTTCGGTGAGGCAAAAATATCTTCTTCAATCTGTGCAAAGCCAATGAAGTCTTGTTCTGCCTCATCTGCTGCTACTTCGATAATATCATCAACAGTAATTCGCCCTAACAAGTGATTATTTTCATCTACAACAGGAGCTGAAAATAAATCTTTGGTTTTAAATTGATTATAAATATCAATTTGATCGCTCTCTATGCTTAAAGGACTAAATTCAGTATCCATAACCTCTCTAACAGTAAGATTTGGATCGGAAGTTAAAATTTTTGTGATTGGGAGTATTCCTAGATACTCATCTTTTTTTGAAACTACATAAATATCATCAGTATTCTGTGGCAATTCCTTAAGAAATCTTAGATACCTCATTACTAGTTCAATTGAATTTTCTGCACGCACAGTTATTACATCGGTATTCATGAGACCACCAGCTGATTCTTCTGGGTAATCAAGAATCTTTTCTACTCTTCCTCTGTCCCTTGAATTCATCAAGGACAAAACTTCATTTGTAATTTTTTCAGGAAGGGTCTGAAGGATATCAGCCAGATCATCTACTTCAAGATCACTAATAGCTGCAGATATTTCCTCAGGATTCATGCCTGCCAATAAATCTTCTCTTAAACTTTCGTCTAACTCTCCTAAGACTTCACCTTCTGTATCAAGCTGAATTAAATCCCATATAATCTTTCTTTCATGTGGAGGAGAAGATTCAATAACATAAGCTAACTCACTTGGAGTCATTTCACTTAAAATTCTTCCAAGCTTTGTTTTAAATTCTGGATTTGAGAAGGTTTCTTGAATAAGTTCAAATCGATTATCTAAATTTTCGTTAGCCATGGGGCTATTCTACAAGAAAAACGCTTAATTCAACTCGCCGAAATATAATTTTTTAGCAACTGGATCATTTTTTACTTGATTAGGAGTTCCTTTTAATAGGACTTCACCTTGATTTAGTAAAATTATTTCATCACAAACATTAATTACATCTCTAAAGTTATGATCGCTAATAAATATTCCTAAATCATTCTTGAATGTTTTTAACATTTTGATAATTTCTTCAACCGATATTGGGTCAACGCCAGCAAATGGCTCATCAAGCAAAATAAATTTAGCATCAAGCAGTATAGATCTAAGTATTTCTGTTTTTCTCTTTTCGCCGCCTGAAAGAAACTTTGCTTTAATATCCGCCTTCTCTTCTAGATTCATTTTCTTTAATAACTGTTTTATCTGAGACGATTTTTCCTCTGAAATAGTTTTGTATTTTAATTCAATTACTGCTTGGAGATTTTCTTTAAGCGTTAAGTCATCAAACAAAGAATTTTCTTGTGGCACATAGTTAAGACCAGCATTTGACCTTTCTTCTAGGTTCATTGAATTAAGATTTTTTCCAAAAAAACTCAAAGCTCCTTGATCAATTTTTGTTAAACCAGCTAGTGCTTTGAAAAGGCTTGTCTTGCCAGCACCATTTGCACCTAATAGGCCTGTAATCTTATTGTTTGGTAACTCAAAGGTTATATCTTTAAATAATGATTTAGAGTTTACAGCTCTGCTTATATTCTCAGCTTTTATCATTTTTTTTCAATTTAACTACCATTTTCTCTGAATTAATTTTATTGCCAGATTTAATCACAGAAACATTTTTTGAAAGCACAAGTTTCTCTGAGTCTATCTGTATAATTTCAGCTTCACCTTCAATAAATTCAGATCCATCAAAAAAAGTTATTTTGATTGGGGTGCCTATGGCTGTGAAAGAATCATTATTCTGATTAAGCTTTAACTCATCAGCAGAGAATTTTATATTCTCGGAGCTAAAAAAGACTTTATTTTCATAGCTTATGGTGTTTAGGTCTGTATTGATTTCTATATTTTCAGATGTAATCTCATATTCTTGAGCAAAGGCACTCAAAGGAAATAAAATTAAAAATAACAGTTTATAAAACATTAGCTTCCAAGATATCATGCATTGATAAGATGCCAACAATATCTTTATTTTCTTCTACAACCAAAGTATAAACTTTAAATTTTTTCATCATATTGGCTGCTTCTACCACTAAGTCATCTGCCTTTACTGTTTTAAATTTCTTAGCTATAACCGAATTAAGTTTAACTTTATCAATTTGTATATTTTTCTTAAGCTCTCTTCTTAAATCACCATCTGTAAATACACCAATGACTTTGTGCCCTTTTTTTACTAATGCTATACCTTGTTTTTTTTCAGAAACCTCAAAAATTAGATCTTTAATTGTATTTGTAGTATTCACCACTGCGGCTTTCTTAATGGGGACCATTAAATCTTTTGCTCTAAGAGTAAGTTTCTTTCCAAGCTTTCCTCCAGGGTGAGATTTTGCAAAATCTTCAGAAGAAAAGCCCTTCGCTTTTAAAAGAGCAACTGCTATTGCGTCACCTAATGCCAAGGTTACTGTAGTACTTGAAGTCGGTGCTAGGTCATTAGGGCACGCCTCTCTTTTAACTTTTACCAATATATGAGTTTTTGATGCTTGGGCAATTGTTGAGTTTATATTTTCTGTAATTGAGTAAAGATCTATCTTTTTTAATTTGATAGCAGGTATAAGATCACATATTTCTTTACTTTCTCCAGACTTAGAAATTGCAAGAATTGCATCCTTCTTTTCTATCATACCTAAGTCACCATGCAGTGCTTCTGCTGGATGAATAAAAAAAGAAGGTGTTCCAGTACTAGATAAAGTAGCAGCAATTTTATTTGCGATATGACCAGATTTACCGACACCAGTTATAAAAACTTTCCCCTTGCAATTAAAAATATTGGAGCATAATTCTTCAACATTGAAGTTTTTTGACTTAGAAAAGGCCTTTAATTCCTCTAATTCGATCAAAAAGGCTTTTTTTGCTTCTTTTTGGAAAATATTTTTTTTCATTTCAAACTATAATCTACACATGATACGATTTTTTTCATCAAAAATTTTATTTGTTCTTCTTTTATCTCAATTTATTAACGCAGATAAAATTCCTGAACTTTATAAATTTATAGACACTAATGGTCAGTACTTTTTGACAGTTATAAAGGAAGATGGTTCAAAATATGAGGAAGATCCAAAAGCATTCAAAGATAGACTTAAAGCTATTTGGGAACCTATGGTTGATGTAGGAGTTGTTTCAAGATTAATTCTTACACCTAAAATCTATTCTTTAGCTACTGAAGAGCAAAAGAAATTATTTGAGGAAACTACAAAGAAACTGCTCTTAGATGCTTATGTAACAACCTTATTGGAGTTCGATAATTATCAAATTGAAACAGATGAAGAGATTAAGGTTAATAAAAAGACATTTGAGGTCTCAATGAATTTTTATTCGGACTCAAGCTCATTTGTTACGAAATTTATTGTTTATAAAAACAAAAATAACGAATTCAGAATCGTAAACATAATTATAGATGGCGTAAATCTGGGTTTGATATTTAGGAATCAATTTCAAGATACTTATCTAGAAAGTAACTCTAATCTTGATGATGCTATAGAATCTTGGAAACCAACAACTTTTTAAAATTAAATGGAAAGATTAATAATTAAAGGAGGCAATCATTTATTTGGTGAAATTGATTGTTCTGGGGCAAAAAATGCAGGCCTTCCAATCTTAGCTTCTACAATTCTATTAGATGGTTCTGCATATATTGGTAACTTACCTCACCTACAAGACATAACAACTAAACTTGAATTGCTTAATTCAATGGGAGCAAACATTAATTTTCATGAAGATGGTTTCATTGAGATTAATTCTTCAAACATTACTCTACCTGAAGCAAGATATGAGTTAGTTAAGACTATGAGAGCTTCAATATTAGTTATGGGACCACTTGTGGCAAAATATGGAAAAGCAAAAATTTCTCAACCAGGAGGTTGTGATATTGGCACAAGACCAATTGATTTTCATCTTGCAGGACTTGAACAAATGGGAGCTAAGATTACTTCTGATTCTAAATATATTTATCTAGAAGCAAAGACACTTAATCCAATTGATTTTAATTTTCCTAAGGTTTCAGTAACAGGAACAGAAAATTTAATGATGGCAGCTACTTTAATAGATGGCGTCACAGTTCTACGAAATTGTGCGAAAGAGCCAGAAGTTGTTGAGCTAGCTAATTATTTAAATAGCTGCGGAGCAAAGATCGAAGGAGCTGGAGAATCAAATATTTCAATAACAGGCGTATCAAGCTTAGAAGCAAGCAGATGGAATGTATTATTTGACAGAATAGAAGCAGGCACTTATCTAGTTGCTGGCGCAATCACAAATGGACATGTGAAAGTTAATAAAATTATTCCACAAACCATAAAAATTCTTACTAAGAAGCTCTCGGACATGGGGGTAGGGGTTAATGTTGGAGAAAATTATGTTGAAGTTGATGCAACCTCATCAGATATAATAGCTCAAGATATCTATACAGAACCATTTCCTGGATTCCCAACAGATATGCAGGCTCAATTTATGACATTAAATTCAATAGCATCGGGAACTTGCATCATAGAAGAAACTGTATTTGAAAATAGATTCCAGCACGTCAGCCAATTAAAGAAGATGGGTGCTGATATTACTTTAGACAACAATAAAGCGTCAATTACTGGGGTGTCTAACTTAGTTGGAGCTGATGTAAGTGCCTCTGACTTAAGAGCATCTGCTAGCTTGGTACTTGCTGGTTTAGTTGGAAAGAATAAAACACAAATAGATGATATCTATCATATCGATAGAGGATATGAGTGCATTGAAGAAAAGCTTAATAAATTAGGGGCTGAAATTATTAGAGAGCCTGTGGTGTATTAGGTCTCTCCTTTGTAATAAGTTTTAAATCTAATTCCTTGTCAGACCTAATAACTCTAAGATCAAGCACTTCTCCCGGAATTATGCTGTTCACCGAAGCAAGTAAAATATTCCATCTAGCTTCAGCTCCTTTAATGCTGATAATTATGTCACCATCTTTAAGACCATCTGTAAAATTTGAATTGCTATTTAATTCAACAGCATATAAAACTGGGATTCTTGTTGAACTATTGGTCGGAGTAAAAAAGCCACTTCGAAATCTAAAGTCTCCAAGCCAAGCCCTATTTACCTTGCCATATTTAATAATTTCATTAGTGATGGATAAAACTTTATCTGATGGCAGAGCAAAACCCACACCATCAGAACCACCTGAAGCAGATGCAATAAGTGTGCTTAATCCTATAAGTTCTCCATCACTATTTATTAAAGCTCCTCCTGAGTTCCCTTTATTGATTGCAGCATCAGTTTGGATGATGTCTAAGTAAGGATTACCAAAATTTCTACCTGTTGCACTTAATATACCTCTTGAGACAGAAGTTCCTAGGTTATAAGGATTGCCAATAGCATACACGGTTTGTCCAATCTGCAAACCATCTCCATTTGAAAATTCAATGGGCTTTAAATCTTGTTCATTGATTTTTAAAACAGCTAAATCTGCAAATTCATCAAAACCTATTAGATTCGCTAAATAAGATTTGCCGGCAATTTTTACTGTACTTAAATTTCCTGAAAGTACATGGAATGCTGTAATAATATAACCATCATCAGATATGAGCACTCCAGAGCCAAAACTTTTACCTCTATTATTAATTGATTCAATTGTGACAATTGAGGCTGAAACATCATCGAAATTTATTTCTTTTTGATCTGATAATCGATTTTCAAAATAAACAAACTGTGCGCCAAAAAATACGCCAAAAAATAATATTAATAAAAACAGGTTTTTCATGTTTCAAATCCTTTACCAATATATTAATATATAGCGGGTCAACTTTGAGCATTACATGAAAACAACAGCATTAAGAACTCAAGATATTGAGCAAAAATGGTACATATTAGACTGTACTGGTAAAAAACTAGGCAGATTATCTGTACAAGTTGCAAATATATTAAGAGGAAAGAATAAGCCAGAATACACACCTAACTCTGATGTTGGTGATTTTGTAATACTTTTAAATGCAAAAAATATAGAAGTAACAGGGAAAAAAGCTACAGATAAAATATATTATAGGCACTCAGGTTTTCCAGGAGGTATTAAACAAATATCGTTTCAAGACCAAATGGAAAAAAATCCAGAAAAAGTAATTAGAGACGCAGTGAAAGGTATGTTGCCAAAAAATAGACTAAACAGACAAATAATTAAAAAATTAAAAGTTTATGATAATGAAGATCATCCTCATGAAGCGCAGAATCCTCAGGAGATAAAATAATGAATACTATTTCTGGTAGAAGAAAAGAAGCTACTGCAGTTGTTAGGTTAACCAAGGGCACTGGTGTTGTAACCGTAAATAAAAAAAGCATTGATGAATATTTTGGAAGAGATGTTGCCAAAATGATTGTCAGACAACCACTAGTATTGACAAAAAATGCAGAAGCATACGATGTGGATGCAAAAGTGCAAGGTGGAGGTTCTTTTGGACAAGCTGGAGCTATAAGGCTTGCTATTTCAAAAGCTCTTTTAGAAGAAAATCCAGAGCTAAGGGCAGAATTAAAAAAAGCTGGGTATTTAACAAGAGATTCAAGAGTAAAAGAAAGAAAGAAAGTTGGTCTAAAGAAAGCAAGAAAGAGCCCGCAATTTTCTAAAAGGTAAATCTATCTTTGAACACCTTGAAATATACTCTAATTTTTGTTCAAAATTATTATTTATAAAGATTATTTAATAAAAAGCTTTTTATTTTAATATTAATCTATATATAATACTGAACATATAGTTTTAAGAGGAATATATTGGATAGGTTTCGCACTAATTTGAACACCTAGCCAACTGTTCAAAATGTCAAAAAATAAGCAAGGGAAAAAACACATTCATATTCTTGATGGAATGTCTTTGTACACTAGGGATAAATCGCCATTTTATTGGGGTTATTTAAATATAGATGGGCAAATTCATAAAAAGAGTCTCAAGACAACAGACAAAAAAGAAGCTGAAAAAAATCTTTTCCAATGGAAGAATGAATTGTTCACAGGTGAAGTAGCTACAGACACAAACAAATTAGTAGAAACAGTTAATTCTGGAGCAGATAATCACAAAGTTGATAACACAAGGCGTAAAGCTCTTATGATCACTTCAGGGCTTATGGGCGCAGTGACTGTAACAGGATTTGCTGTTCCTTTTCTGAGTGCATGGAATCCAAGTGAAAAAGCAAAAGCTCTAGGTGCATCGGTCAAATTTGATCTTTCAAAACTTGATCCTGGTGCTATGGCTGTAGTTGAGTGGAGAAGAACTCCTATCTTTGTTGTTCATCAAACAAAGAAAGCATTAGATAACTTACCTAAATTAAATGATAGAGTCACGGATCCAGCTTTGTCTGAAGGCATTGCAAGATCTTCCAATGAAAAATTTACAGTTCTGAAGGGTGTTTGTACACATCTTTCATGTGCACCCAAATATCATCCTGAAATAGAACCAAAAGCTTGGGATGAGGAATGGCTAGGCGGTTTTTTCTGTCCATGTCATGGTTCAAAATTTGATCTTGCTGGCAGAGTATATAAAGGCGTTCCAGCACCAATTAACCTTGAAGTGCCACCACATTCTTTTGATGGTGATACATTAATTATAGGAGAACAAGTGTAATGGCTACAGAAAAAAACACCATAATGGGTTGGCTAGATAGAAGGCTGCCCGTTACAGAAAACCTTGAACGACACTTAACAAAACATCCAGTGCCAAAAAAAGTTAACTTTTTTTATCTATTTGGTGCTTTATTAATGGTTGTTTTCATGGTTCAAGTTATAACAGGTATCTGGTTGATGATGTTTTATACAAATACTGAAGAAGGTGCTTTTGCTAGCGTTGAATTTATTATGAGAGATGTCGAATATGGTTGGTTAATGAGATATATGCACAGCACAGGAGCAAGTGCATTCTTTTTTTTGATGTACTTCCATATGTTTAGAGGGCTCTTGTACGGTTCTTATCAAAAACCAAAAGAGCTAGTTTGGTTATTTGGTTGTTTCTTGCTTTTTTTGCTAATGGCAGAGGGATTCTTAGGTTATGTATTGCCGTGGGGTCAAATGTCATATTGGGCTGCAAATGTGATCTTATCTCTGTTTGGTGCTATTCCTTTTATAGGGCCTGACCTTCAGATTTGGATTCAAGGAGATTTTGTATTATCTGGAATAACATTATCTAGATTTTTTGCTTTACATGTTGTTGTAGTGCCACTGCTGATGATTGCTTTGGTAGTTTTTCATATTTTTGCTCTTCATGAAGTTGGTGCAGGGAATCCTGAGGGTGTAGATATTGAAAAATACAGAGATTCTAAAGGTATGCCATTAGATGGCGCACCATTCCACCCTTATAAAACCTTTGGAGCCTTGCCTGCTATTGGAGTATTTTTCATAGTATTTTTTGCAATTGTATTTTTCGCTCCAACCGGGGGTGGGTATTTTATTGAAAAACCTAACTTTGAAGAGGCTAATTTTCTTAAGACTCCAGACCATATTGCACCAGTTTGGTATTACGCACCTTTCTATTCAATTTTAAGAGCAGTAACCTTTGGAATACCATTTCTCGGTATTACTAGTAAGTTTTTAGGCTTTATAGTTTTTGCAGGCAGTATAGCAATCTTATTTGTTGTCCCTTGGCTCGATAGATCAAATGTACAAAGCATAAGATACAAAGGAATATACAGCAAAATTGCTATGATATTATTTGCAGCTTCATTCATAACTCTGGGTTATCTAGGAACAAAACCTGTAAATGAGCTAAGAACTCTAGTTGCGCAAATTTGCACTGTATTTTACTTTGCACCATTTATTCTCATGCCTTTTTACACTAAATATGAAAAAACACTTGAAGTCCCGGACAGGCTATGAAAAAACTAATTTTAATTATATTTCTTCTTAGTAGCTACAGTTATTCAGCTGGTGAAAATGCTTGTGGAAGTCTTGAAGAATGTGATGATTTCTCTACAGATGTACATGATTTATATTCATTGCAGAGAGGGCTAGGTTTATATATGAACTACTGTTCAGCCTGCCATTCCTTAAAATTATTAAGATGGAACAGAATGCAAAGAGACTTGGTTATACCTGAAAACATAATCACCGAAGACCTTATAAGGACAGCTGATACAAAAATAGCTGACCATATGACATTTGGAATACCAGATAAGTCACCCATTGGAGCTCCTGACTTAACTTTAAGAACAAGAGTTAGAGGCGATGATTGGATTTATACATATTTAAGAACTTTTTATGAAGATCCTTCACAAACTTCTGGATCAAATAATCTTGTTTACGTTGGTACGGCAATGCCGAATGTTCTTGCTGGGCTTCAAGGCAACCAGGCACTTGACATGGATGGTAATATTATAAAAGTCTCTGAAGGTTCAATGACAAAAGAAGAGTTTGACAGCTCAATGAGAGATTTAGTTAATTTTTTGGCTTATGCTAGTGAGCCAGCAAGAATAACAAGAGAAAAAAATGGCATTTTCGTTATTTTATTCTTCATTGTTTTTACAGCTGTAATGAATCTTCTATACAGAGAATACGCAAAGGAGCTTAAATGATATTTTATTCAGAAGAAAAAGGACATTATAGTCACATGGTAAGACTAGTGCTTGCAGAAAAAGACATTGCTTGTGAGATTAAAGAATTTGATCCAGCAGGAAAACTTCCAGAGGAACTACCCAGCATAAACCCCTACAATAAATTACCAGTTCTTGTTGACAGAGAGGCTACAATTTATGAACCAAGA
>SHBL01000004.1 GCA_004321845.1 SAR86 cluster bacterium | reverse complement strand
AGTTAGTGGGGGCATTATTATTCTTATTACATCACCAGTTACTGTTGGGTTTATGCCTAAATCTGATTTTTGAATTGCTCTATCTATCTCTTGAACTAAGCCTTTGTCCCAAGGAGTTAAGCTAAGTGTTTTTGAATCTTCTACTGTTATTGAACAGCACTGGTTCAGTGGAGTCATAGTGCCATAGTAATCAACTTGAATTCCATCAAGCATTGCTGGGTTTGCTCTACCTGTTCTAATTTTTTTAAGATTATCATTAAAACTATTAAGGGATGATTGCATCCTATTTGTACATGATTCTAAGATTTCTTCGTAACTAGCCATTTGATATTAATGTACCTATTTCCTTACCTTTTACTATACCAAGTAATGCTCCCTCTGACTCATAATTAAATACTTTAATATTCATCTCATTATCTCTTGCAAGTGTCAGAGCTGTTGTATCCATGACTTTAAGATTTTTTTGTATAGCTTCATCAAAAGTTAAGGAATTGAATAATGTTGCTTCAGAGTTTTTCTTTGGATCATCAGAATATACACCATCTACTTTGGTTGCTTTTAGCATCAAATCTGCATTTATTTCTATCCCTCTTAAGCAAGCAGCAGTATCTGTAGTAAAGAATGGGTTTCCAGTTCCCGCCGTGAATATGACAACAAAGCCTTCATCCAGCAAATGTATTGCTCTTCTTCTGTCATAATGCTCAACAAGACCAGGCATCGGTATTGCTGACATTACTCTGGTCTTGATTCCATTTCTCTCTAGTGAATCTCTCAATGCAATTCCATTCATAACAGTAGCTAGCATCCCCATATGATCACCAGCGACTCTATCTATTCCATCTTGATTTAACTCTTGTCCTCTAAATAAGTTTCCACCACCGATAACCAAACCAACTGCAACATTTTGTTCAACAACACTTTTTATTTCTCTAGACATGAAATGAAGGATTTTAGGATCAATGCCTTGGCCAGCTATACCAGCAACTGCTTCACCACTATATTTAAGAAGTATTTTTTTTAGAGGTTCGGGTGCGATCACTCACCAACCTTTTTTCTCAAAAAGCCAATAATTTTAGAATCGCCTAATAAGTCTTTAATTTTCTTATCAGGATCTTTGATAAATGGTTGCTCAACTAAAGAGTTTTCCATTTTAAATTTATTCAATTTGCCCATTATAATTTTTTCTTTAATTTCTTCAGGCTTGTTCTCATTTTCGAGAGTTGCTAATGCAATTTCTTTTTCTTTATTTAATATCGCTGTATCGATATCTTCAGGATAAATTGCCATTGGATTATTAGCTGCAACTTGCATAGCAATATCCCTGCCAACAATCTCATCACCAGAATCAATTTTTACAATTGCTGCTAATTTATTATCAGAATGTTTATAAGAAGCAACTACACCACCTTCTTTAGATATTTTTTCATAATATGAGACTTTAATATTCTCACCAATTTTTTGGATGATGCTTAAGAGTTGATCTTTGTATTTGGTATTAAGATCTTGCAGGTCTTTAGGATCATTTTCAGCACAATAATCTGATAGCTCATTTAAGAAAGTTTGAAAACTTGCGTCTTTTGCAGCAAAGTCTGTCTCAGTATCAACTTCAACAATGAAATCTGTATTATCTGAAGAACCCAGTATAATAGCTCCTTCATTAGTTGCTCTGCCTGATTTTTTTTCAGCTTTTAAGACACTTTTTTTTCTAAGAACCTCTATAGCTTTATCTATATCACCCTCAGATTCCATCAACGCAGATTTACAATCCATCATTGATATACCTGTTCTGTCTCTAAGTTCTTTGACTAGTTGAGCTGTAACCATTATTTATCTGCTTTTTTAGCTGCTGGCTTCTTAGCTGCTGTAGCTTTTTTAGCTGCTGGCTTCTTAGCTGCTGTAGCTTTTTTAGCTGCTGGCTTCTTAGCTGCTGTAGCTTTTTTAGCTGCTGGCTTCTTAGTGGTTGTTTTTTCGTCTTTTTGAGCTTCAATTTTTTCTTCAGCTTTTGCTTCGATAGCTGCTTCTGACTTTTCTTCAGCTTTCACTGAAATAACTTTTGTTGCAGTATTCATTGAGAATACTTTTGGCCCTTTATCTCCATCAAGTTTTTGCACTAAACCTTGTTTTCTTGCTGAATCTTGCCCTTCAAGTACTGCTTCTGATAGCAAATCTAAGACAAATTTAATCGTTTTTGAAGAATCATCATTTATTGGAACAAAATTTGTTAGATTGCTAGGGTTGCTATTAGTGTCTACTAGACCATAAACAGGTATACCCATTTTTAGTGCTTCTTGAACTGCTATTTTTTCATTTTCAACATCAATAACAAAAAGTGCATCAGGCAATCCTTTCATATCTTTCACACCATCAAATACTAGTGAAAGCTTTTTCATTTCTTTCTCTAACATCACAGCTTCTTTTTTGATCATTGATTGTAATTCTCCAGATGCCTTATTTTCTTGATATTCAAGCAGTTTATTTATAGGAACTTTGATCGTTTTCCAATTAGTTAACATTCCTCCCAACCATCTGTGTGAAATATATGGCATACCAGTTTTTTCACCAAACTCAGAAACATAACTAGATGCAACTCTCTTGGTGCCAACAATCATTACTTTATTTCCTACAGAGGAAAGCTTTCTGAATATTTCATATAACTCAATAATTTTCTCTTGGGTTTTATATAGGTCAATAATATGTATATTATTTTTTTCACAGAAGATGTAATCCTCCATGTGAGGGTTCCAGAATCTTTTCCTGTGCCCAAAGTGAGCGCCAAGTTCAAATAATTGCTCTATGCTAATGTTTACTTTACTCATATAAGTCTTCGATTAAGGTCTGCATATGATAAAGGTTTTTAGGCTTCTGGTAAAACCATTTAACAATATTTAGTGCACCTTGTGCATAAATACTTCTGTTTGTAGTCGAATGTTCGATCTGCAATTCTTCAAATTCACTATAAATCTTGGCTTTATGCCAGTTACCATGATCACCTTCTCTTAAACTTTCTATCTTTTTTTCATCAATATTTGCAGCATTTGCTAAAGAAATTGCTGTTGCCGAAGGGCTATCTATTTTAGATTTGTGATGTTTTTCTGAAATTCTAATTTCATAGCTACCTTCAATTTTTTTAATATTAGCTAGAAAATTCACCATTAAAGCAGCTAAAACAGATGTATTAGGAGCGATGAAAATAGGAAATTCATTCGAAAGAGCTTTTAACTTTTCCTTTTGCTTTTGACTTAAACCTGTTGTGCAAAATAGTAATGGTTTGCCTAGTTCTTCGTAATAGCATAGTCTGGCATCAAGATTTTCCCGAGTAGCAAAATCTATAATGCAATCGAAAGGTTCACCAATAGTTTTACTAAAATATTTACCAGATGGTTGAGAAAAATGATGCTCTCCAACATCAGTACCTAAAAATTTTGATTCATCGCTAACTAAATAATTTGTTACCTGAACTGTTTCATCATTTAAGGATTCTCTAATAACAGCTTGGCCCATTTTTCCTGATGCGCCTACTAAAGCTATATTAATCATTTAAATTTTTTATTTATTTTTGATGTGAAGCTATCAGCTTCGTAGAAATTTTTTTTAATGCCTGAAAAAGCGGATTCAATTGCAGTTTTTTGTTTAGAGGAAAGTTTTGAGGGGGTTTCTACAACGACCCTTACAAACAGATCGCCAGTTGTTTTACCACGCAAAGAGCCTGCACCTAAATCACGCAATTTAAATATTTTGCCAGTTTGTGTCTCAGATGGAATCTTAAGCAATACTTTCTTAGATAAAGTAGGTATTTCTATCTCTGCTCCAAGAATTGCTTGGTCAACTCTGATGGGCACCTCACAATACAAATGATTACCTTCTCGTTCAAGAAAATCATGCTTTTGAACTTGGACAACAATGAATAAATCACCGTGCTCTCCACCATACTGGCTTGCTTCTCCTTCACCTGATAGCCTAATTTTATTACCGGTATCAACGCCTGCTGGGATATTTACAGAAACTTTCTTATTTGAATTTGGAAGTCTGATTTCAACATCTTTTCCATAAACAGCTTCCTCTAATGACATTTCAAATGCCATCTGAATATTTCTTCCTCGTGGTGGTCTTCTGCTTCCAGCCCTACCAAAGATATCACCAAAAATATCTCCAAAAATTTCATCTCCGCCAAAAATATTGCTAAAAATGTCATTTATATCTACATTTTGAAATCCTGATTGACCAAAATTACTATTAACTCCTTGATGACCAAATTGATCATAGGTTTGTCTTTTAGCTTGGTCACTCAGTACTTCATAAGCTTCAGCAGCTTCTTTAAATTTATTTTCAGCTTCAGAATTTCCAGGATTTTTATCAGGATGATATTTTATTGCTAATCTCTTAAAGGCTTTCTTAAGATCTGGAGCTGAGACATTTCTGTCAACTCCAAGAATCTCATAGTAGTCTCTTTTCACAATTACTTATCTTTTTCGTCATCAACTTCTTTGAACTCTGCATCAACAGCATCTTCAGGCTTATTATCTGAACTTTCTTCTGTTGTTTGTTCAGGAGCTTCCTTTTTAAAAAGCTTATCTGATAAAGGTTGGGCAATTTTTGATAACTCTTCAACCGCTTTATCGATGTCTTCCTTACTTTCTGATTTACATGCTTCTTCTACATTTGAAATAGCTTCACCTAATGATTTTGATTCATCTTCAGTTAACTCATCTTTGTTCTCTTCCATAGCTTTCTTAGTTGAGCTTGCTAGACCATCAGCCATATTTCTTGAGGCAATCAATTCTTCGAATTTTTTATCTTCCTCTGCATTTAATTCAGCATCTTTGACCATTTTTTCGATTTCCTCATCTGATAAACCACTTCCACCCTGGATAGTAATAGACTGTTCTACATTTGTTGATTTATCTTTGGCAGAAACATTAATTATGCCATTTGCATCAATATCAAATGTAACTTCAATCTGAGGTGTACCTCTAGGTGCTGCTGGTATATCAGTAAGATTGAATTGACCTAAAGATTTATTATCAGAGGCTTTTTTTCTCTCTCCTTGTAGCACATGGACAGTAACTGCTGTCTGATTATCTTCTGCTGTTGAATAGACTTGAGACTTATTCGTTGGGATAGTTGTATTTTTTTCTATCATTGGTGTTAGAACACCGCCAAGAGTCTCGATACCAAGTGTAAGTGGGGTAACATCAAGTAATAAAACATCTGATCTATCTCCGCTTAGTACTGCGCCTTGAGTTGCTGCTCCTAAAGCTACAGCTTCATCTGGATTAATATCTTTTCTTGCTTCTTTTCCAAAGAATTCTGTAACAGCTTTTTGAACCATAGGCATTCTTGTTTGTCCTCCTACAAGAATTACTTCATCTATATCTTTTGGTGAGAATTTGGCATCTTTTAAGGCTGTTTTTAATGGTTCTAGACTCCTTTTTACTAAATCCCCTACAAGCGACTCTAATTTTGCTCTAGTTATCTTGTGAACAAAATGCTTTGGTCCACTTGCATCAGCAGTGATATACGGAAGATTTACTTCTGTTTGTTCTGTTGTAGATAATTCTATTTTTGCTTTTTCTGCTGCTTCTTTTAGTCTTTGCAATGCCATTGGATCTGTATTTAAGTCGAAACCTGATTCATTTTTGAATTCACCAATAAAGTGGTTCATAAGTATTGAATCGAAATCTTCACCACCAAGATGGGTATCACCAGAGGTTGAAAGAACTTCAAACTGGTATTCGCCATCTACATTAGTCATTTCAATTATAGAGATATCAAAAGTTCCTCCACCAAGATCGTAAACAGCTATAACACCATCTTTCTTTAACTTATCTAAACCAAAGGCTAATGCTGCAGCTGTAGGTTCATTGATAATTCTTTTTACTTCTAAGCCAGCTATTTTTCCAGCAGCTTTTGTAGCCTGTCTTTGTGAGTCGTTAAAATATGCTGGCACTGTAACAACAGCACCATCCACTTTTGTTCCAAGATAGTCTTCAGCAGTTTTCTTCATTTTCTTAAGAATTTCTGCTGATATTTGTGGAGGAGCCATTTTATTTCCATCTACTTCGACCCATGCATCTCCATTTTCAGCTTTAACTATTCCATAAGGAGCTGATTTCATATCTTCTTGTATGTATTCGTCATCAAACTTTCTTCCTATAAGTCTTTTAACAGCAAATAATGTTTTTTCTGGATTTGTGACAGCTTGACGTTTTGCTGCTTGACCAACTAGTACTTGTTTATCTGATGAATATGCTACAACAGAAGGAGTAGTTCTACTCCCCTCAGCATTTGATATAACAACTGGTTCTGAGCCCTCCATTACAGAGACACATGAATTTGTTGTTCCTAGATCTATACCTATAACTTTTCCCATTTTTTTTCCTTTATTGTTTTAAATATGTGAATTAAAAGTAATTTACTTTTTATTCACCACGACAAGAGCAGGTTTGACGACTCTTTCATTGAGCGTCCACCCTCTCTCAAGAGTATTTGTGACAAAATTGTCTTTCTCCCCTGGGTTATTGACCGTTGAAACAGCTTCATGTTTCTCTGGGTCAAACTCTTGCCCTGAAGGATTAATGGGAACAATATTAAAATTCTCAAGAGTTTTTTCAAAAGAATTTAAAATTAACAAAATGCCCTCTTTGTCAATTTTTTCAGCGTCTTCTGAACCTTCTACAGATTTTTCTAATGACGTTACTAAAGGAATGATAGATAACAATAATTCTGAATTTGCATATTTAAGAGCATTAGTGATCTCATTAGAAGATCTTTTTCGATAATTTTCTAACTCTGCTACAGCCCTAAGAGTCTCCTCTTTTTGCTTATCTACTTGTTCAAGAAGTTCTTCATAGGTCAAACTATTTAAGTCATCTTTACTTTCAGGATCTTGAGCTTCATCTTGAGTACTGTTTTCTTCTAACTCTTTTTCTTCTTTTTTAATCTCTTTCTCTGACATTTTTATTTTTTTATTTTTTTCACGTACAGTACTATACTTTGATCTAATAGCTCATAACCATGTTTAGACGCTATTTCTCTTTGTTTGTTCTTAATCTCTTCATCATAAAACTCTGTTGTTTCACCAGTATCTACACATACCATATGATCATGGTTTAAGGGATCATTTAATTCATAAACTGATTTATTTGATTCAAATTGATGTTTGACCACAATTCGTGCATTTTCAAACTGAGTAAGCACCCTATAAACTGTTGCTAAACCAACATCATAATTATTTAAAACTAATTCTTTGTATATTTCTTCTGCTGTAAAATGGTCCTCTGTGCCAGAGGTTCTTTGCAAAATCTCAAGAATTTTAATTCTAGGCAATGTTGCTTTAAGGCCTGCTTCTTTTAAATTTGTGTTGGTTTTATCACTCATAACATTTATTCTATCTCAAATGAAAAAATTACTGATCATTATTATATCTCTATTAATATTTTCTTGCTCGAATACAGGTCTATATAAAGTAACAATTACACAAGGCACAGTTTTTAACCAAGAAGATCTGGATAAGCTTGAAATAGGCATGAGTAAGGACCAAGTAAATTTTGTGATGGGCCAACCATCCTTTGAAAATTATTTTGAAAAAAATGTTTGGAATTATATTTACAAAATCACTACAGGCAATGAAGTGGATATTGAAAAGAAAGTAAAGCTAATTTTTGATAATCAAAATTTACTTAGCGAAGTAGTTATTATAAAAATTTAGTTTAGAAAAATCTGATACCAAATAGAATCTGTAAGTTACCTAGAGTCCATATAACCATTAGAAAAATAGGACTGACCCATTTAAGAATGAAGACCCATAAGTTCATAAAAAATTTATTTTGAATACCCATAATATCTGCATCAATAACTTTTTCTAATCTCCATCCAACAAAGATTGACATTCCTGTACCAACTAGTAGTAATAAGAAGTCGTCGGCAAAATACTTCATAGCTTCAAAAGGATTGTCTAGAGCTCCAACAGATAATGTATTCCAAACATTATGACCAGCAACACTAACAAGAGATAATAAGAAGCAAAATGCAACAACATAAGAAGTTGCCTTCATTCTGGTCATTGAATGTTTTTGAGATAAAAAAGCAACACTTGGCTCAAGTATAGAAATCATAGAGCTAAAAGCTGCAACTGCTAGCAAGAAGAAAAATAATGGTCCAATGAATTGGCCTATTGCTCCCAATTGAGCAAATACTTCTGTCATAGTCACAAATACCAAAGTATCTCCAGCATTTGGTGAAAAACCTAAACCTAGTGCAAGTGGGAATATTGCAAGTCCTGCAAGTAGTGCCACACCTGTATCAGCTGTAACAACAACTGCAGAAGCTTTAGAAACTTTCTGGTTAGAAGGCATATACGACCCAAATGCCATTAAGGTTCCCATACCAATACTCATGGAGAAGAAGGCTTGTCCTATTGCTGCTTGTATTGTTCCTGCTGAAAAATCGTCAGCTTTCCAAGAGAACAAATAATCTAGACCCTTTACAAAATCACCTGCTACTGCTCCATACCCAACCATAGCTATTACTAATACAAATAACATTGGCAATAAGAACCGCATTGCCTTATCAATACCTTTATCAATACCATTTGCTACTACAAAACCTGATGAGAACAAAAATAGAGAAAACCAGAAGGTCATTTCCCAAAAATTAGCCTTTTCTGCTTCGTAAACGGCTGCAGCAGCTCCTGCTTCTACGCCTGAGGCTGAGATAAACCCATAATTAATTACAAAACCTGCTATTACTGCGTAGTAACCTGCAATAATTAAACTTGCAAGTATCCCGCCATAACCCACAATGCTCCATTTTGAGGAGGAATTTGAACTTTTAGCTAATGTTTCTATTGATGATACTGGATTGCTTTTTCCTTTCTTTCCTATAAACACTTCAGCCATAAAAACAGGCAAACCTAATGTAATTACAAAGAAAATATAGAGAAGAACAAATAATCCTCCACCATTTTCACCTGCTTTATACGGAAAGCCCCAAATATTACCTAGACCAACAGCTGATCCTGTAGCTGCAAGCAAAAAGGCTGTATTGTTATTCCATTGACTTGATTGTGATGCCATATTTTTTTTATTGGTATGTAAATATAAACGCAATCATTAACAAATGGCAAATCCTAATAGAGAAAGTAAGGTGGAATCTTAATTCTACGTACCATTTGAGATCTAAGACCAACTTCTTTTCTAGTCTATGGATTGCCTCATACGCAAAAAGAAGAAGAAAAATAATGAAAATAGAAAGTTTACTTTCCCCATACGTATTCAAAGTTAATGTCATAAGCAATAAAGAAAAGATTGCCACCGAGGGAATAATTGATTTTTTTTGTTCGAGAGACATGCTCCATAGTGTCCCAGCCATGAATACACCCATCATTAATGACCAAGAAAAAAATAAAAATATAAGCTGATAATCGAAAGCTATTTTTGGAGAAACCCAAGATATGATGGGAACAAAAATAAATGGCATGAGGCCTAAATAACAAAATGTTTTCACCTTATCTTGTAGAATCATATATATGAATAGTAAAACTGTAGCCTCTAATAAGAAAGCCAGATTTGATTTTTTTCTAGAAGAAACCTTTGTGGCTGGTTTATTGCTTGAGGGTTGGGAAGTAAAGTCTCTTAGAGAAGGCAAGCTTAATATCAAGGAAGCCTACATAAAAGATATAAAAGGCGAGCTCTTCTTAGTTGGCGCAAGAATAGATCCAGCTCACTATATTAACCAAAAAGAACTAATAGAGCCTGGTCGTTTTAGAAAGCTATTATTGAACAAGAGAGAAGTAGAGAAAATTCTTTTTGCAATTTCTGCTAAAGGTCAAACTTGCGTGCCAGTTAAACTTTTTTGGAAAGGACACCTCGCAAAATTAGAGATAGCATTAGCAAAAGGCAAGAAGAATATTGATAAGAAGCAAACTAAAAAAATTGCTGACATCGAAAGAGATCAAGAAAGGGCTTTAAAAAACTATAAATAAGCTTTATTATTGCCGGTCCGGGGGCGTATTAGGCTTTGACGTCTGACGCAGAACCCAACGCGCATATCGAGCATAAACATAACTCGAAAAATTTTGTTTAAAAATTTAGTTGCAGATAACTACAACTATAGATTGGCAGCTTAATGCCAACCTGCTATCATTTGTGACCTACAACATTTGATAGTAGTCATTTTGTAGGAGTAGCTTTATAGTTTGTCCATCTATAAGGTGAAATTTTTGGACTATGCTTAGTATGTCTTGATCATCAGGCTATACTAAAGATGAAATTAATTGATGAATCTAAATATGTAGAAGCTAGGGGAAAGTGATGACGGACGTGGGTTCGAATCCCGCCGCCTCCACCAAGCAAAAGGAAAATAATAATGGCAAATTCAAAATCGGCTGATAAAAGAGCCAGACAAAATAAAAAAAGGTATGAACTAAAGCATGCCCAAAGATCTATGGTTAGAACTGCAGTTAAAGCTACTATAAAAGCAGTTGAAGAAAAAGATAAAAAAGCTTCTGAAGTATTAAAAACCGCTCAGTCAACCGTTGATAAGTTAGCAAGCAAAGGTGTTATCCACAAAAATAAAGCTGCTAGAATAAAAAGCAGAATGAATAAACAAGTTAAGTCTGCTTAAATAACTCATCAGTAAGTATATCTATACCATCCCTTGTAATTGATGAGATAGGGTAAATTGCTGTCTTAGGAAATTTGCTTTGAAACTTGTTAATTAAATTAGAAAGATCATTATCTTTAATCAAATCTATCTTAGTTATACAAATCCATCTTTGTTGATCAGAGAAATCTAGATGAAAATCTTCAAGTTCTTTTTCTATTACATTAAAAGATTCTAATGCTTCTTCAGGATCTTGAGTTCCATCAACTAGATGTAATAAAAATTTTGTTCTGTAAGCATGTCTAAGAAATTTAGTGCCGAGACCCAACCCTTTTGAAGCCCCTTCAATAATTCCAGGTAAATCAGCTATTGTAATTTTTTGTCTTGCATTCTCCATTACTCCTAGCTCTGGATCTAAAGTTGTAAAAGCGTAAGCTCCTATTTTTGATTTTGAGTTTGTAATATTGCTAATTAATGTTGATTTACCAGCATTTGGCAGACCAAGAAGCCCGACGTCTGCAATTAACCTTAGTTCTAACATTATTTCTCTTTTATCAGATTCCTCACCATTTGTAGTCTTTCTAGGGGATTGATTTGTTGATGATTTAAATCTTGCATTTCCCAAACCTCCTTTTCCGCCTTTGGCAATTATGATGCTTTGAGTTTCAAGGTTTATTTCCCCAACATACTCACCAGTTTCTAAAGCATGTATTAAGGTTCCATTGGGTACAGGAATAACTAGGTTATCTCCTGATTCTCCTCTCATATTTTTACCGCTGCCTGAGCTCCCAGATTTTGCAGCAAAAACTTTTTTTCCTTTTAAATGATTTAAAGAATTAAGGTTGGAATCTAAACTAACAATTACATTGCCGCCATCTCCCCCATCACCACCATCTGGCCCTCCGCGAGGGATATATTTTTCACGCCTAAAGCTAAGACAACCATTGCCGCCTTTTCCAGATATTGCTTGAATTCTGGCTTCATCGAAAAAAGCCATGTTTTTTATTTAGAGGGGTTAATATTTACGAATTTTCTTTTATTGACTCCTTTTACTTTAAATTGGACTTCGCCTGTTTTTAAAGCAAATAAAGTATCATCTCTTCCTTTGCCGACATTTAGACCTGCATGAAATTTAGTTCCTCTTTGTCTAACAAGAATTTCACCAGCACTTACTTGTTGGCCGCCAAATCTTTTTACTCCTAGAAAATTAGGATTCGAATCTCTACCGTTTTTACTTGAGCCACCAGCTTTCTTATGCGCCATTTTTTATCTCTTCTATGTTGATTGTGGTTACTTTCCTTCTGTGACCAACAATTCTTTTTGAATCTTTCCTTCTTCTAAATTGTATTGCATAAACCTTATCTTTTTTATCTTGGCTTACTACTTTTCCTGATACGTAAGCTTTTACAACATGTGGTTGGCCGACTAATGGATCTTTTCCATCAGATAAAAGCAATACCTTATCAAATTTAACCTTATCACCTTTTTTTGCGTCAGCTATGTAATCAACTTCAATTACTGTGCCAACTTCAACCTTTTCTTGTTGATTACCTGTGTCTATAATTGCGTACATTTCTTAAAATATAAATATGTCTAATATTGAGGAACAAAATTTAACTGAATTTTTGCTGGAAGTAAAGGCGAAAATGGCTAATATCACATTATCTGAGAATGAAGCAATAAATGAAATTACTTCGTATATTCTCAGTAATACAGGAAAATTTATAAGATCTAAGATTATTTTCCTATATGGAAGTGAAATTGGTGTAAAAAAACCTAAATTAATTGAACTTGCCTCAGCAGCAGAATTAATACATTTATCTACGTTAGTGCATGATGACATTATTGATGAAGCAGACATTAGACGTAATAAACCAACAGTAGTAAATAAATGGGGTATAAAAAAAGCAATACTCTACGGTGATTTTTTGTATACCAAGACATTTCAAGCTCTTAATTCACTTGAGAATATTGCAATATCAAATGAGCTCATAAAATGTGCTGAAAACCTTATAGATGGTGAGTTTAATCAAATAGAAATTAGAAATAATAATACTGTCTGTATTGAACAATATTACGATGTCATTGAGAAAAAGACTGCAGTTTTATTCTCTGGGATACTTAAATGTATTGGTATTGAAAAGAAATTAGATACCCATGATTTGGAACTATTGAAACAACTTGGTCTTTCTTTTGGCAGGGCATTTCAGATTAATGATGATCTAAGTGATTTCAACACATCAGAAATAACAGGAAAGGCTGAATTTAAGGATTTAAGTGAAGGGAAATTAACTCTGCCAGTAATTTTGCTCTTTGAAGATTCAAATTCTAATCAGCAAGATCAGATTTTTAGCTTAATTCAATCTGGAGAATATGAAACTATAAAAAAGAAAATAATAGATTCTGATTGCTTTAAAAAAGCACGTATAGAGAGAGAAAAAGCTATTAGTAATTGCATTGAATACACTGAAAGATTTATTAAACTAGATAAGCTAGATAATTTAAGGGTATTTTTAAAAGAAACTTTAGTTGCATGAATAGAGTAGTAATAACTGGACTTGGGGTCATATCTTGTTTAGGCAATGATCGCAGTGAGGTTCTAAGCTCTCTTAGAGCAAGCAAGTCTGGTCTGTCAATAAATCAAGACTATGTCGATAATGGAATGAGATGTCATGTATCGGGCCAAGTTAATGCAGATTTAACAACGATTGATAGGAAAATGCTGCGGTTTATGAGTGAAACCTCTGCCTATGCTTTCTTATCTACAAAAGAGGCTATTGAAGACTCAGGATTGAGTGCTGAACAGATAAGTAATAATGATGTAGGTGTTATAGTTGGCTCTGGCACTGGATCAAGTAGGGAGCTAAAAAACGTTGTAGATACAGCAAGAGAAAAAGGCATTAAACGTATTGGACCATATGCAGTAACAAGAACGATGGGTAATACAACATCTGCTGCAATATCTACTTTTTTTCAAACTAAGGGAGTTTCTTTCTCAATAGCTTCTGCTTGCTCAACAAGCCTGCATTGTATTTCATATGGTTATGATCTAATTAAAAATGGAAGGCAAAAAATTGTTATTGCAGGTGGTGCTGAAGATGATCATTGGACAGGCGCTATGATGTTTGATGCTATGGGAGCTTTGAGCACAAAAAGTAATGAAAATCCAACTAGCTCTTCAAAACCCTATGATCTTAATAGAGATGGGTTTATACCATCTGGAGGTGGTGGAATAGTAATTTTAGAAGAATATGAGTCAGCTAAAGAAAGAGGAGCCCATATTTATGGTGAGGTAATATCATGTTTTGAAACATCTGATGGGCATTCATTAGTAAGTCCATCTGGAGAAGGTGCTAGTAGGTGTATGCAAGGTTTAAAACATCTTCATGAGGTTGAATATATAAACACACATGGGACAGGGACACCTGTAGGAGACATAACAGAACTTAATGCCATTAAAGAAGTTTTTAAAGATAATGTACCTCCTATATCTTCTACAAAATCTTTGACTGGCCATGCTTTAGGCGCAGCTGGAGTACATGAAGTCATATACTCTATTTTGATGATGGAGAATGAATTCCTCTGTGGCAGCCACAATATAAAAGATCTAGATCCAGCTGCTCAAGATTTTCCAATTCTAAAAGAAAATATCAATAAGAAAATAGATTGTTTCCTTTCAAATTCTTTTGGATTTGGTGGAACAAACGGATCGATAATTATAAGAAGGGCTTAAAAAGGAATATCTTCTTCAAATTTATCATTATCTTGTTTAGGTTTAGAACTATTTGCTTGAGAGCCTGCATCAGAATCGCCTCTTGAATCAAGCATTGTCATTTCTCTAGCAATTACTTCTGTTGTATACCTCTTTTTTCCTTCAGAATCTTCCCAGTCACGTGTTTGTAATTTTCCCTCAACAAAAATTTTAGACCCCTTCTTAAGATATTGCTCAGCAATCTCAGCGAGTCTTCCAAAAATTACTACCCTATGCCACTCGACCTGTTCTTTTTGCTCTCCTGTGGTTTTATCTTTCCATCTTTCTGAAGTTGCAATTGAAAGGTTAGCAACAGGACTTCCTGCCTGAGTATATTTAATTTCAGGATCTGCTCCCAGATTTCCAATAATTAGCACTTTATTTAAGCCGTTTGACATATATATATTCTATAATACTTTTTTCCATTTCATGTTATCAATTTGAAGTTTATTGAAATCAAAGGTGCAAAAGCACACAATTTAAAAAATATCTCTCTTAAGATTCCCAGAGAGAAGCTTACTGTTATAACTGGGCTTTCTGGATCGGGTAAATCTTCATTAGCTTTCGATACTATTTATGCCGAAGGTCAAAGAAGATATGTTGAATCACTTTCTACCTATGCCAGGCAATTCTTGTCAGTAATGGACAAGGCAGACTTGGAGTCGATAGAAGGTTTGTCACCATCTATATCTATTCAACAAAAATCTACTTCCCATAATCCTCGCTCAACAGTTGGAACAATAACTGAAGTACATGACTACTTGAGATTACTTTTTGCCAGAGTAGGTGTGCCAAAATGTCCTGAACATCATATTGAGCTCGAAGCTAAACCAGTTGTGACCATGGTTGCTGAAACAGTGAACAAAGAAATGGGTGAAAAAATATCAGTATTCTCACCAATAATCATGGATGGAAAAGGAGAACATATTGAATTATTAAGCCAACTTATGGCAGAGGGATTTTCAAAAGTTAGGGTTGATGATGAAATTTATGCAATAAATAAAGTCCCGCTTTTAGAAAAAAATAAAAAACATAATATCTCTGTACTGGTAGATCAATTAATTATTGATAAAACAAAGGACTGTAGGCAAAGACTTACAGAATCAATAGAAACTGCATTGAGATTTTCACAGGGAAGCGTTGATATAGCATCAAATGAAAATGAATATAGATTATCAAATAAACATTCATGTCCAAAATGTGATTTTTCAGTCCAAGAGCTAGAGCCAAAAATATTCTCTTTCAACAATCCGAGTGGGGCATGCCCTGAATGTGATGGGCTAGGAGTAAATAGCTACTTTGACGAAGATAAAATAATTAAATATAAGAATCTAAGTATTGCACAGGGATGTATTGAGCCTTGGAATACTCCCTATTACCAAAGTAAGCTTATAGGTCTATTAGATGTACTTAATGAGGATTTAACTAAATCTTGGCAGAATCTTAAGAAAGAAACAAAAGATATAATTTTGTGGGGCTCAGATAAAGAAATACCTTTTAAGGATTTAACAACAAATAAAATAATTAAAGAGAAATTTGAGGGTGTAATACCATCTCTTAAAAGACAGCTTGAAAGAACAGATTCCTACTTCATAAGAGAAAAGATTAGTTCATTTGTATCAGAAAAAACATGTACATCCTGTAACGGGCAAAGACTTAATGAAGTTGCTAGAAATGTATTTGTTGATGGAATGAGTCTGCCTGAAATTAGTTCGCTAAAAATTAATGATGCTAATGAAATAATCCTTAACCTAAACTTAGATGGAAATAAATCTGAGATTGCCGAAAAAATAAGCAGAGAAATTTCAACTCGTTTATCTTTCCTAGTTGATGTAGGGCTAGATTATTTAAATCTTTCAAGAGGAGCTAACACACTTTCAGGGGGCGAAGCACAAAGAATTAGATTGGCAAGCCAAATTGGATCAGGATTAGTAGGGGTTATATATGTCCTAGATGAGCCTTCTATTGGACTCCATCAAAGAGACAATCAAAAATTAATAAGTACTCTAATAAAATTGAGGGATTTAGGAAATACTGTAATTGTTGTAGAGCATGACGAAGAAATGATACGTTCTGCTGACCATATCATTGATTTAGGCATAGGCGCTGGTATTCATGGTGGGTCAATTGTTGCAGAAGGAAATCTAGAAGCTATATCAACATCAAAACAATCTATAACAGCACAATATCTAAGAAAAGAGAAAGTTATATCTCTAGAGAATATTGAAAGGAAAGAGAGCCATAATTCTATTTATATTTCAGGAGCAAAAACAAATAACCTTAATGATATAAATATTGATATTCCTTTGAACAAGTTAGTAGCAATTACTGGTGTTTCAGGGTCAGGGAAATCATCTTTGATTAATCACACTTTAATACCTGGTGTAAATTCAAAATTAAATAATTCAAAGATTCCAGAAAAAACAGAATTTAAAAAAATTATTGGCGAAGAGAATATAGACAAGTTGATCTCAATAGATCAAAGTCCAATAGGCAAGACACCAAGATCTAACCCAGCTACTTACACTGGTTTATTCACCCACATAAGAGAGATTTTTGCTAATGTCCCTGAATCAAAAGCAAGAGGATATAAACCAGGCAGATTTAGTTTTAATGTGGAAGGGGGTAGATGTGAGAATTGTAGAGGAGAAGGTTGGGTGAAAGTAGAAATGCATTTTTTGCCAGATTTATATGTTGAATGTGATGTATGTAAAGGGAAGAGATTTAGAGACGATACCCTTGAGATCAAATTTAAAGATAAAAATATTCATGAAATTCTAGAAATGACTGTTGAAGAAGGTTTAGATTTCTTCAAATCGATACCACAAATATTTAAGAAACTTACAACTCTCAAAGAAGTTGGACTTTCATATATAAAATTAGGTCAAGCTGCGAATACTCTTTCTGGAGGCGAGGCTCAGAGGGTTAAACTTTCGAAAGAATTATCTAAAAGAGATACTGGTAATACACTTTATATACTTGATGAGCCAACTACTGGACTTCATTTTTATGATATTCAAATGTTAATGGATGTTCTAAATAAACTTGTAAATAAAGGCAACAGTGTGATTGTAATAGAACATAATTTAGATGTAATAAAATTGGCGGATTGGATAATTGATCTTGGACCAGAGGGCGGCGATGGAGGAGGCAATGTTGTTGCAGAGGGTGATATTAAAGAAATAAGAAAGAATAAAAAATCTTTTACAGGAAAAATGTTGAAAGTTACTTAGACTTAGACCTAAATTTTAAACCTAGACCACCAGCTTTTCTTTTCTTCTTCTTTCTTAGGTTTTGTTTTGGCTTTATTTGCAGCAGCTTTCTTAGGTTTATCTTCTTTTGTTTCAGTTTTCTTTGCAGCAGCTTTCTTAGGTTTATCTTCTTTTGTTTCAGTTTTCTTTGCAGCAGCTTTCTTAGGTTTATCTTCTTTTGTTTCTTCAACTGCAGTTTCAACTAATGCATCTTCTAAAACATTAGATTCTTCTTTTGTTATATTTTCAGATTCAGTTACTTGATCTAAACTTTCAGACTCATCTCTAATAGTTAGCTCTATAAAACATATATCCGCTTTATCACCCTCTCTGAAACCTGCTTTAATCACTCTGAGATAACCCCCCTTGGTTTCACTAAACCTTGGTCCTAAATCAGAAAATAGCTTGGATGCTGCACTTTTAGAGTGCAATTCTGAAATAACTTGTCTCCTATTATGAAGTGTATCCTCTTTAGCTCTAGTGATTAAAGGTTCGATAAATCTTCTTAACTCTTTGCCTTTTTCAACTGTTGTCTTTACTACTTCATGCTCAATTAGAGACGCAGCAAGGTTTCTCATCATAGCCATTCTATGTGATGATGTTCTACTGAATCTTCTACTAAGTTTTCTATGTCTCATTTTTACATTGGTGGCCAGTTCTTAAGGACTGTTCCCATTGATAGTCCTCTTGAAGCAAGTTCATCCTTTATTTCATTTAAAGATTTTTTACCTAAATTTGGAGTTTTCAATAAATCCATTTCGCTTCTCTGGATAAGGTCTCCAATTAAGAAAATATTCTCTGCTTTTAAACAGTTTGTTGATCTGACAGTTAGCTCTAACTCTTCAATTGATCTTAAGAGCAGTGGGTCAAAATCGTATTTATCTTTGCGCTTTTCTTTTCTTGAAACCAATTCTTCATCGACAAATACTGCTAATTGATGTTGCATTATAGTAGCTGCATATTT
This sequence comes from SAR86 cluster bacterium, assembly GCA_004321845.1. Lineage (GTDB taxonomy): Bacteria > Pseudomonadota > Gammaproteobacteria > Magnimaribacterales > TMED112 > TMED112. Next base: position 20,714 of record SHBL01000004.1, on the reverse strand, counting down.
AACAGCTTGTTTAGCGTCTATTGTTCCATCTGTTTCTAGATCAAGGATTAATTTATCTAAGTCTGTTCTGTTCTCAACTCTTGTATTTTCAACTTTATAATTAACTCTTTTAACAGGAGAGAAAATTGCATCAAGATGTAGAGAATCAATACTTTTATCATTAGTTTGCTCAGCAGGAACATAACCAATACCTGTTTTAACCTTCATAGTCATTGAAACTTTTTTAGGTTCAACAAGAGTAGCAATAACGTGCTCTGGATCCATTACTTCAACTCCTGCAGGCAACTCAAGGTCTGAAGCAGTTATGGTTTTGGGAGACTTAACATTTAATTTAATTTCGGCTTCAGAGGGACCATCTAATTTAATTGCCATATCTTTTAAATTTAGCAATACATCAAGAATATCTTCTTTAATACCTTCAATTGTTCCATATTCATGTGAAACTCCATCAATCTTGACTTCTGTTACAGCAGCCCCTGGCATGTAAGAAAGCATAATCCTTCTTAAGCTGTGGCCAATTGTATAACCAAAACCTCTTTCAAATGGCTCTAAAACAACTTTCAAGTTGTTCTTATCAATTTCATCTACTTTTGCAACTTCAGGCGCTAAAACATTTAATTTATCTTCCATAATTTCCTCTATTATTTTGAGTACAACTCAATAATTAAGTTCTCATTGATTTCAGAACTTAGTTCACTTCGATCTGGGTAATTTAAGAATTTACCCGTCATTTCATCAAAATTTACATCTAGCCAGCTTGCTTTATCTTTTGATTTTGCAAGCTCTATAGCGGCTTTGATTCTTAAGTGCTCTTTACATTTAACTGTTACTGATACTTCATCATCAGGCTTAATATTGTATGAAGGTATATTCACAACTTTACCATTAACATTAATTGATTTGTGTGCAACTATTTGTCTCGCTTCTGCTCTAGTTACACCAAATCCCATTCTATATACAACATTATCAAGCCTTGTTTCTAAGAGATTAAGTAGATTCTCTCCTGTGTTACCCTGAGATTTTGCTGCTTTTAAGTAATAGTTTCTGAATTGTCTTTCCAATAACCCATACATTCTTTTTACTTTCTGCTTTTCTCTTAATTGTGTTCCATAATCAGAGAGTCTACCTCTGGACATTGAATTGCCAGGTTTTTTGTCAAACTTACATTTTGATTCAACTGCTCTAGTACCAGAAGTAAGCATTAAATCTGTGCCTTCTCTTCTAGAAAGTCTTAATCTTGGTCCTCTATATCTTGCCATTATACTCTTCTCTTCTTAGGAGGCCTGCAACCATTATGTGGTAGCGGGGTAACATCCGTAATTTTGTTAATTCTAAGACCACAACCATTTAAAGCTCTTATAGATGATTCACGCCCTGCTCCTGGTCCTTTAACTCTAACTTCCAAGTTAACCATTCCCAATTCTTTAGCCATATTTCCTGCTCTTTCAGCTGCTATTTGTGCAGCAAAAGGTGTGCTCTTTCTTGAACCTTTAAAGCCGGCACCTCCTGATGTTGCCCAGCATAGTGCATTTCCACCCATATCAGTGATCATAACTATTGTATTATTGAAGGATGCTTTTACGTGAGCAATACCGTCGGTTACTATTCTTTTTGTTTTTTTCTTTCCAGCCATTATGCTTTTATCGGTTTCCTAGGCCCTTTTCTAGTTCTAGCGTTTGTCTTAGTTCTTTGGCCTCTAAGTGGCAGACTTCTTCTGTGTCTAATGCCTCTATAACAGCCCAAGTCCATTAATCTCTTAATATTGAAGTTAATATCTCGTCTTAAATCACCTTCTATTTGAAATGTTTTTAATTCATCCCTTATCTTATCTAGCTGATCTTCTGTTAGCTCAGATACTTTTTTTGAATATTTAATATTAAGCTTATCGCAAATATCTTGTGCAGTTTTACGACCAATGCCATAAATATGTGTTAGTGAAACATCTATATGCTTATTGTCAGGTATGTTTATTCCGCCTACTCTTGCCATGATTATCCTTGTCTCTGCTTATGCCTCTTATTTTTACAGATCACAAACAATGTGCCTGATCTTTTTACTACTTTGCAATCTTTGCAAATTCTTTTAATTGACGATCTTACTTTCATCTTCTTCTACTCTTTTTTGAGCCGGAGATATTAGCATTTTTTAAGATAGATGCATATTGTTGGCTCATAACATATGACTGTATTTGTCTTTGTAAATCTAACATCACAACTACAACGATAAGGACTGATGTCCCTCCAAGATAAAAAGATATACCGAAACTATTAATTAACAGTAATGGAAGTATACAAACCAGTGATAAATAAAAGGCTCCAAATACTGTTAACCTTGAAAGAATTGTGTCTATAAATGTGGCTGTTTGTTCTCCAGGTCTTATACCGGGTATATAACCTCCGCTCCTTTTTAAGTTATCAGCCATATCGTTAGAACTAAAAGTTAGTGCTAACCAAATGTAGCAAAATGAAACTATCAGAATCACAAATAAAAGAATGTATAGCGGTTGACCAGGGTTAAGATAAAGTGCAAATTCTTGTAAACCGCTTAATCCATCAATATTACCAAACCACGATGATAATGTTGCTGGAAATAATAAAAATGTACTAGCAAAAATTGCTGGAATTACACCTGACATATTCAATTTCAAGGGCAGAAAACTTGATGGTGCCTGAACCATGCCTCTAACTTGATGTCTTTGTGCATAATTAACGGTAATTTTTCTTTGTGCATTTTCAACAAATACCACTAAAGCAACAACAACTAGTGTTAAGAGGCCAAGGACAATCAGAATTAAGTAATTTAGATCACCTTGTTGAGTTTGCTCTAATGCTTGTCCAAATGCTCTTGGTACTCCTGTGATGATACTTGTAGCGATAATTAGAGATATGCCGTTACCAATACCTCTTTCAGAAATTTGCTCACCAAGCCACATTAAGAAAACTGTACCTGTAACAATTGATAACACAGCAACAACTGCACCGAATATACTGCTTGATTCAATTAGTCCAGCTGTTTGTAAAGTAACTGTTAAAGCAGTTGATTGAATAAGAGCAAATACTACAGTGCCGTATCTTGTGTATTGTGTAATTTTATTTCTGCCAGCTTGACCATCTTTTTTTAGTTCTTGTAAGTATGGCAATGAGTTTGAGAATAACTGCATTACGATTGCTGCTGATATATAAGGAACAACACTAAGTGCAAAAATACTCATTCTTTCAAGAGCACCACCTGAAAATAAGTTGAAATACTGAAGAATTGTACCTTGGCTTTGTTGGAAGAGAGCTGCAACTTGTTCTGGGTTGATGCCCGGAATTGGAATATGAGTTCCAATTCTATAAACAAGAAGTGCAAAAGCTAGGAAACCTAACCTTCTCCATAATTCAGACATTGAATTATCCAACTTTTACTCCCTTTGAAATTCTAATATTCTCATCCGTTGGTTTCTCGGCTAATTTGCCTTCACCAAAGATTTTTACTTTAAGTGTTGATTTTTTTATGAGGCCTAACTTTTTAAGGTTTTCGATACTTATCTTCTTGACCCCTGCTAAGTTTTTGACATTAATGCTTTCTGAGACTCTTGATACTCTTGAAGTAAAACCAAATTTTGGCAACCTCATTTGAAGTGGCATCTGACCACCTTCAAATCCAGGTCTTACACTTCCACCTGATCTTGCTTTTTGTCCTTTATGCCCTCTGCCTGCTGTTTTTCCAACACCAGAACCAGCTCCTCTTCCTACTCTTTTTCTTTCAGATCTAGATTTAGGATCTCCGATATTATTTAAAGTTAATTTTTCCATATTATTTAACCTCTTCTACTGAGATAAGATAATTTACTTGATTTATCATACCTCTGACTGATGGTGAATCTTCCAAGACACTAGAATCTCCAATACCTCTTAACCCTAGACCTTTTACAGATAGTCTGTGGTTCTTTTTCCTACCAATAAGGCTTTTGAGTTGTGTGACCTTGAGTTTTGCCATTATTTTCTTCTCTCTTTAACCTTTTCAGGCGATTCCATCTTAGCTAGTCCTTCTACAGTAGCTCTGACAACATTAATTGGATTTGTAGAGCCATAACACTTAGCAAGAACATTTTTGATGCCTACAAGCTCTAATACAGCTCTCATTGCGCCTCCAGCAATAATACCAGTACCTTCTGAAGCAGGCTGCATATAAACCTTTGTTGCTGAGCTTTTTTGGTTTATTGGATACCAAAGCGTATTACCATTAAGCTCAACATTCACAAGACTTCTCTTTGCTTCATCGAGTGCTTTCTGAATAGCAACTGGCACTTCTTTTGCTTTACCTCTTCCGTAACCAACTTTTCCATTTCCATCTCCTACTACAGTAAGTGCTGTGAATGACATTACTCTTCCGCCTTTAACAGTTTTTGCAACCCTATTAACTTGAACTAGCTTTTCAACTAATGTGTCTTGTCCCATATTTTGTGCTTGTAACTTTTCCATTAAAACTCTAAACCTCCATCTCTTGCACCATCAGCTAAAGCTTTAACCCTGCCATGATACTTATACCCTGATCTATCAAAAGTAACTTTCTTATGTCCTAAATCAATTGCTTTTTTTGCAATCTCAGCACCAATTTTAGAAGCAGCTTCAATATTGCCGCCACTTTTGCCTTTAAATTCTTTTTGTTGGGTTGAAATAGTTGCAAGAACTTTTCCATTTGAAGAATCAATAAGTTGGGCAGTTATATTTTTAAGAGATCTTGAAACACAAACTCTCATTGTCTGAACTTTCTGTAATTTTGCTCTTAATTTTTTTGATCTTCTTACTCTAGCTAACTCTTTACTCATATATTATCCTGCTGCTGCTGCTTTCTTTCTTTCCTTTCTTGCAATGTGTTCACCATCTATAAAGATCCCTTTGCCTTTATAAGGTTCTGGTGGTCTGAATGATCTAATTTCCGCACAAACTTGTCCCAATAACTGTTTATTGCATGAAGAAATTGTGAGCTCTGTTTGACTATCTTGTGCTGCCGCTATAGTTTCAGGCAATTCATATTCAACAGGGTGTGAAAAACCAAGTGTAAAGGTGATTTTTTTGCCCTGTACTTTTGCTCGATACCCAACACCATTAAGTTTTACTTTCTTTTCAAATCCTTCACTTACACCCTTAACATAATTATTTACAAGTGCTCGCATTGTGCCAGCCATTGCTCTTTCTTCATCTTGGCTCCACTTTACTTGGAACATATTATCTTCAATAGAAAAATCTATACTTTCGTGTATATTAAGACTCATTTCGCCTTTAGGTCCTTTAAAATTAACAGTCTTACCCTCTGTAGTTAAATTCACAGATTCTGGAATATTGACTGGATCTTTAGCTATTCTTGACATTAAAATACCCTGCAAATTACTTCGCCACCTAATTGTTTTTTTATTGCTTCTCTGTCAGTCATAAGTCCTTTACTAGTTGTTAAGATTTTTAGACCAAGTCCACCCTTATGAGGCTTAATTTCTTTATAACTCAAATATTTTCTTAAACCTGGTTTAGATTCTCTGACCAATTCCTTAATTACTGGCTCTTCTTTGAAATACTTTAATGTTATCTCTAACTCATCGAAATCTTTCTTTACTTTCTTCACACTATGAAGAAAACCTTCTTTTACTAAAAGTTTTGCTAGCTCGTGCTTAAGCTTAGAATACGGCGCATTCACTGTTTCTTTGCTACGCATTAGTGCGTTCCTAATTCTTGTTAATAAATCTGCTATCGGATCTGTCATATTCTTACCAACTTGATTTTTTAATACCAGGCAACTTACCTGACATTGCTAATTCCCTTAATTTAGTTCTACTTAAGCCAAATTTTCTGTATACACCCTTAGGCCTTCCTGTTAGTGCACACCTCCGTACAACCCTTGATGGGTTAGAGCTTCTTGGCAATTTTTGAAGCTTTCTTTGTATTTCCATTTTTTCTTCAAAAGTCGCAGCTTTTCTTTGTTCTTCTTTTAAAGCAATACGCTTATGAGAAAACTTTTCAACAAGTTTAATCTTCTTTTTTTCTCTTTCAATTATTGATTTTCTAGCCATTTTTACCTCTAAATGGGAAATTAAAACACTTAAGCAGTTCTTTTGCATCGCTATCTTTCGAAGCTGTAGTTGTTATAGCAATATCCATGCCTCTTAACTTGTCAACTTTGTCATAATCAATTTCAGGAAAAATAATTTGCTCCTTTATTCCCATGTTGTAATTTCCTCTGCCATCAAACGATTTTTCACTTAAACCTCTGAAATCTTTTTCTCTAGGAATTGCAAGATCTATAAGCCTCTCAAAGAAGTCATACATCTGCTCTCCTCGTAAGGTTACTTTGCAACCTATTGGGTACTCTTCCCGGATCTTAAATGTCGCTACTGCTTTTTTAGCTTTAGTAACAACCACTTTTTGCCCAGCAATAGCTTCTAGATCTGCAACAGCATGATCTAGCACTTTTTTATCTTTAGATGCTTCTCCAACACCCATATTGATGGTTATCTTTTGTAATTTTGGCACTTGCATGACAGATTTATACCCAAGCTTCTCTTTAAGAACTGGTACAATTTCTTTTGTATATTTATCTTTAAGCTTCATTATTTAACACTCTTACCTGTTGATCTAAAAACTCTAATTTTTTTGCCTTTCTCTTCTTTGAAACTCAATTTATCTTGTTTTTTTGTTGAACTATTCCAAATCATCACATTTGAAAGGTTGATTGGCATCTCTTTTTCAACAATGCCGCCTGTTATACCAAGTTGAGGATTTGGTCTTGTGTGTTTTTTAGCAAGGTTCAAATCATTTACCACGCATTTATTTCCAACAATTTTTTTAATATTTCCTCTTTTGCCTTTTTCTCTTCCGGAAATAACTATCACTTCATCACCTTCTCTGAGTTTTGTGTTCTTTAATTTCATTAAAGTACCTCCGGGGCTAGTGAAACAATTTTCATAAATTTTGCTGTTCTTAGTTCTCTGGTTACTGGGCCAAAAATTCTTGTTGCAACTGGATCCTTATTTGTATTGAGCAATACTACAGCATTCTCATCAAACCCAATTTTTGATCCATCTTGTCTTCGAACGCCTGATTTACTTCTTACAATCAAAGCATTCATGACAGATCCTTTTTTAATTTTGCTTTGTGGTAGGGCTTCTTTAACAGCCACTTTGATCACATCGCCAATATTGGCTGTTCTCCTTTTGGAGCCGCCTAAAACTTTAATACACATAACTCTTCTTGCGCCGCTATTATCAGCAACACTTAACATGCTTTGTGTCTGAATCACTCTGATTCTCCTTTTTTTACAACATCTATTAGCATCCAATTCTTTGTCTTAGAGATAGGCTTGCACTCTTGAATTCTAACTATGTCCCCTTCATTTGAAATTTCTTTTTCATCATGCACATGATATTTAGTAGACAAGCTAATGTACTTACCATATTTGGGATGTTTCTTTCGTCTGTCGACCACAACAGTAATTGTCTTATTCATTTTTTGACTTGTTACTGTCCCTTGTAATGTTCTAGCTGCCATTTTTTGTATTAATCTCCGTTTTAATTCTTGCTATGTTTCTTCTTGCCTCTTTTAAGCTATGACTTTCTTTAAGTTGGCCCATTTTATGTTTGAAATTACTTTCAAACAATAGTTTTCTATTAGCCATTAATTCTGTTTTTAAATCTTCTAATTTCATGGTCTTAAAATCTTTTATCTTTTTCTTAGCCATTTGTACCTCTCTTCACAAAGGTGGTATTCATAGGAAGTTTTGCACCAGCTAATTGAAATGCTCTTTTAGCATCTTCTTCACTAACGCCAGCAACTTCATAAAGTATTTTTCCAGGCTTTATTGGGCTTGCCCAATATTCAACGTTACCTTTTCCTTTACCTTGTCTTGTCTCTAGGGGTTTTTTTGTAATTGGCTTATCTGGGAAAACTCTAATCCAAACTTTTCCTCCTCTTTTAATGTATCTAACAAGAGCTCTTCTAGCTGCCTCTAATTGTCTTGAAGTTAACATTCCATGTGTAGTTGCCTTGAGGCCAAAATCTCCAAATGACACAGAAGAACCAGCAGAAGCAAATCCATTATTTCTGCCTTTCATTTGTTTTCTATATTTTGTTTTCTTAGGTTGAAGCACCTTTATCTCCTCTATATATCCAGACTTTTACCCCTATGATTCCATAAGTTGTCAAGGCTTCGCTCGTTGCATAATCTATATCTGCTTTCAAAGTATGAAGAGGTACTCGTCCTTCTCTATACCACTCAGATCTAGCTATCTCAGCTCCATTTAGTCTGCCAGCTACAGATATTCTTATACCTTTAGCTCCTTGACGCATTGTATTTTGAACTGCCCTTTTCATTGCTTTCCTGAACATGATTCTTTTTTCTAGCTGTTGAGTTACAGAAGTAGCAACTAGCTGAGCATCAAGATCTGGTTGTTTTACTTCTACAACATTAATTTTTACGTCTTGATTAATGATCTTTTTCAATGCTTTTTTTATTTTTTCTATTTCTTCACCTTTTTTTCCGATAACAACACCGGGCCTCGAAGTCTTTATGTCTACCACTACTTCTTCCATTGTTCTTTTAATAATCACAGCGCTGATTGGTGCATTTGGTAATATCTCACGCACCCTATCTCTTACTTTTATATCTTCTAAAACAAGCTTTGAATAATCTTTAGCTTTTGCAAACCAAACAGAGTCATGATCTCTAGATGTGCCTAATCTAAATCCTACAGGATTAACTTTCTGTCCCATTTTCGACCTCCTCTTTGTTATCTGATAATTTTATTTCTATATGACACATAGGTTTTTTTATTCTATCTGCTCTACCTCTAGCTCTTATTTTTATTCTTTTCATTACCAGTCCTTTGTTCACAATAATTGATTTAATCTTAAGATCATCAATATCAGCATTTTCATTATTTTCTGCATTAGAAATCGCAGAATCTAATAATTTCTTTATTAGTTGCGCACCTTTTTGTTTAGAAAAATTCAAAATATCTAGTGCTTTTCCTACATCAAGACCTCTAACCATATCTGCAACCAAGCATGCTTTTTGAGGAGATAGTCTTGCACCTTTTAAATAAGCTCTAACTTCCATTATTTCTTCACCTTCCTATCTCCAGCATGCATTTTAAAAGTTCTTGTTATTGAAAACTCTCCAAGCTTTTGACCAACCATATCTTCTTTAACGAAAACTGGAATATGTTGTCTGCCATTGTGTACAGCAATTGTGAGGTTGACCATATCAGGAGTAATCATTGAACTTCTTGACCAAGTCTTGATTGGCTTTCTATCATTCGCTGCTTTTGCATTTGCTACTTTTTTTTCAAGTGATGAATCTACAAATGGTCCTTTTTTACTTGATCTAGCCATTACTTATATCTCCTTTTCACAATTAATTTATCACTGGCCTTTGGTTTCCTTGTTCTATATCCTTTAGTTGGGGTACCCCATGGTGATACCGGGTTTCTACCACCAGAAGTTTTACCCTCACCGCCACCATGAGGGTGGTCAACAGGGTTCATAGCAACACCTCTTACTGTAGGTCTTACTCCTCTCCATCTTTTTGCTCCAGCTTTACCCAGCGATTTAAGATTATGTTGTTGGTTTGAAATAACACCAATTGTGGCTCTACAAGTTAATAGAATTTTTCTCATTTCTCCAGAACTAAGTCTCAAAGTTGCATACTTACCTTCTTTAGCAACCAACCGGGCAGTAGTTCCTGCTGAACGTATTAATTGCGCTCCTTTGCCTGGTCTCATCTCTACGCAATGGACTTCAGTACCTTGAGGAATCTCACTTAATGGTAAGCAATTACCTGCTTTTATAGGCGCTTTATCGCCTGAAAATACTTTAGATTTTTCTTTGAGGTCTTTAGGAGCAATGATGTATGCTTTTTCACCATCCTTGTATTCTATTAAAGCGATATTCGCTGATCTATTTGGATCATATTCAATTCTTTGTACGGTTCCCTCAATATCAAGCTTTTGCCTTTTGAAATCTATAATCCTATAAAGCCTCTTATGACCACCACCTTTATGTCTAACTGTAATGTGACCATTGTTATTTCTACCAGATATTCGTCTTTTAGACTCTACTAAAGTTTTTTCTGGTCTACCTTTGTGTAGATCCTCCCTAATCTGGACTCTAAACCTTCTTCCTGGAGATGTAGGTTTTGCTTTGATAATAGCCATTTTATTTAAAAGGGTTCTCCATATTAATTTCCTTGCCTTCTGCAAGCTTTATGTAAGCTTTCTTATATGTGTTAGTTTTGTATTTACCAAGTCTTGTTCTTTTATTTTTGAATTTTGTGTTAAGAACTCTTACAGACTCAACCTTAACTCCGAAAATTTCTTCTATTGAATTCTTTATTTCATCTTTTGTTGCTTCTTTTGCCACTTTAAATACGTAAGTATTTGAAGTGCTTTTTTCTATAGCAGCCTTTTCACTTATCACAGGACTCTTAATCGTTGTATAAATTTTTTCATTTAACATTTAAGGCCTCCTTTAGCACTGGTACTGCTGAGTGTGTTAGTAATATATGTTTTGCCTTAAGCAAATCATAAGGATTTACATCTTTAGCATCCAAGAAATTAAAGTGCTTCAGATTTCTCATTGCAAGCATCGTGTTTTGGTCTAAATCAGATGCTATTAGGAGAGCTGATTCTTGCCCACTCTTTTTGAAATATTCTTGAGCTAATTTTGTTTTTGGTTCTTTTAACTTAATGTCATCTACTAGATCTAATCTTTTTTCAGCTTTGAACTTAGACAGTATTGATGCTAATGCTTTTTTTGCCATCTTTTTGTTGATCTTCTTTGTGTAATTTTTTGTATTTGCAAAAGTGACGCCACCGCCTACCCAAAGTGGACTTCTGATTGTGCCTGCTCTAGCTCGACCTGTTCCTTTTTGTTTAAATGGTTTTTTGCCTCCACCTCTAACAGCAGATCTATTTTTTAGCATAACAGAGCCCTGTCTCTCGCTAGACATATAACTTGTTAGAGCCTGATGAACCAAAGATTCATTAAAATCAACTGCAAAAACTTCGCTTGGAAGTTTAGGTTTAGCTGCTTTTTTTGTTTCTGGTTTAGCTGCTTTTTTTGTTTCTTTAGCCTCTGCCATTACTCCTTCTCATCCTCTTTCTTTGTTTTGTTTTGTCCTTCTGCAACATTTGTTTCTTCCTTTGGTGCACCATCTGCAGGTGCAGCTTCAGCTTCTTTTGTTTCTTCCTTTATATCTTCAGTGCCAGCATTAGCATCTACAGTCTCTTTTGCTTCAGCATTTTGGCTTTCTTCCTTTGGTGCTTCAGGAGTTGCAACTTCGGCAATATTTTCAACAACCTCTTCTGTTTCAGTTGCTGTATCTGTAGCTTCTTCAACTATTGGTTCTAATGAAAGTTTTGCACCATCTTTAATCGATGGGGTTACCTTAACAAACGATCCTATTGATCCAGGGACTGCACCCTTTACCAAAAGCACATTCTCATCCATATCAATTCTTTCTATCTCAAGATTTTGAACTGTTGTATTTCTGTCTCCCATATGTCCAGCCATTTTTTTACCTTTAAAAACTCTGCCAGGAAACTGACATTGGCCTATAGAACCAGGAGCCCTATGCGCTAAAGAGTTACCATGAGTTGCATCTTGGGTTTTGAAGTTATGCCTCTTAACTACACCAGCAAAGCCTTTTCCCTTTGATACTCCAGCTACATCTACCTTTTCCGTTCCATTGAATGGGTGAAGTGTTATTTCTTTTGCATCAACTAGATAGTTGAATTCTTCTTCAGATAAATTAAATTCTGTTAAATACCCTTTTTCAGCACCATTATCTGTGAATTTTTTTTCTAAACTTTTTGAGACTTTCTTTTTTGAACCATAATTTACTTGAACAGCGTAATAGCCATCTTTTTCTGCAGTCTTTCTTTGCACTATTTTGCTATGTGCTACTGATATTACGGTTACAGGTACAGAAGTTCCGTTGTCTTTGAAGACACGCGTCATCCCAACTTTTGTTCCAATCACTCCTAGCATTTTAATTAAGGGTTATTTTTACATCCACTCCAGCAGCAATATCTAAACGCATAAGAGCATCTACAGTCTGCTCAGTAGGGTTAATAATGTCGAACAATCTTTTATGTGTCCTAGTCTCGTATTGATCACGAGCTTTTTTATCTACATGTGGTGATGTAAGAATTGTAATCTTTTCTTTTTTTACAGGCAGAGGAATAGGGCCAACAACTTTTGCGCCGGTTTTTGTGACTGTCTCAAGTATTTCTTTCGTTGATTTATCTACCAACTTATGATCGAAAGCCTTAAGTTTAATTCTAATTTTTTGTTGTTCCATAATCGCCGTTTAGATTAGAAAGACCACGATTTTAAGGCTTTAAATAGGGAGTGTCAAAGGATTTATCTAATTCTTATTGATAATTTCTTCTGTTAGATTTGATGGAACTTCTAGGTATTTTTCAAACTCCATGGTGTAAGTAGCTCTGCCTTGAGTTGCTGACCTTAAATCTGTTGCATATCCAAACATTTCAGAGAGGGGAACTAATGCCGTAATAGCCTTTCCTGAGGGGATATCCTCCATATTTTGGACTTGTCCTCTTCTTCTATTTAGGTCACCGACAACATCTCCCATGTAGTCTTCAGGAGTAACAACTTCTACGTCCATCATTGGTTCTAGTAGAACTGGGTTCGCTTTTAATGCTCCGTCTTTTGCTGCCATTGATCCAGCAAGTTTGAATGCCATTTCACTTGAATCGACCTCGTGATATGAACCATCATATAGTGTTACTTTCACACCTTGTAATGGATAACCTGCAACAACACCATTTTGTAATTGTTCTCTTACACCTTTCGATACAGCTGGAATGTATTCTTTTGGCACAGACCCACCTTTAATTTCATCTACAAACTCAAACTCTTCTTCACATGGTTCCATTCTTAGCAATACGTGACCATACTGGCCTTTACCACCAGATTGTTTTGCATATTTATGTTCTACTTCTACATGAGATTTGATTGCTTCTCTATATGCTACTTGAGGCTTACCAACATTAGCTTCAACACTAAACTCTCTTTTCATTCTTTCAACAAGCACTTCAAGGTGTAATTCACCCATACCTGAGATAATTGTTTGGCCTGATTCTTCATCAGAGCTTACTCTAAATGAAGGATCTTCTTGTGCAAGTTTACCCAGTGCAATAGACATTTTTTCTTGGTCGGGTTTAGATCTAGGTTCTACTGCAAGTGATATAACAGGCTCAGGGAATTCCATTCTTTCTAAAACCACTAAATCTTTTGCATCAGATAGTGTATCTCCAGTTGTTACATTCTTTAAACCAATACAAGCTGCAATATCACCAGCTCTAACTTCTTTAATCTCTTCCCTATTATTTGAATGCATCTGAACCATTCTTCCAATTCTTTCTTTATCATCCTTGACGGTATTTATTACGCCATCACCTTGAGATAAAACACCGGAATAGACTCTAACAAACGTTAGGTTTCCAACAAATGGATCAGTAGCAATCTTGAATGCTAGTGCAGAGAAAGGTTCTTCATCACTTGAACTTCTAGAAGCTGGCGCTTCTGTTTTAGGATGTATTCCTTCAATTGCTTTTACTTCATCAGGTGCAGGTAGAAATTCTATAACAGCATCTAAGACAGCTTGCACACCTTTATTCTTGAAGGCAGAACCACACAGAGCTAAAGTTATTTCATTTTCTAGAACTCGATGTCTAAGCCCTTTTTTAATTTCTAATTCAGTTAAGTCGCCTGAATCAAGATATTTTTCCATAAGTTCTTCGTTAGCTTCCGCAGCTGCCTCAACAAGATCTTCTCTAAGTGCTTCACACTTAGAAACCAGCTCTTCAGGTATATCTGTATATTCAAATGTTGAACCCTTATCAGCTTCATTCCATGTAATTGTTTTCATTTTGATAAGGTCGATGACACCTTTAAAGTCGTCTTCAGCACCAATGTTGTACTGTATAGGAACTACTGTTGCACCAAGCCTATCTCTAATTTGATCTACAACTCTTTCAAAATCTGCACCAGCTCTGTCCATTTTATTAACAAAAACAATTCTCGGAACTTCATATCTATTTGCTTGTCTCCAGACAGTTTCTGATTGTGGTTGCACGCCTGATGAACCACAAAATACTACAACAGCACCATCTAGAACTCTTAGAGATCTTTCAACTTCAATTGTAAAATCAACGTGGCCAGGAGTATCGATAATATTAACTCTATGTTCTTCAAACTGTTGCTCCATACCTTGCCAAAAGCAAGTTGTTGCAGCAGAAGTAATAGTTATACCTCTCTCTTGTTCTTGTTCCATCCAATCCATAACAGCTGCACCGTCATGAACTTCACCAATTTTATGAGAGATTCCAGTGTAAAAGAGCACTCTTTCTGTAGTTGTAGTTTTACCTGCATCAACGTGTGCACATATACCAATATTTCTGTATCTGTTAAGTGGTGTCTTTCTAGCCATGATTAAAACCTAAAATGAGCGAAAGCTTTATTAGCTTCTGCCATTCTATGCATATCCTCTTTTTTCTTAACTGCCGATCCTTTTCCATCTTTAGCTTCTTTGAGCTCTGCAGCTAACCTTGCTGGCATAGATTTCTCTTTTCTATTTCTTGCGGCCTCTACAAGCCATCTCATAGCTAAAGCAGTTCTTCTTTTTGCCCTAACTTCAACAGGGACCTGGTAAGTTGCTCCGCCAATTCTTCTAGATCTTACCTCTACCACTGGTGCAACCTTATCCAAAATCCTTTTGAATACTTCTACTAAATCTTCCCCTTTGCTGTCTTTTTCTAATTGTTCAAATGCGCCATACACAATGTTTTCTGCAATTGATTTCTTACCATCAACCATTAGTTGGTTCATGAACTTAGCGATAATTTCACTTTCGTATTTCGAATCTGGAATAATTTTTCTTTTAGGTGCAGCTCTTCTTCTCATTATTTACCTCTTTTTGCACCATATTTGGATCTTCCTTGTTTTCTATCTGATACTCCAGAAGTATCTAATGCTCCTCTAACGGTGTGGTATCTAACACCAGGCAAATCTTTTACTCTGCCGCCTCTTATTAAGACAACTGAGTGTTCTTGTAAATTATGGCCTTCACCACCAATGTAAGAAGTTACTTCAAAACCAGAAGTAAGTTTCACTCTGCAGACTTTTCTTAGAGCTGAGTTTGGTTTTTTTGGCGTTGTTGTGTACACACGAGTGCAGACACCTCTTCTTTGAGGGCAGTTTTTTAATGCAGGAACATCACTCTTCGTAGCTTTTGTTCTACGTGGTTTCCTTACTAATTGATTTATAGTTGCCATTTTTTAAAAACTGAATAATAAAGCAGTGCTAATCATGGGTCAATGTTTACTGAAAGCTTTCCAATAATTCTTTTTTCAATGCTTCTTCAATATCTTGAATTTCTTCTGAAGATACACTTGCTTTTTGATTCGCTGCAAAACCTGTTCCAGCTGGAATCAGTCTTCCCACAACGACATTTTCTTTTAACCCTCTTAAGGTATCTTTTTTGCTTGTAACTGCTGCTTCAGTAAGAACCCTAGTAGTTTCTTGGAAAGATGCTGCTGAGACAAATGAATCTGTAGATAGAGCTGCCTTGGTGATACCTAAAAGCATTCTATCAAATACAGCTGGCTTTTTATCTGAGGCTAAAAGATTCTTGTTTGATGCTCTAACCTTAGTTAGCTCAACTATGTCTCCTTCTAAATATTCACTATCGCCTTGTTCAGTGATGGTTACTTTTTTCATCATTTGTCTGCTTATAGCTTCGATATGCTTATCATTTATCACAACACCCTGAAGCCTATAAACGTCCTGAACCTCTGCAATTAAATGTTTGGCAAGCTCTTCAACTCCGTGCATTGCAAGTAAAGCATGCGTATCAACAGGCCCATGACAGAGAATGTCTCCTCTTTCAATTTGATCTCCTTCAAGAAATGCTACAGCCCTATGTTTCTGTATCATCATTTCTACAGGCTCACCTTTCTCAGGAGTAATGACTAACCTCTTTCTACCTTTAGTTTCTTTCCCGTATGAAAGAGTCCCTGTGGCTTCTGCATATATGGAACCATCTTTTGGTTTTCTTGCTTCAAATAAGTCTGCAACCCTTGGAAGTCCACCTGTAATATCTTTAGTCTTTGTTCCTTCAACCGGCACCCTAGCTATAAACTCACCAGTAGAAACTTTGTTTCCATTATTTTTCATGAGGATGGATTTTGAAGGGAGTGAATAAGAAGCAATAATTTTCTTCTTACCATCTAAGACTGTTATGGATGGTGTCATACCTTTACCTTTTACAGGTCGATCATTAGCATCTATAACTTCTCTTGTGGTAGAACCTGTCAAATCATCTACTTCAACCTTCATTGTTACATCTTCAGTTAAATCATTAAATGAGATTGTTCCTTCAACCTCTGAAATAATTGGTAATGTAAGTGGGTCCCATTTTGCTATCAGAGTTCCCGGTTCAACTTTTGATTTATTGCCATATAAAATCTCAGCTCCGTATGGTATTGAATATTTTTCAAGAAGATTTTCTTCGTCATCTTGTATTGTGAAATGAGCATTTCTAGATACAACCACTAATTCACCATTCTTTTTCTCAACAGTTTTTAAAGATGAATCAAATTCAATATTTCCGCCTCTTAGTGTAGTAACTGAATCATCTTCAGCAGTTCCTGATGCGGCTCCGCCAATATGGAAGGTTCTCATAGTTAGCTGAGTTCCTGGTTCACCAATTGATTGAGCAGCAACAACACCAACAGCTTCACCTATGTGAACAAGATGTCCTCTGGCTAAATCTCTTCCATAACATTTAGCACATAAGCCATGGCTTGCTTCACAAGTTATTGGAGATCTAATTTTTATTTTCTTAACGCCTGAGTTTTGAGCTTCAATGGCTGTTTCTTCATTGAATAGATGACCTTTTTCAAATAACACTTTTCCGTCTTTCTTTATATCCTCTTGCAAAACTCTTCCTAAGATTCTCTCTGAAACAGTTTGAATAACTGAAGCTCCATCAATGATTGCTTCTACAGTAATACCTTCTTCAGTACCACAATCATCAGATGTAATGACCACGTCTTGTGAAACATCTACAAGCCTTCTAGTTAAATATCCTGAGTTTGCTGTCTTTAGAGCTGTATCAGCAAGACCTTTTCGAGCTCCATGAGTAGAAGTGAAATATTCAAGCATGGATAAACCTTCTCTGAAATTAGAAGTGATAGCACTTTCAATAATGCTTCCGTCTGGCTTTGACATTAAACCCCTCATTCCTGCTAATTGCCTAATTTGAGCAGGTGAGCCTCTTGCACCTGAATCAGCATACATAAATACACTATTAAAAGAAGGTGTTATGGTTTCTTTACCATCTTTGTCTATATCAATTTTATCGCCTAAAGCGCCCATCATAGAGCTAGCAACTTTTTCATTTGTTCTAGACCAAATATCAATTATCTTGTTATATTTTTCGCCTTTGGTTAATAAGCCTGATTCAAATTGTTGTTCTATATTTTGAACTTCATTCTCTGCATTTGTAATAATTGTTGTCTTATCATCAGGTATTTCAAAGTCATTAACACCTATTGAAGCTCCTGATGAAGTGGAGTATTCAAAACCCAAATACATTAAGTTGTCTGCAAATAAAACAGACTCCTTTAATCCAAAATCTTTATATACAGTTGCTATTAAATCTAAAAGATCTCTCTTTTTTAGTATTTTGTTTACCTTTTCAAATGGTAAGCCTTTTGGAACAATTTCATACATCAAGCATCTTCCGACAGTTGTCTCATAAAGCTTCTTACAATCAACTTCATTTACTCTAACTTTGATTCTTGTATGAAGGCTGACTTGTTTTTCTAGAAATGCTCTTTTAACTTCGTGCACATCAACGAAAGTTCTACCTTCTCCTGGAAGGTTAAAATCTTCCTTTGTTAGATAATAAATTCCCAGAACAACATCTTGGTTTGGTTGAATTATAGGTTCACCACTTGCTGGTGAGAGAATATTATTTGTAGACATCATTAAAGTTCTTGCTTCTAATTGCGCTTCTATTGAAAGCGGCACATGAACTGCCATCTGGTCACCATCAAAATCTGCATTAAATGCTGTACATACTAACGGATGAAGTTGTATGGCTTTACCTTCTATCAATACTGGTTCGAAGGCTTGTATCCCTAGTCTATGCAAAGTAGGTGCTCTATTAAGCATAACTGGATGCTCTCTTATAACTTCATCTAAGCAATCCCATACTTCAGGCGTTTCTTCTTCAACGAGTTGTTTTGCAGCCTTAATTGTTATGGTTATACCTTTCTGTTCAAGTTTATTGAATATGAATGGTTTAAATAGTTCTAAAGCCATTTTTTTAGGTAATCCACATTGATGTAATTTTAAAGTTGGTCCAGATACAACCACTGACCTACCTGAGTAATCTACCCTTTTTCCTAATAAGTTTTGTCTAAATCTTCCCTGTTTGCCTTTGATCATATCGGCAAGTGATTTTAAAGGTCTTTTATTTGTACCAAGAATAGCTCTTCCTCTTCGACCATTATCTAAAAGTGCGTCAACTGATTCTTGAAGCATTCTTTTTTCATTTCTAACGATTATCTCAGGGGCTCCAAGCTCCAATAGTCTTTTTAGCCTGTTATTTCTATTAATTACTCTTCTGTAGAGATCATTTAAGTCTGATGTGGCAAATCTACCACCATCTAATGGAACCAATGGTCTCAGATCTGGTGGTAATACAGGCAGAACATTCATAATCATCCACTCTGGTTTTTGACCACTCTCTCTGAAAGCTTCCATTAGTTTTAATCTTTTTTGAAGCTTTTTAATCTTAGTCTCGGAGTTACTAGTACTTAATTCTTCTCTAATCTGCTGAGTTTCTCTCTCTATATCAACGCCCGAAAGAAGAATCTGAACAGCTTCAGCACCCATCATTGCTGTAAAATCATCATCATACTCATCGAGAGCTTCATAGTACTCATCTTCTGTAAGTAATTGTCCTTTCTTGAGATCAGTTATTCCTGCTTCTACTACTACAAAACTTTCATAATAGAGAACTCTTTCAATTTCTCTTAGAGTCATATCTAAGAAGAGTCCTATTCTTGAAGGCAATGATTTTAGAAACCAAATATGAGCTACAGGTGATGCCAATTCAATATGGCCCATTCTTTCTCTTCTTACTTTAGTAGCTGTGACTTCAACACCACATTTTTCACATATTACTCCTCTATGCTTTCTTCTTTTGTACTTTCCACATAGACATTCAAAATCTTTAATAGGACCAAAAATTCTTGCGCAAAATAAACCATCTCTCTCGGGTTTAAAAGTTCTGTAGTTTATAGTTTCAGGCTTTTTTACTTCCCCCCATGACCATGATCTAATCATTTGTGGAGATGCTAGCCCGCAAGAAATTAAATCAAAATTTCTTTTTGAACTACGGTTAATGTTTTTAATGATATCTTGCATATTATTTCTCTTTTGAGTCCTCTAATTCCAAGTTAATACCAAGTGCTTTAATCTCTTTACTGAGAACATTAAATGACTCTGGTACACCTGATTCAACTTCATAATTTCCGTCTACAATATTTTTATAAACTTTTGATCTTCCAGCTATATCATCTGATTTAACTGTGAGCATTTCTTGTAGTGTGTAAGAAGCTCCGTAAGCTTCAAGTGCCCACACTTCCATCTCACCAAATCTTTGCCCACCAAACTGAGCTTTACCGCCTAATGGTTGCTGGGTAACAAGACTATAAGACCCTGTTGATCTTGCATGCATCTTATCATCAACTAGATGATTCAGTTTAAGCATATACATGTATCCAACTGTTACTGGTCTATCAAATTTTTCGCCTGTCCTTCCATCAAATAAATCAAATTGTCCGCTAGCAGGAAGATCTGCATATTTTAATAATTCTTTGATTTGGTGCTCATTAGCTCCATCAAATACTGGTGTAGCAAATGGAACACCATCTCTTAAGTTGTCAGCTAATTCTTTAACTTCATTATCTTTCAAACTATTAATATCATCTTTTTCATGAGGCCCAAATGAATAGATGTCATTGAGCACTTTTTTAACACTCTCTATCTTCTCTTTTGATTTAATCATGCCATCAATCTTGTCACCAAGACCTTTGGCAGCTAAACCTAAATGTGTTTCAAGTATTTGACCAACGTTCATTCTAGAAGGAACTCCTAGAGGGTTTAAAACTACGTCAACAGGATGGCCATGTTCATCATATGGCATATCTTCTACTGGGACTATGCTTGAAATAACACCTTTATTACCATGTCTTCCAGCTAGCTTGTCACCTGCTTGTATCTTTCTCTTAACAGCTAAATACACTTTCATCACAGATAAGACACCAGGCGCAAGATCATTTCCACCATCCATTTTCTTCTTAAAGATAGCCATTTTTTCTTTATTTTCTGACTGATACTTTTTGAATTGATCTGCAATATTTTTTTGCAGGTCTGAAACTTTTTTGTTTTTAACTTTGAGCTTTAATAAAGCATCCAAGTCCATCTCTTCGATGCTCTCTAATGTAATTTTTCCTTTTGTTGTCACTAAATTTTCTTTCTTTAATGCTTGAACGAAAGTATTTCTTAAGGAATTTATGACGATTCTCATCTCATCATCCAGATCCTTACCAAACTCAGAATTCATTAAAGATTCATTGCTCT
>SHBL01000033.1 GCA_004321845.1 SAR86 cluster bacterium | reverse complement strand
CAAGACTATAGAAGAGATCACAAAAGAAATTATTAGTGATGAAAGATTTAATTTTTAAAGCAGAGGAAATTTCTGTAAAACTTAGTTACCTCAAAGGGGCATCTGAAGTTATTGATTTACTGTCAGACAATCTGAAATATTGTGTTATTGCAGACGCCAAGGTTTTGGAGATGCATCAAGATTTCAAAAACAGATTATTAGAGAAAGGCTGTTTAATCTTTGAGGTTGAAGAAGCAGAAAAACAAAAAAATCTTGAAACTTATTCAGAAGCAATCGCTTTCATGCAAAAAAATGGCATGAATAGACATGATTGCTTAATTGGCTTTGGTGGTGGTGCAATAACTGATCTAACTGGTTTTGTTGCATCTTCATATATGAGAGGTATCAAATATTTTCAGATACCTACATCATTGCTTGCACAAGTAGATGCATCAATTGGTGGCAAGACAGGAATCAATTTTGGTCATATTAAAAACTTTGTTGGTTCTTTTTATAATCCAGCTCAAGTTTTTATTTGTGCAGATTTCTTAGAGACTCTGAACGAACAAGAATTTCTAAATGGTTTTTCCGAAGTAATAAAGCATAGCTTCATCACCTCAAAAGAATCTGCTGAGGAAATTAAAAAAACATCTCAAGAGATATTAGCTAAAGATGCAGACACAATGCTTAGATGTATTGAAGAATCCATACAAATAAAAGCGCAAATAGTTGCTTCAGATTTCAGAGAAAAAGGAGTAAGAAAATACTTAAACTTTGGGCATACTTTTGCTCATGGAATAGAATCAGTGAATCATAAAAATCCTATATTCCATGGCCATGCAGTAATAATAGGGATGCTTATGGCTCTTAAGTATTCAAAAGAGCTAGGCTTCTTGCAAGAGGATTCATATAAATTAGCAAAGGATACAATAGGTCATTTCAATTACGATTTTTCCAATATAGAGCTTGATGCTGAAGAAATTTTTGAAGCTATGAAAAGCGATAAAAAGAATACAAAGGCAATAAATTTAGTATTGCTGCGAGAAATTGGTCAGCCATTTATCTACGAAGAAAAATCTAGTGAAAAATTAAAGACCTTCATAAAAGAATTTATCAATGACTTCACAAAATAATATTTTTTTAGATGCTTTAAGCAGAGAGAATACTAAAGAAAATATTCCTGTTTGGTTGTTAAGGCAAGCTGGTAGATATTTGCCTGAATACATGGAAATAAGGTCTCAGTATCCTGATTTCTTTGACATGATTAGAAAGCCAGATATTTGTAAAGAGCTGACGTTGCAACCTTTGAGAAGATATCCATTAGATGCAGCAATTACCTTTACTGATATTTTGACTATTCCAGATGCAATGGGTGTACCAGTAAAATTTATTAAAGGTAAGGGGCCTATTTTTTCTGATTCAATTATTAAAAACCCAGGCCTAGAACTTAAGTCACAAGGTGCTATAAAAAAACTAGATTATGTATTTGAAGCAACTAAATTAATCAAAGCTGATATCAATGTTCCGTTGATTGGCTTCACTGGGTCACCATGGACCTTATTTGTATATCTTTTTTACGGCGAATCACCAAAGAATAGAAATGAAATACATGATTATTTAAAACTTAACTCAAGCAAGACTCATTCATACCTAAAAGCTATGACTGAAGTCATGCATGACTATGTGCATGAGCAAATACAATCAGGTGCTAACTGCATACAAATTTTTGATTCATGGGGCGGCATGTTAGGTAGAGAATATGAGGAGTTCTCTTTGATGTATATTAATGAATTAGCAGAAAATATACCGGGTAATATACCTGTCATTCTTTTCACTAGGGGCAAAAAGATTGATTCAATAATTGAATCGACCAATATTAAATGCTTTAACTTAGATATTTCAGATAATATTGATCACCACATTGATAAATCAATAGTTATTCAAGGCAATTTTGATCCGAGTAAATTTCACTCTGATGCAGATAAACTTGAACAGCTAGCAACCCAGATCTTTGAAAAGTATAAGAATAAGAATAATTATATTTTTAACTTGGGTAGTGGTCTCACACCGGATATTGATCCTGAAAAAGTTGGTATTTTCTTAGAAAAGTTATCTAGTCTTAGTTCTTAAGAGCCCTTCCTGAGCAACTGAAGCTATAACTTCGCCATCTCTTGTGAAAAAAGTTCCTCTGCCTAGGCCTCTTGAATTACCTGAATATGGGCTGTCCATTGTATATAGAACCCAATCGTTAAATTCAAAATCTGGTTTGTGGAACCACATTGTATGATCAAGACTAGCAATCATTATTTTGGGAGACATGTAAGTAATGCCATGAGGAAAAAGTGCTGCAGCTAATATACCAGCATCAGAGATATACGCTAAAAATGCATTTTGAATATCTCTATCTTTTGGCAGTTTACCAGTTGGTTTCATCCACATGCTTCTCCTAGGAGACAACTTTTGAGGGTTAAATACATCTTGCCATTCAACTGGCTTTACACTGCATTCTCTTTCACGAGTGAAATACTCTCTTAGCTCTTCTGGCACTAGATCGATATTGTCTTTTCTTAATTCAATTTCATCTTTGAGTTCTTCAGGTGGCGGAACATCTGGCATTTCTATACTGTGCGAAAGTCCTTCTTCATCTTTCTGAAAAGATAAACTCATGCTAAAAATTGTTTCATTGTTTTGAATAGCTTTTACTGTTCTTGTTGAGAAACTCATGCCATTTCTTATTGGATCAACACTATATAGAACTGGCTGCTTCTTTATGCCAGGGCGCAGAAAGTAAGCATGCAATGAATGTAAGTGTTTATCTTCTTCAATAGTTAAATTTGCTGCTAAATAAGCTTGAGAGATTACTTGCCCACCATAAATTCTTTGGATACCAGCATTTTTTCCACTGTATCTAAAAAGATATGTATCAAGTTGCTCAAGCTCGAACTTTTCTAATGTATCCTGAAATGCTTGGGTCATTATTGCGCTGACAAACCTCCATCGATAACAATTTCAGTACCAGTTATCATTTTTGATTCATCTGATGCCAAGAATAGTATGGCATTGGCAATATCTTCTACTTCTGCAAGCTTTCTAACGGGTATTTGTTTTTCAAGTTTGCTGAGCATATCATTCGAAGTATCTTTTAATAGAGCTTCTAAAATTTCTGTTCGTGCAAAGACTGGATGCAAGCTATTACACCTAACAAGTTTTGTTGTTCTTGCACAATGCAATGCAACTGATTTTGATAAATGCCTTACTGCTGCTTTTGCACTGTTATACGCAGTAAAGTTGTGCCCGGCTACAATACCTGAAATGGATGAAATATTTATGATGGAGCCATTTCCTGAGTCCCTCATTAATGGTAAAGCATATTTGCAACCATAAAAAACAGAATCAAGATCGACTTTATGCACCATATCCCAAGCTTCATTAGTGGTGCCTTCAACATCACCCATATAACCTATACCAGCATTATTTACTAAAACATTAAGCTGCTTTTGTTCGGTTTTAATTTCTTCGATAATCTCTTGCCATCTATCAGGGTTGGTTACATCATGTTCAAAGAACTTTATACCTAATTCTTTAGCAACTTTTTCTCCACCTTCTTTATTTATATCTGAGATATAAACAGTCGCTCCTTCTCTTGCAAGAACAGCTGCAGTACCTTTACCAAAGCCAGCAGCGCCACCAGTAATAAGTGCTACTTTATTTTCTAATCTATTTCCCATTTTATGCCTTATTAATTTTTTGTTATATTAAACCACTATCTGTTAAAAGAACATGAAAAGCAAAATAGTAGATAATCAGCCTCAAGAGATCACAGAATATCCTGAGATTGATCCAAAAGAACAAGACGCAATAGAATGCGTTAATGAGATATTCAAGACTCCATTAACGGGCTCATATAATTGGGACTACACAGTTGTAGATGATAGGATCAAAAAACTTTATGAGCTTGGTAAAAGACTGAATTGGAATGTTTCTGATGACTTAGATTGGTCTCAAACACACCCAAAAGATGAATTTTTAGTAAACCAGGATTTTAGACTAGTGCCAGAGGAAATAGTTGGTCTTGATGAGCTATCACTCGAAGATAGACTACAAATGGACAGACACCAAGTATCTTGGAATTTAAGTCAGTTCTTGCATGGGGAGCAAGGTGCACTTTTAGTTGCATCTCAGTTAGTTTCTTGTGCCCCTACTTTCAACGCAAAAATGTATGCTGCATCTCAGACTTTTGATGAAGCCCGACATGTTGAAGGCTTTAATAGATATCTTAAAGAAAAGATTGGTTTTCAGTATCCAGCAACAACTGGTCTAAAGTCTTTGATGGACAAAATCTTAACTGATGAAAGATGGGATCTTAAATTCATAGGTATGCAAATCATCATTGAAGGTTTAGCTTTAGCAGCATTCAATAATATGAAATTCATTCTTAATGATGGATTGCTCAAACAACTATTACATTATGTTATTCGAGACGAAGCAAGACATGTAACCTTTGGTGTTAACTATCTTGAAGATTATTTGAAGACTTTATCAAAAAGTGAAATTGAAGATAGGGCACAATTTGCATTTGAAGCTTGTGTTGTCATGAGAAACAGACTTATTTCTGGGGAAGTGATTTCACGCTTCTTGGACTATACGCCTGAAGAAGCACAAGAGATTGCTGCCAATACAGCACAAGGCCAAAACTTTAGAGTCTTATTATTTACAAAGATTGTCCCTAATTTAAAAAGAATTGGTCTTCTAACAGACAAGGTTGCCCCTCAATATGAAAAGCTTGGCGTGTTAAGTTACGCTGAGCTAGAAGACAATTTCAATATTGACTGGGCCGATATGTCTAAACCATACGAAACCCAAGAAGAAATCGAAAAAGCTATTAGCTTAAATTAATCTATAACTTCTGCTTTTAAAATCTTAATAGTCTCAGCTGGGACATCTTGGTAGCCTTGAACTGCTGTTGTTTGGACTTCTGCAATCTTGTCGACCACATCGAGACCTTCTGTCACTTTACCAAAAACAGCATAACCCCAACCTTCTTCTACTTGATTGGTTCTAAAATTTAAAAAGGCATTATCTGCATGGTTAATAAAGAACTGAGATGAAGCAGAATGTGGATATGCTGTACGCGCCATAGCAATTGTACCTCGATCATTTTTAAGCCCATTATTTGCTTCATTCATAATTGGTTCTAATTTGTCATCTTTCGGAGTCATATCTTCAAGATGGCCTCCGCCCTGAATCATGAAGCCATTTATGACTCTATGAAAAATTGTTTCATCATAAAAACCACTTTCAACGTATTGAACAAAGTTTTCAGTTGAGATTGGTGCATTTTCTTGATCTAACTCAAGCACGATATCCCCATAGGATGTTGTTAGTTTTACTTTTGGCATTGCTTCTTCCCTTATGAATGTATTAAACAAAAAATATAATCCCATGACGAACAAGAAACCTGCTAGTGCATAGGTTAGATTTTTCATTTAAGTATTATATCCTATATATATGACTAAGATTTTTACATATTTTCTTTTTTCAATATGTTTTTTGGCTTCAAGTGAAGAGAATTCTGTTGATGTTCAATACGAGGATAAGGATTTTGTCTATTTAGATAATGCTTACGCAAACTTACTTAGAGATATTCATAGAGAACTCATTCTGCAGAATGAAGATTGTGTCTTTTTAGAGACTTGTGAAGATACTAGGACGAAAAATCTGGGTAAAGTGCTTTTTCAAATGAGAGCAAACCAAATATATCAAGCTACTTATAAGAAACAACCAATTTATCCTAGAAAAGCACAAGAAACAAACATGGAAGGCTATGTAATTCTTGCATATGATATTGAAATAGACGGCTCAACATCTAATCATGATGTAATCGTGGGTAAGTGCATTAAAGGCCGCGTATACCCTTTTGAGGATTGCACGATATTTAATTCTGCAGCTTTAAGAGCTGCAAAAACCAACAGATATGATTCACATACCACTGAAAGAATAAGAGATGTCCCGCATAAATATTCTTTTGAATTAGAAGGCTAT
>SHBL01000032.1 GCA_004321845.1 SAR86 cluster bacterium | reverse complement strand
TGTTGTTGGTTTCTAGACTCTACTTTTTTAGCTTTAATATTCCTGTCTGATTTGAAACTAAATAATCTGCTTAAAATTTTTGTTCTTTTCTGCTCTGGGGCATTAATTCTTTTTCTAAAATCTAAATAAGATTTTTCCCTAACAGGACCATAACCCTTCACATTACTTGATGCCTCAACCAATTCTTTGAGTTTACTTAATTTTTTGCCTGCAATTAGGTTGTTAATTTCTTGTAATTTCTTTTTGAATAATTCTTTATGAGCAAGATCTTGTTTTCTGTCTGAGGTTAATCTTAGTGGGTCAAGAATTGTACCTCTCATACTTCTAAAAGTGGTCTTAGATGGCCAAGGTCATAACCTGCATTTGTTGCTAGCTCTATAGTTTCATCAATATCATTATCGATAGCATTTGCACAAGCCCATAAATTTATGCATCTAGTTCCTGTCCTGCAATAAGCAAGGGTCTTTTTATTTTGATCAATCAGATTTTTTGTTTCTGTTATTAATTCAGGTGACAGATCTCCAGGTACCATAGGCAAATGGATAAAATCAATTTCTGCTTTCTTACATGTCTCTTCAATTAATTCAAAATTTGTCTGGTTTGGTTCTTCACCATTTGGCCTGTTGCAAATAACTAGATCGATACCCTGCTCTTTTAAGAAACTAATATGTCCTTCATCAATTTGCGATGAAACAAAAAAATTATCAGTAACTTTATTCATTCAGATGTTGTTGGTTTTTAGATTCTACTTTTTTAGCTTTAATATTCCTATCTGATTTAAAACTAAATAATCTGCTTATATTTTTTGTTCTTTTCTGCTCTGGGGCATTAATTCTTTTTCTAAAATCTAAATAAGATTTTTCCCTAACAGGACCATAACCCTTCACATTAGCTGATGCCTCAACCAATTCTTTGAGTTTGCTTAATTTTTTGCCTGCAATTAGGTTGTTAATTTCTTGTAATTTCTTTTTGAATAGTTCTTTATGAGCAAGATCTTGTTTTCTATCTGCGGTAAATCTTAGTGGGTCAAGAATTGTACCTCTCAAGAATCTCAAAGCTCTCAGAACTTTAAAAATTGGCATAGCAATATATGCAGGTATTGCAATTTTAATTGGTCTACCAGTTCTTTTGTCTTTAATAAATGAGATTATTGGTGGGGAAAGATAAAACTGTAAGTTATTCCATGCAGAAAAATTTTCGTTCAAGATATTTTCAGTATTTTCGATATGCATACGGGCAACCTCATACTCATCTTTAATCGCAAATACTCTATAAAGTTCTTTTATTGCACTTTTACTTACTGGTTCAGTTTCTATTTCTTGAGAAAGAATTTGATCTATTAGATCCTTGTTTTCCGTGAAATCTTTTACAACTTTTTTATCATAATTTCTGATTTTATCTAACCTATCTTCAAATAACTCTACTGAATTGAGTTTCTTTACGTTATCTCTATTTAGGAATTCAAATATTTCATGATTTGGATTAATTGCATAAAGCCTGCCGAGATTAAAGTTATAAACATTTCTTTCAATATCCACTCCATTTAATTCAATTGCTTTAATAATATTCTCAGCTTTTAAAGGTATTAGTCCATTTTGATAAGCGCTACCCAGCATTAGCATATTTGTACCAATAGCATCCCCTGAAAGCTCTTCAGAGATCTTAATTGCAGGAACAAGAGAAACAATTTTCTTAGTAGTTGCTTCAAGCATTTTAAAAACGTCATTATTTTTAAAATCTAAATCTCTATTTGTCACAAAATCTGCCACTGGAGTAGTATTACTGTTTAATACAGTTAAGGTTCTATCTTTTGAAATGACTTCTTGGATTTCTGGCTTAGTTCCAACTACACCATCGCAAGCAAGCAAAATATCTGCTGCTCCAGGAGAGATTTTTTGACTAAATGGTGCAACACCCTTTTCATAAATTTTGATATGTGACCAAACAGCACCACCTTTTTGTGCAAGACCTGTCATATCCAAGACAGAAGAATCCTTACCTTCGTAATGCGCTGCATAGGCAAGAATTGCTGAGATAGTTAATACTCCTGTTCCTCCTATTCCTGTAAGCATAATATTTGCCACTTGGTCATTAATAGAAATTTTAGGTTCTGGAAATTCTCCTAAATCTTGAAAACTCGTATTTTTTTTTATATCGGCATCAACAGTCACAAAAGAAGGACAAAACCCCTTTATACATGAGATGTCTTTATTGCAGCTAGATTGGTTAATCTTTCTTTTTCTGCCTAACTCAGTCTCAACGGGCTCTATTGAAACGCAACTTGATTGAATTGAACAATCTCCACAACCTTCACAAACTTCTTTGTTTATTACCACCCTTTTTTTTGGGTCTTCCATCAAACCTCTTTTTCTTCTTCTTCTTTTTTCAGCTGCACAAGTTTGATCAAAAATTAAAATACTTACACCTTCATGCTTACTCAATTCTTCTTGTTCCTGAACAATTGAATCTCTATGCAAACTTTTTACACCTTTTTCAAGAAGGTGATTATATTTTTTAGGGTTTTCAGACAAGATTGAAACTTTTTTGACACCTTCAGCTCTAACTTGTTTAACTATTCCTTCTACATCCCAGTTTCCACCAATTTCTTGGCCGCCAGTCATAGCTACTGCGTCGTTATATAAAATTTTATAAGTGATATTTACATTTGCATCTAGAGAAGCTCTGATGGCTAATATCCCAGAATGCTTATAGGTGCCATCACCTAAGTTTGCAAAAACATGCTTTTCTTTTGAAAAAGGTGAAATACCTATCCATGGTGTCCCCTCTCCTCCCATCTGTGTAAAAAATTCTGTACCCTCTACTGAATCGACAGCCATATAATGACAACCAATTCCGCCTAATGCTCTTTTACCTTCAGGAAGTTTTAAAGAAGAGTTATGCGGGCAGCCTGAACAAAAGAATGGTTTTCTAATAATTGGAGCTTCAAGATTTTTTTGTTCTTCGCTTCGCTTATTGAACCATTCAAGTTTTTTTAGCAGATCAGGATCGCCCGTTAGTTGATGTAGCCTGCTTGATATTGCTTCAACTATGGTTTGTAAAGGTAAATCATTTTCTGCTGGTAGCAGCCAGCTACCGTACTCGTCTTGCTTTCCAATAACAGTCGGCCTTACATTTTCTTTCCAGTTGTAAAGTTGCCATTTAACTTGATGTTCAATAAGCTCCCTCTTTTCTTCGACAACTAAAACGGTATCAAGCCCTTCACAAAACTCTCTGACACCATGTGGTTCTAGAGGCCATGGCATGCCAACCTTATAAATGCAAATGCCCAGCTCACGCGCTTTTTCTTCATTGATATTTAACCATCTAAGTGCTTCTCGAACATCATTGTATGACTTTCCAGCAGTGATAATTCCCATTTTTGAATTTCTATCTTTCCATAACGAAACATCAATGTTGTTAGCTCTTACAAATTCCTGAGCAGCGAATCCTTTTGCTCTTTGTAGTCGATAATCTTGCTCTCTTGGTGTATCGGTATACAAGATATTTCTAGGCAAATTCTTGTATTCACCAAGAAAGTTTTCACTCGGAATAATAATTGGTGAGTTCTCTATTTCAGTGTCATACCTTTTGCCAGAATCCGCTACATCTGAAACAATTTTAAAGCCTGTCCAGCAGCCACTGTATCTGCTCATAGCAATTCCTAGTAAGCCAAACCTTATTATTTCTTCAACTCCTGCTGGATAGAGATAAGGCATAAAAGCACTCATGAAGTTGTGATCAGATTGATGAGGTAAAGTTGAGGATTTAGCAGCATGGTCATCGCCTGCAATTGCTAATACTCCCCCATGTTTTGAAGAGCCAGCTGCATTGGCATGTTTAAAAACATCCATAGTTCTATCCATACCAGGACCTTTTCCATACCAAATACCAAATACACCATCTTTTTGGCCTCTATTTTTAAATTCACCCTGCTGAGAACCCCAAACAGCAGTAGCTCCTAGTTCTTCATTTAAGCCTGGTTGATGAAAAATTGATTTTTCTTCCAAATATTTTTGAGCACGACTAAGTTCTAAGTCATACCCACCTAGTGGTGAACCTTTGTAGCCTGAAATGAAGCCTCCAGTATCAAGATTATTCTTTATATCAAGGTCTTTTTGGATGAGAGGAAGCCTGACAAGTGCCTGAATGCCAGTTAGAAAGATTTTACCTTCCCTTTGAGTGTATTTATCGCTTAGAGAAATTTTCTTTTGCAACTTTGACCCCTTGTTTAAGCCCTTAAATTATAAACTTTCTAAGAAAAATATGCTTTGTTTTAGAATTTAGCTAAAGATCGCCTTCTTTTCGTACTTCACTTCTATCAACTTCAAATTTTTCACCATACCTTGCTTCTAATTTTTCTTGGTTTTCACTAATCACTTCAAAAGGATCAAGTTTTAAAGCTGCGCACGCAGTTACCCAGTACCACATAATGTCACCCAGCTCTCTCTTCATGTGAAAAATATTATCTTTAGATGGGGGTTTGCCCTGAAGGAACATTTTTTTTACTATCTCAACAAATTCACCTGATTCACTTCCTAAGCCAAGTGCTGCTGTTAGGAGTCTTGCTGACTCAATTGGTGATTTATCTTCAATCTCTTCAAGACTTTTTTCTAATGCTTTAAGATCTAGACTCGGTTCGCTTGTAACTTTTGTAACAAAATCGGTGTAAGTAGAAAAAAAATCTTTTACTTCTTTAGTCATAATTAAAACTTTTCTATGTAAGGGCGCAAATCAATTTCATGTGTCCATACGGATTTTTCTTGTAAGTGTAGATTATAATATGTATCAGCAATAAGATCAGGATTTAAAATACCGCCCACATCTTTGAGTTTATATGTGTCTGGAAAATTTTCTTTGATCCATGGGTGGTCTATAGCTCCATCAATGATTGTGTGAACAACGTGAATTCCTTGCGGTCCCAACTCTCTTGCAAGCGATTGAGCTAATGCTCTTAAACCAAATTTAGCAGATGAAAAGGCACTAAAACCAGAACTACCTCTCACTGAAGCCGTTGCACCTGTAAAAATGATAGTACCTTTATTTTTCATGTGCTTAGCTGATTCTTTACCAACTAAAAAACCAGCAAAGGTTGCCATTTCCCAAACTTTTTTAAATACTCTGGCAGTTGTATCTTTGATTGGAAAGAAAACATTTGCGCCAATATTAAAAATTACACACTCAATCTGGCCATGTTCCTTTGCCTTTGAAAATAAATTAATTACTTGGTCTTCTTCCCTGGCATCTGTTGGAATGGCTGTCGCATTACCACCACTGCTTTTTATTTCACTGCAAAGCTCATCCAAAGCTGCTGCATTTCGTTCTCTTCTCGCAACAAAGACATGATGACCTTCTTTAGCAAATTTCTTAGCCAGGCTTGAACCTAAACCTGGTCCGGCGCCAACAATTATTACTGATCCTTTTTTCACAATATTCTTCAATTTATAGTTTAATCTTAAGATAATATTAAATTACTTACACAATTATGGTTACCATTAAATTTTTATTTGATATCGCTAGTCCCAACGGCTATCTCTGTCATAAAGTAATACCAGATTACGAGAAAAAATACTCAGTTAGATTTGATTATGAAATTTGTTTATTGGGTGGTATTCATAAATTATCAAATAACCAGCCACCTATGATTTCTAATGCGAATATCCCAAATAAATTTAATTATTTTGATGTAGAAATAAAACGTTTTGTTAAGCTTCATAAGTTAACAAAATTTTGCTTTAATCCAAATTTTCCAATCAATACGCTAACGATGCAGAGAGGAGCTCTAGTTGCCCAGCAAGATGGTTTCTTGATTGACTACATAAACTCGATTGCTGCAGGTATGTGGGAAGACAAAAAAAATATGGGAGATGCAGAAGTTCTCATTGATCATTTAAATAAATCTGGTCTCAAAGGCGAAAAAATTATTGAAAAAACTTCAGACCCTGAAGTTAAACAAAAACTAATCAAAAATACCGAAGATGCTGTAAATGCTGGTGCATTTGGAGTTCCAACTTTCTTTCTCAACAATCAAATTTTTTGGGGCAAGGAAGCATTGAGAGAAATGCCTGAATATTTCTAAACTAAATCTATTATCTCTTTGGCAATCAATTCGGGTTGATTTTCTTGTGAAAAATGGCCAGCCTCAATCCATCTATGATTCAATCCCTTAGCTCCTGGAATTTTTTCAATGATATATTTATCTTGATCCCTAAAAGACATATCGTACTTACCAAAGATTGCTAGTGTCGGCTTTGAAAAATTTTTCAAAATTTCCCAAGCTTCAATATTTTCTCTCACTTGATCGTGGGCATTAGTGATAGGCACAAGCAATGGGAATACTCTTGCACCTGCTTTATAAGTTTCATCTGGAAATGGTGCATTATAGGCCGCTATTTCTGCTTCATCTAGCTTTTTCATACTGCCCTGATAGACAATTTTTCCAGAATTAAAATCTTCAACTGTCTGACTATAATTCAACCATTGATTAAAGCCTTCAGTTGCTCCTATTCCAACTGGCAGACCTGAATTGGAGACGATTAGCCCACTAAATTTATCTGGCTGGGCAGTAAGCAGTCTTAAACCAATCAAACCACCCCAATCTTGTGCAAATAAAATTACGTTATCTAATTGTAAGTGATCAAATAATTGTGAGGCCCAGTCAATATGATTTGCATAAGTGTAGGCTTCTTTATCTTTA
>SHBL01000031.1 GCA_004321845.1 SAR86 cluster bacterium | reverse complement strand
ACAGATGAACTAGGCTTTAAGAATCATTGGTCAGTTGCAGATTATCTACAGAGAAGTGCACGACATATCTCGTCATCAACAGATATTGAACAAGCAATTGCAGTAGGCAAGGCAGCTGTAACACTGGCAGCAGAAGGACAGTCAGGCGTAATGCCAATTATAAAAAGATTAAGCAATAAACCTTATGCATGGGAAATAGCTACTGGAGATCTAAAAGATATAGCAAATGAGGAAAAAGTGCTGCCAGAAAACTACATATCACAAGATGGTTTTAGAATAACAAGTGAAGGGCAAGATTATCTTAGGCCGCTAATAGCTGGTGAAAGCTTTCCAAAATTCTTAGATGGTATCCCTGTTTACGAGAACATAGATTTACATTTAAGAGAAATTTAATTCATTTACTTTCTTTTTTAATAAAGAGATAAGCTTATCTTTATCTTCTTCATTAAGAAAAGAACCAATTTCAATTTTTTTATCGCCGCTGGTTACAAATAATCTTTTTTTTGTTTTTTGATCAGTAACAGAGAATTTGCTTAAAAACCTATCCAAAGTAATTTCATTGCTGCCTTTTTTTAATTTTAAATAAAGCTTATCTAGATAAATTTTTTCAGACTGATTAACCCAATCTCTATTTACTTTCAATACTGAGATAAGAACGATAATTTCTAGGCCAGCAAACGGCAAAATCAATGTTGCCCCTAAAATGAAGAATCCTATAGCAAATGTAAGGCAAATTATTGATAAAAATCCAAAAAAAATAAAATTTTCGTTTATAGATGAAGATTTATTCGGTTTAAGAGTCAAAGACAGAGAGTCCTTGTTTGTTTTCTTAATGATCATAGATATAAATCTTATTTAGTGTCTAATTGGTTATATAAAAGATTTTCATTGTTTATATGGCACTAATATTGCAGAATACTGTCTAATTTAGAAGAATGAAAAACTATATCAAATTTATATTATTCGCTTTGTCATTTGAGATGTTTTCGAATGATTTGCTTACTATTTACAAAGAAGCATTAGAAAAGGATCCTGAATTTAATTCAAAGAAAGCGGATCTTGCTATTTCAAGAGAATTCCTAAATCAATCAAGGTCAGGTTTATTGCCACAAGTCAGAGTAACAGGTGGAACTAACTGGAATGAGTACTACCAAGATAGGCAACTTCAAAATGATTACAATACTTTTTCTTATGGGTTGAATGTAAGCCAACCACTTTTCAGATTAGATAGGTGGTTTTCCAATAAACAGGCTAAGGAAAATGTAGAAGCTGCTGAAGCACAGTTTGCATACCAGCAACAAAACTTAATAATTAGGGTGACAGGCGCATACTTTAAGGTCTTATCTGCTAAGGCAAATTTAGAAGCAAAGATTGCTACAGAAAAGGCCCTCAACAATCAATATGATGCAGTATCTGAGAGATTCAACACTGGTTCAGTTTCAAGAATTGATCTTGCCGATGCAAAGGCAGCCTTAAATAGAGCTGAGTCGGATAGAGTTCAGGCAGAAGGTAATGTTGATATAAGTTTTGAAGAATTAAACTCTATTGTTGGCAGACAAGTTAAGCTCATCACACCTTTGAATACTGCCCTAGATTTTAAGGCTCCACGAACAGATATAGATAATGAGGTATCTAAAGGCCTTAGTAGCAATTATTTAATTATAGAAGCTAAAAATAGACTTGAAGCAGCAGATGCTAATACAAAATCCAAGACTTCAAACTATTTGCCAAAAATAGATTTAAGCGCAAATGCCAATAGAAGAACATCAAAACAATATACATTTGATGGGGTAGATTCTAATCTTGATCTTCCTTTCACCATTCCAACAGAGACAGAAAATAGAATATATTCCATTCAATTTTCTATGCCCCTCTTCACATCTGGTCTCAATAACTCACAGAGAAGACAGGCTTTATTACAGGAAGTAAAAACTGAGGAGCAGTTAATACTAATTGAAAGAAGTATTGTTCAGCAAGTTAGGTCACTACATACAGCTCTAAGAACCTCAGAGTTAAATATTTCTTCTTTAAAGTCAGCCGTTGAAAGCTCTAAAGATGCTCTTGAAGCTACAAGAGTTGGCTATGAGTTAAATTCAAGGAATCTAATTGATCTTCTTCAAGCAGAAAGAAATTATTCTGAATCTATTAATAACCTTTCTCAAGCTAGCTACGCTTTTATAGTTACGTCGCTTCAATACAAGCAAGCAATTGGTAATCTCGTGCCTGGTGATGTTGTCGAACTCAATAAGCAATTTAAATAAGTGCCAGAACTGCCTGAAGTTGAAACCACCAAAAGAGGTATAGAACCCTACCTCCACAATCAGTCCATTACTAAGATTCTTGTTAGACAAAAATCATTGAGAATTCCTTTCAATGACAATCTAAAGAAACATATTACTCATGTAAAAATTAAGAATATAAAAAGAAGGGCAAAATATATAGTCATTGATTTTGCAAATGAATACTCGATGGTTATCCACTTAGGGATGACAGGCAATCTTCGAGCATCACGACAAAAAAAGTTTCTTAAACATGACCATATTATCTTTTATTTAGAATCGGGGAATAGTTTAATTTTTAATGATGTTAGAAGATTTGGATTGGTACAAATTTATAAAACTAAGGGTAGCTTCTATCTTCTGGATAACAATGGTCCTGATCCTTTCGAGAAGAAAGCAGATGTAGATTATTTCTATAATAGAATCAAAAATTCTTCTGCATCTATAAAATCGATACTTCTAAATCATAAGATTATTTCAGGAATTGGAAATATATACGCATCAGAGATACTTTTTAGTACAAATATCTCACCATTAAGAATGGGCAGAGATATTAGTCATACAGATTGCAAAAAAATCTTGCAGCAAAGCAAAATTATTTTAAATAAGGCAATAAAAGCTGGAGGTACTACCTTAAATGATTATTTTAATGCAGAGTCAAAGCCAGGGTATTTTAAAATTCAATTAAATGTATATGGAAAAGAGGGAGAAAAGTGCCCAAGCTGTGAATCAAAAATTTCTAAAATTACACAGAGCAATAGAAGCACCTACTTCTGCAAAGAAAGTCAAAATTAATTATTAAATTTTTCTTCTAAAGACTTTGCGATGTCGGAATGAACAAATTTTGAAATATCACCGCCATAACTCGCTAATTCTTTAACCATACTTGAAGAAATAAATGTCAATTTTTCATCGGGTGTGAAAAAAACACTTTCTACATCTGAGTTTTGTGAACGATTGATGCTTGCTATTTGAAATTCATACTCAAAATCTGACACTGCTCTAAGGCCTCTAATAATTGCTTGCGCATTTAATTCAGAAGCTAGATCAACTGTCAGCTTTGAATTGAGACCGACGCAAGATATCTTTTTGTGATCATGAAAAAGATGACTAATCATTGCAACTCGCTCCTCTAAAGAAAATAAGTAATTTTTAGCAGAATTTTTGACTACAGCAATCACGACTTTATCAAAG
The DNA here is from genome assembly GCA_004321845.1 of SAR86 cluster bacterium. Classification (GTDB taxonomy): domain Bacteria; phylum Pseudomonadota; class Gammaproteobacteria; order Magnimaribacterales; family TMED112; genus TMED112. The sequence goes on along the minus strand of SHBL01000031.1, from coordinate 3,917 downwards.
ATTTTTAGTGCTCTTTGCAAGATATCATTGTGGCCTTCTGTAAATGGGTCAAACGATCCTGGATATATCCCTATTTTCATCTATTTAAAACTACATAATTTTTATTCTTTAGGATACTTATTTTTTCAAATATTTATGTGGTTATTGATTTGATATCCATTGAAAATTCTTGGTTCGTATCTAAAATAAAAGGATAGACGTTAAATTCTAAAGCAAGGTAAAAAAATGAACGATGAAACAAAATGTCCGGTTATACACGGATCAAATACTAAAACTGCTGGAAGTCACTCAAATGTAAACTGGTGGCCTCAACAATTAAATCTAAATATTCTGCATCAACATGATACTAAAACTAACCCAATGGACCATGATTTTGATTACTCAGAAGAATTTAGCAAAATAGATTACAAAGCTCTAAAGCAAGATCTTTATGATCTTATGACTGACTCCCAAGATTGGTGGCCAGCAGATTATGGTCACTATGGTCCTTTCTTTGTGAGACTTACATGGCATGCTGCTGGGACGTATAGAATTGGAGATGGTAGAGGTGGTGCAGGAACTGGAGCACAAAGATTTTCTCCATTAAATTCGTGGCCTGACAATGGAAATCTTGATAAGGCTAGAAGACTACTTTGGCCAATTAAACAGAAATATGGCCAACAGATTAGCTGGGCTGACTTATTAGTTTTAGCCGGTAATGCTGCTATTGAATCAATGGGAGGTAAAACTTTTGGGTTTGGCGGTGGAAGACCAGATATTTGGCATCCAGAAGAAGATATTTATTGGGGACCTGAGGAAGAGATGCTTGGAAACAATAGATATGTTGGCGAAAGACTGCTTAACAATCCACTTGCTGCTGTGCAAATGGGACTTATCTACGTAAACCCTCAGGGACCAGACGGCAACCCTGATCCAAAGAAAAGTGCTCACGATATTAGAGAAACTTTTGGCAGAATGGCTATGAATGATTACGAAACAGTAGCTCTTATAGCTGGTGGTCATACTTTTGGAAAATCACATGGTGCTGGCGATGACGGTTTAGTTGGTGTTGGTCCAGAAGATGCGCCTATGGAACAACAACAATTTGGCTGGAAGAGTGGTTATGGTAAAGGGAAAGGTAGAGACACAATTACAAGTGGTCTTGAAGGTCCTTGGACAAAAAATCCAGCGCAATGGGATAATGGTTATTTTGAAAATCTATTCAAATACGAATATGAGTTAGTTAAGAGTCCAGCAGGTGCATTTCAATGGCATCCAATTAACCTAGAAGAAGAAAACCATGCTCCGGACGTTGAAGACTCAAATATAAAAGTTACTACTATGATGCTTACTTCTGACTTAGCTTTGAGAGAAGATCCTGAGTACAGAAAAGTTTCATTGCACTTCAAAGATAATCCTGAAGAATTTGCTGATGCTTTTGCAAGAGCTTGGTTTAAGCTCCTGCACAGAGATATGGGACCTAAGAATAGGTATTTGGGCCCCGAAGTTCCTGAAGAAGATTTAATCTGGCAAGACCCAGTTACTCCTGGAAGCACAGACTATGATGTTGATAGAGCAAAGGAGCTCATTAGTAACACCGGTCTTAGTATTCAAGAGATGGTTGAAACAGCATGGGCCAGTGCTTCTACTTTCAGAAATTCGGATTTACGTGGTGGCGCAAATGGGGCAAGAATAAGATTTGAGCCAATGCGTAGCTGGCAATCAAATGAAAAAGATCAGCTCAATAAAGTCTTAGAAACTTTAACTAAAGTTGCAGAAGATGTTGGTGCATCACTTGCAGATATGATTGTATTAGCAGGAAATGTTGCCATTGAAAAAGCTTCTGGTGCCAATGTACCTTTTCATCCTGGAAGAGGAGATGCGACAGAGGATCAGACTGATGCCGAATCATTTGCTGTCCTTGAACCATTGGCTGATGGTTTCAGAAACTATCAAAAAACTGAGTACTCAGTAAGTCCTGAGGAAATGCTTGTAGATAAATCTCAATTACTTGGACTAACTGCACATGAAATGACAGTTTTAGTCGGAGGCATGAGATCACTTGGTATTACAAAAGATAATCTTGGTAATTTTTCTGACGATAACAACACCTTAGATAATGAATTCTTTAAAAAGCTTTTAGATATGAATATATCTTGGAGGCCAGATGGTAATAATTCATATGAAGGTGTTAATAAATCTTCAGGAGAGGTTGTGAGAACAGCTTCAAGAGTTGATCTAGTGTTTGGATCTAATTCACAACTTAGATCTTTAGCTGAAGTATATGCTTCTGATGATGCCAAAGATAAGTTTGTAAGTGACTTTATTGCAGCCTGGAATAAAGTAATGAATGCAGATAGATTCGATAAATAATACTAAAAAATATTAACTATTTTTAAGGGGTTCATTTGAGCCCCTTTTCAACAGAAGAGGACCTTCATAAAGGCCAAGAGTTCTGGGCAAATCTGAATGATCCTTTTTCTGCTTGGGAAGAAGCTAAATAATTTTATTTACCAGAGTTAAAGATAAGAAGTTAATCGCAGAATAAATTAATACACATGTATTAATAAAACCCTTTTTTGTTTATAATTCATCAGATGAGATACTTATCTATACTATTTTTATTCTTTTCTTGTGTTCTCTTCTCTGCGAGCGATCAAGGAAGCATTACTGTAAGTGGCGAAACAATCGAAGTATCAGTTGAGAGAATTTACTCTCCAGCAGCAGACTACCCAAGATCAGCACTAAGAAGAGGAACCGAAGGTTACGTAGTGATTGAGTTTGATGTGTCACCGGAAGGAGAAGTTGTTGATCCTTATGTAGTAGAAACTGATCAACCCGGTTATTTTGAAAGAACTGTAATGAGAACTATCAGAAGGTGGGCATATGAACCTTACGTCTACAATGGAGTTCCTGCTACTGTTAATGATGTAACAGCTCGTTTCACTTTCAAATTAGCAGAAGAATAATTTTTTAAAATGCTTGTAAGAACCCAAATCCTTATATTTGGTCTAATAGGCAATATTATTATTGCAGGAATTCTTCTGTACATGAATGTTCAGAATCAAAACATTCAAGAAAAATCTTCAAATAACCAATATACCAGTATCGTAGAATCTGCTTGGGTTCAATCTATTGATAATAGTTTTGCCAATATGAATTCTTGGGGTCCCAATGGTGAAAAAGGTGAACAATACTGGAACCCATATATAGAAATTGGCTTATTTACAGAAATAGGAATTGAAGGATTTGATTATTCAAATGCATTAATAGAATCTTTTGATCAAGAATTAAGAGGTGATCTCTTTATTTTGGTCGATGAAATGTTTTTAGATGAAATAGATGAAGGAAATATAAGCTTCATCAAGTTTTTTAATGAGACAAATGAAGAGCTCACATGTCTTTACGCATTTGATTGGGCTGATGTTGGGAACTCAATAGACGTTTGTGGAGATAATAATAAGCTTAATTATTTGCGAGATGATTCAACTACTGATTTTTTAGAAAAGATTAAGAAAAGAATGAGCGTTACTAATGAGGTAATTTATGCTCAAGAAAGTAGTGGGAATATCAACTTACATCAAATTGTAGCCTTTCCTATTTATTTAAAAAATGAGTTTGGATTTAACACAGATAAACTTCTAGGCTCAGTAATCATTGGAAGAGATTTAAGACAATCTATGACAGTTTTTGAAAGTGACCTCGGCGTAAGAACAGGTATCATTAGTCAGGACAAAATAATAGATGCTGTATTCTCTGATGAATTTTCTCAAGACAATTCACTTGGGATAAACAATATTAGTTTTAACTACATTAAAGAAGATATCTTAAAAAATGGTTTGGAAAACATGGATTCCAAAAACTTTGAAGCACTTGGCTTGTCGCTTACATCTGTTCCAGTAGCCTCTACAGTTAACCCAGACTTCGCATTATTTTTT
>SHBL01000030.1 GCA_004321845.1 SAR86 cluster bacterium | reverse complement strand
CTAGAAGTACCATAAATATAAATAGCAAAAAGACCACCAAGGGTGCCATAGCAAGAAATGTGTACCTTTTTGTATCAGTCGTCATGTTTAATTTGGTTCAGCTGCAAGGGAAATATCAAAAACTCCTGCATCTCTTGCACCATCCATAACTTGAATGATTGCATCTGCACTAGCAGTCTCATCAGCCTGAATAACAACAGTACCTTGAGGGTTATCTGCTAAAAGCTTAAGTACATTAGCTTTTACTTGCCTTACATCAATTCTTCTTCCATCCATATATATTTCGTCATTTCCGCCAACAGCTATCAAAATTGCAGCATTTTCTTGAATTTCCGATGTATCTGAATCTGGTCTATTTACTTCTAGCCCAGGCTCTTTAATAAAGTTAGCTGTAACAATAAAGAAAATAAGCATGATGAAAACAACATCAAGCATTGGTGTTAAATTTATTTCGCTTTCTTCTTCTCTTGCTGCAGATGATATTGCGTTTCTTCTCATTTCTTCACTCCTTGTTTACTATGTCCTGAAACATATTCTCCCATTAAAAGTTCATTAGTTTCAACTTGATTTTTTACCCAGATCATTGCTAGTACTCCTGATAATGCTGATACCATGCCTGCCATTGTAGGTAAAGTAGCTTTTGAAACTCCACCTGCCATTGATCTTGCATCCCCGCCGCCGTTAAATGCCATTACTTGGAATACTTCGATCATACCTGTCACAGTACCCATCAAACCAAATAAAGGGCAAAGAGCAATACATACCTGTATTAATTGAATATTTCTATTAATTGCTATTTTGCCTTCGGAAACCAATCTAGTCTTTGTCATATTTTTATGCCAAGGAGTTTTAAAACTCATGCTCAAATATCGTGTATTTATGTTTTGAGCGAATCCTTCATGTATGAATAGAAAGTAGTAAATCCTTTCAAAAATTAAGGCCCACATAAATGTAACCAATAAAGCTATATACCATAATACTGGCCCACCTGACTCCATGAAGTCACGTAGGGCAATATAAAGCTCAGTAAGCCAGATCATATTTATTTAGCTTTTTCAGCAACAATACCTGTAGCCTGTTCTTCAAGAACATCTACCACTGATCTTGCTGATGATTGCAAGAATGAGTGTGCTAGTGTGGTTGGAATAGCAACAACTAAACCTAATACAGTTGTAACAAGAGCTTGTGATATACCACCAGCCATAATTTTTGGATCACCAGTACCAAATAATGTTATTTGTTGGAAGGTAACAATCATACCTGTAACTGTACCAAGCAATCCTGCTAATGGTGCAACTACTGAAACAATTTTTACAAAACTAATTCCTCTTTCTATGGATGGTCTTTCAGCCATGATTGATTCAGCTAGTTTTAGTTCTAATCTATCAATTGTTTCCTTCATATGAGAAGCCCCAACCTTCAAAACTCTTCCGAGTGGGTTGTTTGAATTTGGTGTTGTGTTTGCAAGTTGTGCTTGCACTTCTCTACTCATTAACCAAAGCATCACATATTTATAGATTGCAAATAGAAGTGTAATGCCACCAATAGCAAGAATAATGTAACCAATTACCCCACCTTGCTGAATTCTTTCGCCTAATGAAGGGTTCTGAACTAAGTTAGCAAGAAGAGCACCACCTGAAGGTCCGCTTGGATCTACAGAAAAGCTTACATAACCACTTGAAACATCTGCACTTGAAACTCTTCCGGCTGAACTTGTGTAACGTCCAGCAGGTTGTCTAGCTAAGAATTGATACTGTCCTTTTGTTGGAACGTACTCAAGGTAACTATTACCACAAACTGCGTTATAAACACCAACTCTCACAACATCACACTCAGTTTGTGTACCATCAACGTTAATAACAGTTGCTGAGAAACGACTTACCTCACCGGTTCCTTTCATTTCTCGCATAATTTCGTACCAAACTCTTTCAATCTCTTCAATAGTTGGAAGCACTGTTGACTCTCCCATCTTTTTTGTAAGATCTCCTAGGAATATTTCTCTTTCCTTCCCAAATTCAGCAGCAGTTAGAGAAGTCTCAAATGTAACTCTTGAATCAGTAGTGATACTTTGCATATGACCAAAAAGCTCATTTAATGAACCAAGCTGTTTTAAGTATGCTTCTTCAGCAATTCTTAGTTTCTCTTGATTCTTAACAAATTCTGCTTCTAATTGGTCAGCAATTCTTTCTTGTCTCGCCAATTCTCTTTGTTCTGCCTTTAGGATTTGATCTTGTTTGTCTCTGGCAGCTTTAAAATCAGCTTCTCTTTGCTTGTTTTCACCTTGCTCTTTAGATTTGCCTTCTTTGACAAGCTCTAGAAGCTTGTCAAGATTACTTGGAGCTTGAACTTCAGACTCTTGGGCAAATGAATAGCTAGAAACTATTAAAAAAGTTAAAAATATAATTTTTAGAAATTTCATTATTTAGCCTCCGTAAATTTTACAGGGACAGCAAGCAAGTCTAGCGGTGCTGTTTTGTTAGCCATCCTAATACCATCTCTTACAGGCAATCTATAACCGCTAACCTCTACCCATTCTTGTGCTTCTGAATCCCAGACTCCTGCTTCGCTTTGATCTTTCAATTGATACATTAGAGCAAGCCTTCCTATCCTCAAGATATTCACAACTTTTTCTTCACCATCCAAAACAATAGCGTCCTCGTAGGTTTCAATTGTTCTGCCATACTCTCTCTCAATATTGTAAGCTTCAAGAACTTGTCTCACTTGTTCTGATGCTGTTACTTTAGGATCTGATAATGTATTTCTAACTTGATTAATTCTCTTATATCTTTCATTAAGAGAAAATGGAGCATCCAGTGAAACAAATTGTTCTAAACTATTAGCCATTCTTTCCATTAAAGGTGGAATCTGTCTTTGAATAACTACAACTTGCCTTGTTTGTTCAGCCAATGTAACAAGCCTGTCTTCTTGTGCTTGAATTTGTTTCCTTTTTTGAGCATTGTAGATTTTTAGGCCCTCTACTTGCTTAACTACTACTTTCCACTCTGCTAGGAGGGAATCTTTTTCAGTTGATAAACCATCAACTTTTTCTTGAGACTTTTCAGACATAGAGATGCTTGTTTCATTTTCCTCTAAGATCTGATCTATATCGGCATTATCAGCGTAAGTGAATACTGCCAATAGGGATAAAATATATACGTATTTTTTCATGACCTTGTTACCCTTTTTAAAAACTTGACTGTTAAAACTATCAAATTATTTCTATTTTACAACTATTTTTGAACTAAAAATCGCGTTTTAAAAGAGTTTTGGGAAGAATACGGGTGTATTTCTTTTATATTCTTGGTATTCTGCGATTTCACCCCATTTTTTATTAGATCTGTCCTCGAGCAATCTTACCCCACTTACATAGTAAATAAGCAAAAATCCAAACACAGGAGAGATTAGAGATACATATTGAAGTCCTGTCATAACAGGCACTGCTATGACAGAAATCCCAATCCAAAGTGCTACTTCTCCAAAATAATTTGGATGTCTTGAGAGATCCCATAACCCTCCAGTAATAAATTTTCCTTCATTCGATGGGTTGCTCTTAAATTTTGTTTTCTGGTAATCTGCTAAAACTTGAAAACTAAAACCAAAAATCCATAGCCCAAGCCCAATCCAACCAATAATACCCATATCAACTTGAACTAGTGCAGAAAGAGCAACTAGAGCTGAAAGAGCTTGAATGAATACCCAGGCAGCTGAGAGAGTCCAAGTCATGAAGAGCTGGCTAAAGCTCGGCAATATAGTTTTAAACCTTTTGTCATGGCCATCCTTAAGCACACGCCAAAATAGAAAACCACCAAGCCTTACCGTCCAAATCATAATACAGAAATAAAGCAACAATGATCTTAAGTCTAAAATCTCATGTACAGCTGTCTGTTTGATAAAAACAACAAATGATAAAACGGTTATGTAGGTTATAGTTCCGGTTAGATCATAAAATTTTTCTGTCTGAAAAATATATGAGGGAATAAAAAGCAACCAGTGAATTGCGAAAGAAATATACATTGCCATCATAATTAGTGATATGCCTTCACTCTCAATGGTTCCACCAGATACGACAACGGCAAGAAAATAGCAGACAAAAAATGTAACCGCTGAGATAGCAAGATAAATTAAAGGTTGTAAAATAGTTTTAGCCATTATTTGTTTTGATATATGTATCATACATAAAAAGTACCAAACAAAAAAAGAGCTTAAGAATTTAAAAGATGAAATATACAACCAATCAATTTAAACCTGGCTTAAAAGTATTAATTGAAAAAGAGCCATGTTCTATTCTTTCATATGAATTTCATAAACCTGGTAAAGGTCAAGCAGTCATGCGGACAAAACTTTATAACCTAAGAACTCAAAAAGTTTGGGAGAGAACTTTCAAGTCGGGCGAATCTCTTGAGGCTGCTGACGTAGTTGAGAGAGACTTTCAGTTTTTATATGCAGAGGCTCAGAACTTTGTATTTATGGATCAAGATACCTATGAACAAATAGATATATCTTCAGAAAAGCTTGAGGATATAAAGGGCTGGTTAGATGGTGAGGAGGAATGCAAAATACTCTTTTGGAATGGAGATGTTTTGAATGTTGAGCCGCCAACTTTTGTGGTAAAAACTGTTTCACAAACAGAGCCTGGGTTAAAAGGGGATACAGTTTCAAATACTCTAAAACCTGCAACACTATCTTCTGGTGTAGAAATCCAAGTTCCAATTTTCATAAATGAGGGCGAACAAATAAAGGTTGATACCAGAGATGGGTCATATGTAAGTCGTAGCAAACAATGATTCTCAATGATTTAAATCAAATACTACAAGACAGTGTTAATGCAGTAGCAAAGGATATGTCAGTGCAGATTAACTCTCAACTAAAGGAGCAAATTAATTTTGAGATTAGCACAGATAGCACAAGAGGAGATTATGCTTCAAGCTGTTCTCTAAAATTATCAAAATTATTCGGTATTACTCCAAGAGATTTAGCAGAAACTATAAAGCAATCAATTAAAGACAAAAGAATTAATGATATTAAAATTGAGGGACCAGGATTCATAAATATTTTTATATCAGCCGAACAAAAATATAAAAACTTGGAAGAAATTATTGAAGCAGAAGATCAATGGGGAAGTTCAAATGATTTTTCAGGCAAAGTTCTCTTGGAATTTGTCTCTTCAAACCCAACTGGACCTTTGCATGTTGGTCATGGAAGAGGTGCTGTTCTGGGTATGGCAATTTCAAATCTTTTAGAACAGATAGGCTTCAAAGTAACAAAAGAATATTACGTAAATGATGCTGGCCGACAGATATCTATACTAACGAGCAGCGTTATTTTAAATGCATATGTAAAAACTTTTGAAAGTGAAGGAACCTATGAGGGAGATTATATAAAAAGTTTAGCTGATGACTTTCGAGCAGAGCATGGCGACCTAGATGAAGAAATCATATTAGGCAAATTAGATAGTGATAAAGATATCAGACTAGATTCAATTGCTTCTTATCTACAAGGATCATTTAAAGATTTATGGGAGAAAGCAAGGGTGTTTTCAGTAGAAAGAATTTTAGAAATAATAAAAAAAGATTTGCATAGCTTTAATATAATTCATGATAGCTGGTTTAAAGAAAGCTCACTTGGCAAGGCGGATGACACTAATTCAGATTTATCTAAATCTTTAGTAATCATAGAAAAGAAAGGGCATACATTTGAGAAAGATGGTGCTAAATGGTTTAAAACTACAGAGTTTGGTGATGATAAAGACAGAGTCCTACTAAGAGAAAATGGAGAGCCAACCTATTATTTAACCGATGTTGGTTACCACAAGAATAAAATTGATAGAGATTATGATTATTATATAAATATCTTTGGTGCTGATCATCACGGCTATATTCCAAGACTAACTTCAGCATTTGATGTAATGAAAAATAATCATCAAAACATCGAGTTTGTTTTATACCAGCTGGTCAATCTGTACGAAGATGGCATAAAGAAAATGATGTCTACAAGAAGGGGTGAGTTTTATTCATTAAGTGATCTGCGAGAAGAACTTGGTACCGATGTTATAAAATTCTTTTTTTTAGAAAAAAAATCTGATCATACGATGGATTTTGATATGGACCTTGCAAGAGATGAGAGTAAAAATAATCCCTATTTTTATGCACAATATGCTTATGTTAGGTGCTGTTCTATTTTAGCTAAGGCTAAATACAAACCAAAAGAAGAATTAGATTTAAATGAAATAAGTAATTGTTTTGAGATTGTCTCAAAAGCTATAAATTATCCGCATTTTATTAAAGAATACGCTCTTGAAAGATCACCTCACTCTCTTGTTCATTTCATTAAAGAATTTTCTGCTGATTTCCATTCCTTTTATGAAAGCAGTCCTGTTATATCTGATAATAAGGCTGTTTCAAACTCCAGGCTATTAATAACTCTTATAACTAAACAAATTCTTAAGAATAGCTTTAAGATTTTAAATGTAGAACCTTTGGAAAAAATGTGAGATGTCTAGTTTTTCTTTTAAAAATAAAAAATTTCCAATTAAAGCTATACCCACAATAATTGTTGCCATTTTTGTTTCTTTTTCTGTAACAGCTTTTTCGATAATATTCTTGAAAGATTCTAAAGAATTTTTAGATCTAGAAGATTTCAATGTTGAAGACATTGATTATGAGTTCCAAACCATACTAGAAGAAAGTTTGTTTGATGAGTTAGTTGTGGTAGTTAATACTATAGATGAAGTTTGTGAATATTTTGCTCAGTCAGGTAGTTTCAGAACCTATAAAGCAGCTCAGAGTCAATTTAAAGAACTCGAAAAAATTGGCTATTTTCCAGTCATTGAAAATGTAAATAGTAAGAATGGCTATAACTACATAGTCATTGTTGGGCCTTTTGAAAATAGGTCACAAACAAATAATGCTAGAGAAAATCTTAGAAGGCTTAACATGGATTCTTTAGAAAAAATGAGTTGTAAGAAAATTTAAAGATGAATCTTGATTACTTTCATAAGTTAAAAGATGGCTTGGGAGCACATTGCAAATTAATAGCTGTGTCCAAAGGGCAGTCGATAGAAAAAATTTTAACACTATATAAAGAAGGTCAGAGAGATTTTGGAGAAAACTTCTTGCAAGAACTTCAAAGCAAGAAAGTAAAGTTGCCAGAGGACATTAGATGGCACTTTTTGGGCAATATTCAAAGCAATAAACTGTATGATGTTGCTAACTGTTCAGATTTAATACATTCAATTAGCCGAAAAAAAATTTATGACAAATTGTTTTCCTTGGGCCAGGGGAAAGAACACAAAATTTTATTGCAATTAAAGCTTGGCAATGAGAGCTCAAAATCAGGCTTCACTGATGATGAAATTTATGAAATTATTGGTTCAAACCCTGCAAATAACTCTGTTGTAATTAAGGGTCTTATGGTGATAGGTGAAAATGGTATTTCAGCTAGTGAAATTACTAAACAGTTCTCGTTTGCTGCAGATGTTTTTAATAAAATAAAGTTATTAGATAAAAATGTAGAATTTTTATCAATGGGCATGTCAGGTGACTTCAATATTGCACTTGATGCTGGCAGTAATATGATACGAATAGGGACTTCTCTTTTTGGAGATAGAAAAAAATGAATGATCCAACAACTTTTTTTGACATGCTTATGGTAGTTAAGACGATTTTTGTCTATTTGATACTAATCTTATTTTTGATAGACCTATCAAGGGCTGATAGCTACAACAAAATTGCAAGAATAATAAAGATCTTATTGTTTCCTTTATTGCTCATTTTCAATGTACACTACAAAAAAATTAATATTGGTTTGCTTTTTGCGGCTTTTCTCATAAATTTTATTTCTTTTTATA
>SHBL01000003.1 GCA_004321845.1 SAR86 cluster bacterium | reverse complement strand
AATTACCCCAGGAGAAACCACCATACCTGCAAAAAAAGCTGCAGACATAATACGCGAATTACCAGAAGGGCAAGTTTCATTTGAACTAAACGAAGAAAGCTCAAAACTTACCGTTAAATCTTCATCAGGACGCTACAATTTAGCAACAATCCCAGGCTCAGACTTTCCAGACTTTGATGTAATTAAAAGTGACACAATACACCCAGTTTCAACGGAAAAACTACTAGAGCTTTTTCATAAAACTTCATTCGCAATGGCAAACCAAGATTGGAGACACTATCTTAATGGTTGTTTGTTCGAAAAAACTGAAAGCTCACTAAATATGGTAGCTACAGATGCACATAGACTATCGATTTATAAGTCTAGCCTTGATAGTATTGGCAATTTCTCGGGCATAATACCAAGAAAAACAGTGGTAGAATTAATGAAAATTCTACCGAAACAAAACGACGATATTCAGTTCTATATAAATGCTAACAACATAGTTTTTATGTCTAAAAACTTTACATTTAAATCAAAACTTATTGACGGCAATTACCCAAACTATAATCAGGTAGTTCCTCAGGGAGATGGCATAAAAATAACCTTTAATAGAAAAAATATGCTTGATTCTCTTTCTAGAGTTTCGGTGCTTACTAGCGAAAAATTTAAGGGAGTTAAGCTTAAATCAGAAAACGGTGTGTTGGACGTTTCTGCGCACAACCCTGACCAAGAGTCGGCAGAAGAAAAACTCGACGTTACAGGAGACAACAGCCAATTCGACATAGCATTTAATGTCAATTACTTAAAAGAAGTTCTAAGCACTATAGAGGATGAAGAGATATCTCTTGTTAGTTTTGGAAGCGATAAAAGCGCTCTTGTGCAAAGTAGTGACGATAATCAAGTTCTTGTTTTAATGCCATTATTACTCTAAATAGTGCTGATAACAGAAATAAAATTAGAAAACTTTAGGAGTTATGAATTCCTTGAGCTCCCCTTAGAAAGCGGAATAAACCTTATTTATGGTAGCAATGGTTCTGGAAAAAGCACAATAATAGAAAGCATCTATTATGCTCTTTCTGGTAAATCATTTAGAACGACAGAAACAAACAACCTAATAAGAGAAAAACACAACCAACTACAAGCACTCATTGTTTTTCATGATGGGAAAACAGTAAAAGTTACAAAAAAAACAAATAACACAGCAGTAATTACGCAAAATAAAGGGCAAAAAAAGGAAAATTACACAAGTCTAGTTAAAAGGTTTCCAACATGTCTTGTAGAAAATAAAGAATTTTTCTTTACCAGCTCAAATCCTGAACAAAAAAGAAGTTTTTTAAATAAATCTTTGTTCTACGTGGAACATCAAGAATCAAAAAAAATATCTGAACTAAAAAAAATTATAAGCCAAAGGTCTGGATGCCTCAAAAACAAGGACTTTAATCAAATTAAATACTGGGATGAGCAGCTTATTCTTATAGAGCCGATTATTACCAAATTAAATGAAAAAATATGTAGTAGTCTAAATAAACAGCTTAGTAGTAGTAAAGTGGTCGACGTTTTTTTAGAAAAAAACCCTTGGTTAAGGAATCTATCTATAAAATATCTGCCAGGTTATCCAGAAAATACCAAATTTTCAGATAGTCTTGCTCAAAATCTAGAAAAAGACACAATTCTTAAAAGAACATCTTCTGGCCCACACAAAAGATCTTTCGACATCTTGCTCGAAAATAAAATAGCTAATGAAACATTATCCAGGGGACAACAAAAAATAATTTCTATTATATTGCACTTAATACAGCGGGAAATTATTAAAACAAACACTGAATTAGACCCTATTTTATTAATGGACGATATTTCTTCAGAATTAGATAAAGAAAACTCAAATTTAATGTTAAAATATCTTATAGATAACAGCGTTCAGACAATTATGACATCTATCGAAAAAGCACACTTCGCAACACAAAAAGATGTATTTTTGTTCCACGTAGAACACAAAGGAGACACATCTTATGTCAAGTGATTATGATTCAGATAGTATTAAGGTTTTAAAGGGCCTTGAAGCAGTTAAAAAAAGACCAGGCATGTATATCGGGGATACTGACGATGGCACAGGTCTACATCATATGGTTTTTGAAGTATTAGATAATTCTATAGATGAGGGTTTAGCTGGTTATTGTAATCAAATAGATGTTGTTATTGGAAAAGATGGCTCTGTTGCTGTCTCAGACAATGGTAGAGGGATACCTGTTGATAAACACGAAGAAGGGGCTTCTGCAGCAGAGGTAATTATGACAGTCCTACATGCTGGGGGTAAGTTCGATGAAAACAGCTATAAGGTCTCAGGAGGGCTCCACGGAGTTGGTGTTTCTGTTGTTAATGCATTAAGCAGCAAATTAGTTCTAGAAATAGAAAGACAAGGCTCTAAGTATCGTCAAGAGTATAGTGATGGCTTTCCTAAAACAGAATTAGAAATTGTAGGAAAAAGCGATAAAACAGGAACCAAAGTAACCTTTATTCCTTCAACTAAGATTTTCTCACAAACAACTTTTAATACAGAAATATTAATTAAAAGAATAAGAGAGCTTTCTTATCTCAACCAAGGTATCGGAATAAGTGTTTTAGATGAAAGAACTGGCAAAAAACAGAATCTTAAGTCAGAAGGCGGTTTAAACGAATTTGTAAAATACCTTACAGGCAAAAAAGAAACAGTTGGAACCCCTTTTTATGCACAAGCAAACATTAAAGGCATAGGAGTTGAGGTAGCAGTACAATGGACCGGCACCTATAGAGAGAATGTCCAGTGTTTTACCAACAACATTCCACAAGGAGATGGTGGTACCCACCTTGCGGGCTTTAGAGGAGGCCTAACCCGAGTTATAAAAAACTTTATTAAGAAAGAAGATCTTATGAGGAAGAAAGAGGTTGATATAACAGGAGAAGATGTAAGAGAAGGAATGGTAGCAATTATTTCTTTGAAAATGCCGGACCCTAAATTCTCTTCACAAACAAAAGATAAGCTTGTTTCTTCAGAAGCAAGACCAGCCGTAGAAGGTTTATTAAATGATTATTTTATGGATTTTTTACTTGCTAACAAACCACAAGCAAAAGAAATACTAGGTAAGGTTCTAGAAGCGGCATATGCCAGAGAGGCAGCAAGAAAAGCTAGAGATATGACAAGAAGAAAAGGACTTTTAGATGTTGGTGGGCTTCCAGGCAAACTAGCAGACTGCCAAGAAAAAGACCCTGCCTTGTCTGAAATATTCCTTGTAGAGGGTGATTCTGCAGGAGGCTCAGCCAAACAAGGTAGAGACCGCAGCTTTCAAGCAATACTGCCACTAAAAGGTAAGATCATCAATGTACAAAAAGCTCGTCTAGACAAAGTTCTGTCTTCCAACGAAATAGGCACTTTGATTACAGCTCTAGGAACTGGCATTGGAATAGATGAGTTTAATGTAGAAAAACTCAGATATCACAGAGTAATTATAATGACAGATGCTGATGTCGATGGGTCTCATATCCGAACATTATTACTCACCTTCTTCTATAACCAAATGTATGACCTTCTTGAAAAAGGACATATTTATTTAGCTTTACCCCCTTTATATAAAATTGGCAAAGGCAGCAAAACTCATTACGCAAAAGATGAAGAAGAAAAAGATGAGATCTTAAAGATGTTAAGGCAAGAAAGTTCAGAAGGCGCCAGAGCCCCGGAAATTCAAAGATACAAAGGTTTAGGAGAGATGAATCCTGAGCAACTTTGGGAGACAACTTTTGATCCAAAAAACAGAAGGTTAGTGCAAATTACATTAGATGATGCCAGGAATATGGTCGATGATATATTTGAAACCTTAATGGGAGATCAAGTACAACCAAGAAGACAATTTATTGATGAAAATGCTTTAAGAGCAGAAAACGTAGATATTTAAAAAAGCTTTTTAAATGTTTCTTCTAATTCAGATTCTTTAACACGCTTCTGGTGCATGGTATCCCTATCTCTTACCGTAACTGTACCGTCTTCTAAAGTATCAAAATCAATCGTTATACATATTGGAGTACCAATTTCATCGTGTCGCCTATAGTTCTTTCCTATGTTGCCGCTATTTTCAAATAACACCCTTCCCATACCGAGTGCTTGAAGTTTGTTTTTAATGTTCTTTGCTCTAGAGACAATTTTTTCATCGTTTTTCTTTAAAGGAATTACAGCTGCCTTTATTGGAGACAGGTGGGGTTTTAATTTAAGAACAACTCTTTCTTTATCATCTATTTTTTCGATATTATAAGCCTCATTAAGAATTGCTAGAACTGCTCTATCTACACCAGCTGAAGGCTCTATTACAAAAGGCACTACCCAGTTATTATCAGGATCTTTAAGTGCAAGTTTTGCATTAGATTCTTTGTTTTCTGAGACAGATGA
This sequence comes from SAR86 cluster bacterium, assembly GCA_004321845.1. Classification (GTDB taxonomy): domain Bacteria; phylum Pseudomonadota; class Gammaproteobacteria; order Magnimaribacterales; family TMED112; genus TMED112. The sequence goes on along the minus strand of SHBL01000003.1, from coordinate 38,367 downwards.
TTTGATATTAAGATCTTTTTGATCTTTTGAGTGTGAACCAAGATCAAAGTCAGTCCTGTTTGCTATACCTTCAAGCTCTTCAACTCCATGTGGGAATTTGTACATAATGTCTACCGTCGCTTTTGAATAATGAGCTAACTCATCACTGGGCACATCATATAACTCAAGACTTTCTCTTGAAACACCCTGGTTTTCCCACCAAGCAAGCCTAGATTCAACCCATTCTTTATGCCAATCTTCATCTGTTCCAGGGACTACAAAAAACTCAAGCTCCATCTGTTCAAATTCTCTAACCCTAAAGATAAAGCTTTTTAAAGTAATCTCATTTCTAAATGCTTTACCAATCTGAGCAATACCAAAAGGGATATTTCTTGCAGTTGAGTCCACAACATTTTTAAAATTAGTAAATATTTGTTGAGCAGTTTCAGGCCTTAAGTATGCAAAACTAGAACCATCATCAACAGGCCCAACATTTGTTTTAAACATCAAATTAAATTGGCGAGGCTCTGTTAGATCTTCTTTTTTACAATAGTCTGGCACTTGGTCTGCTCTAAAGCGTTCACCACATGACTTACAGTCTACTAGAGGGTCAGAAAAGGTATCTTCATGTCCTGAGTGCTTTAAAACAGACTGTTTTGTGAGGATTGCTGCATCAAGACCTTCAACATCATCGCGCTCATAAACAGTTGATTTCCACCATGAGTTTTTAATATTATTTTTTAACTCAACACCTAAAGGCCCATAGTCATATAAGCCTTGGGTGCCTCCATATATTTCGCTTGATTGAAAAATGAAACCCCTTCTTTTGCAAAGAGCTATAAGCTCATCAATATTTTTTGCTGACAAAATTTTTCCTATAGTATGTTAATTAGGCTATTTTATTACTTTACATATGATAAGCATACTTTTTGGATTAATTTCACATACACCTCTAGTAATATTGAGAGCTATTTCTTTTATTCTGACAAAGTTATTAATAATGTCTGGCTCACAGCAATTTGAAATAACAAAAAGCAACATAAAACATTGTTTTGGTAATAAAAACGAACTTATTCATAAAAGTTTTAGTGAAACTATAGAAATGTCATTAATGTTTCCGTTTATTTGGGGCAAAAAAAATAACTACAAAGAACTCTTAGACCCAAACTATATAGATAAGAAAAATCTTGATGATGGTAAGCCCAAGCTATTCTTCACACTACACATGGGGTGTGTGGATATGTTGGTTTTTATATTGTCTGAATTGCTCTCACAAATAAATATTCTATACACCCCTGTAAAAAATGTACGCTTAGAAAAGAAACTTAAATCAATAAGAGAGAGAGGGGGCGCACAAATGTTGCCAGCTACAACAAAAGGGGTAAAAGATCTATATAAGAGCTTTTTAGCAAATGAAAGCCTATTAATAGCTTCGGACTTGGTGCCGCACGATAAAGGGGTATACGAGAATTTTTTTAACAAAGAATGTTATTGCATAGATTTAATAGAAAAGCTTTCACATAAAAAATCCCATGATCTTTATTTTGTTTATTTAACGAAGGGGAAAAAAAATAAATACGAATTTATATCAAAAAAAATAGATGAACCCATAACAACAAAACAAATGAACGAACATTTTGAAGAAGCAATTAATTCTGCACCTGAAATTTATGGTTGGGAATATAAGAAGTTTAGAAAATTAAGACCTGATAATTTTAATATATATTAATTCTTCCAAAAGGAAGGAACCATTAATATCAAGACACCAAACAACTCAAGCCTTCCAACTATCATAGCTAGCGTCAGGGTAATTTTTCCGACATCAGTCAAGCCAGAATAGTTTTCTGATAACTCACCCAGACCAGGCCCTAAATTATTGATTGCCGCGGCTGTTCCAGAAAAAGCTGAATAAAAATCAACATCTTGGAACACAAGTACAAACAAAAAAAACAAGAAAAAAGTTATATATATCGCTATAAATGCAAAGACTGCTTCTATCTGAGAAGAAACAATTTTTTCACCATTAAGCTTCACACTATTAACTGCACTTGGGTGGATAACCTTAGTCATATTCGAAAAACCAACCTTTAACATCAGCAGCACACGCCATATCTTCATGCCGCCACCCACTGATCCAGAACATGCACCAATAAAGGCAACAACAAAAATTAAAAAACCAACAGAATTTCCCATGGCAGTTAAGGGCTCAAGAGTAAAGCCCGTGGTAGTAATAATAGAGATTGTCTGGAAAACACCATATCTAAGAGCGTTTTCAATGGTAAAGCCTTCTTTTATATAAAGGGTGGCAAAAGAGACCATCACAGTGACTAAAACTATTAGCAAGAAGAATTTAAATTCATCATTTGCAAGATAGTATCTAAAGCTTCTTTTTGTAAACGATAAAAAATGTAAGCCAAAGTTAGTTGCTGAAACCAACATAAAGACCACAGCAACAAGCTCAATTGCATGATTATTAAAATACCCAAAATTTTCGTTATATATAGAAAACCCACCTATAGATACTGTGCTAAAAGAATGGCTAAAAGCTTCAAACCATGTCATACCAGCAAGCCAGTATGAAAAAACACAAGCAAGCGTTATGAGAACATAGAACTTTAACAAGGACCGTGCTGTCTCTCTTAGTCTTGGAGAAAAGCTTTTGTCTGCAAAACCAGAAGTTTCTGCCTGGAGAACTTTCATACCCCCAGAAACAGCCGGAATAATTGCAAGCACAACTATGACCAAACCAACCCCACCAGACCATTGAAGAAGCTGCCTATAGAGCAAGACGTGATCTGGTAATAAAGAAAGATCTTTGATTACAGTTGAGCCAGTCGTTGTTAAACCAGAAACTGCTTCAAACAGCGCATCATAAAAAGTTAAGCTGTTGATTAAAAAGGGCAAAGAAGCCAATACAGAGATTAAAACCCATGTAAAAAAAGTGATTATGAAGCCGTCTCTAGGTGTATATGAGAATTTCTTTCTTCTAAGTGTTAATAAAATTATTAAAGAGTAAGTTATACATGAAAGATAAACCCACAACATATTGTTGTCTAAAGCATTATCTAAATAACTCATTAAAAGTGGTGGAAGCACTACAAAAGTTCCAAAAAACATCAGCGTTGGCCCTAAGAATCTTAATAGCTTAAGTGTTGTAATCATCTAAATTTTTCGTAGAAGGAATCTATTACATCCTTATTTTTATAAAAAACTATCAGGTGATCGTCGTCATGTATTTGTGTATTTCCATGAGCCATTATTACCTCTTCACCCCTTTTAATAGCGGGTATGTTGATATTCTCATCTAGGCCTAACTCGGATATAAGTTTGCCTTTTAGCTTTTCAGATGAAGCATCAACACCAATTTCAATTGCTTCTGCCATGCCTTTTTTTACTTTGTGCACATTTGAAACAGAACCCTTTCTGATAAATTTTAAAACATGCGACACGGTAATCTGAACAGGCGAAATAATTATGTCCAGTTCATTTTTACCAACTAAATCAAAATAAGCCTCTTTGTTAATTATGGTAATTGTCTTTTTGGAACCAAGCTTTTTTGACATTAAAGAGCACAAGACATTGGACTCGTCGTCTTGCGTTACAGCCACAAAAACATCGCATTCAGAAATGCCCTCAGAAGATAAAAATTCTTTATCTGCTGCATCCGAATTTAATACAAGCACGTTGTCGAGCTCTTCAGACGCCAACTCACACTTGTCTTTGCTCTTATCTATAAGTTTTGTGTTGAAATCATCATTAATTTTCCTTACGAGCGACTTTCCTATATTTCCTGCCCCCGCAACAAAGACATTTTTATATTGGCTTTCAAGTTTCTGCAGTTCTTTTGTAACATCTTCGATGTGTTTTTCATCGGCGATAAAATAAACCTCATCACCTTCGTTAATGGTAGTGGTGCCTGTTGGAATTATTAATTCATCGCCCCTATATATGGCTGGTATTCGAGTCTCATATTCTGGAAGATCATCTTTTAGTTCTTTGATTTGTCTTCCAACCAATATACCAGACTGTTTGGCGTATACACTTACTAACTTAATTTTCCCTTCAGCAAAATCTAGTATTTCAAGAGCACCAGGATGGTGAAGAAGGCTTCTTATTTCATCTGTTATAAGGTCTTCTGGGTTGATAAAAAAATCAACAAAAGGAGTTATTTCTTTAGCAATCTTTGTGTATTCTGAACTTTTGAGCCTACAAACTATTCTGCCAGCATTAAATTTTTGTTTTCCTATTAAGGAAGCAAGTAAGTTAATTTCTTCTGAATCAGTTAAACAAAGCAACAAGCTATTTTCATCTAAGCCTGCTTTGGCTAAGGTTTTTGGAGAAGAGCCATTTCCATGTATGGTCTGGATGCCTTCAACACCCTGTATTGGCTCAAGGTTTTCATCGTTATTATCTATAACAACAACATCATTTTCTTCTGAGGAAAGCTCCTTAGCAACACTTCCACCAATGGAACCACCCCCTAATATGATTATTTTCAAATCAATAAATCTCCTTTAGAAATTATATCTCTTTTTGAGTTAAAGAAATCTAAAGAACCTATAACTTTTTTACCAGGAAACTTAACACTTTTAATTGAAATGACGCCATCAGCACAAAAAACTTTCAAGGAATCTCTATCAAAACTTTGCACTTCACCCGCTTTGCCTATTTCCTTTGAGTGGATGAAAAGATCCATGGCCTTTACCTCTTGCTCACCAACCATAAAAAAAGTTTGAGGCCAGTTAACAAACGCTAAAAATTTATTTTTTATACTTTCACAACTGTCATTCCAATTAATCTTTCCCTCCAATTTTTCTATTTTTTCTGCATATGTTGCATTAGAGTGTTTTTGATTTTCTGCGGCCGCTCCTGCACACACATCATTTACAGTATTAGAGATTTCATTTAATGATTCTTGAAGCAACAAATTCTCCACCTCATAAAAATCTTTACCTTCTATGTTAGCTTCAATTTTTTTATATACTGGCCCCTCATCTAGGCCTTGCTCAAGCTTCATAAAACTGATGCCTGAAAGCTTTTCTCCATTTTGAATTGCTCTTTGCATCGGGGCAGCACCTCTATATTTTGGCAGCAAAGAAAAATGGACATTTAAACAACCATAAGTTGGGTGATCTAAAAGCCATTGCGGGATTAATTTGCCGTAAGCCACCACAACTAGAAGGTCGACCTTATAGGAGGCGACCTCTTTTTGCGCTTCCTGAGACCTTAGATCGCTAAACTGAAAAACCGGAATCGTTTTAGCTAGCTCTGAGAACAAAGATATATTTTCTGACATACCTCTACCTGCAGCTTTATTTGGTTGCGTAAGTATAAATTCAACAGAAAACTTGTCTGATAACAGAAGTTTAGATAAATGATCAAAGGCAATTTTTGGGGTGCCAGCAAAACCAATTCTAATTTTTGTTTTTACCATCCTTTAGCTTCATTAGCTTTTCTTTTATACGCGCTCTTTTTAGAGATGATGCATAATCAACTAATAACTTACCATCAAGATGATCTACTTCATGTTGAATGCAATAGCTCATAAGACCATCAGCTACAAACTTTTCAGCTTGGCCTTTAAGATTTTGGTAACTAAGTTCTATTTCTTTAGCTCTTGGAACCTCTTGTTGAAATGTTGGAATAGACAAACATCCTTCTTTTGATATTACTGGAGTATCATCAAGAACTTTGTAGCTAGGATTTACAATAAATATTGGTTCAGACCTATCTTCTGACAGGTCTATAACTATGAGTCTTTCATGAATATCAACTTGAGTTGCAGCCAAACCTATGCCCTTATCTTCATACATAGTGAAAAGCATATTTTTTGCCTTTTTTTCTAAGGCACTATCAAAATTAGTTATTGCTAATGCTTTTTTTCTTAACCTTGGGTCAGGAAATGTTAAAATATTCAACCTATTCATAGATTAATTATTATAGTTTTATATATATGGACAATATACAAGTTTCTGTAATTCTCGGTTCCGATTCAGATGTGGATCTCGGTAAAGCAGCAATCAAATCTTTAAGAAGCTTTGATATAGCCTGTGAGTTAAAAGTTATTTCTGCTCACCGTTCTCCAGATATATTAGTAGATTATCTCAAGACCTCAAAAGATAGGGGCTGTAAAGCTTATATAGCTATTGCAGGAATGGCAGCTCATTTGGCTGGCGCAGTAGCAGCTCATTCTTCAAGTCCTGTGCTAGGCGTTCCAACTGCTCACAGCTTAAATGGTTTGGATGCAATTCTGTCGACCTTGCAAATGCCAGCAGGTGTACCAGTTGCAACTTTTGCCGCTGGAACAGCTGGAGCAACAAATGCAGGTATTTTTGCTGCTCAAATGTTGGGTGTGGCAGACAACTCAATGGCAGAAAAAATGATTGATTTCAAAAAAGAACTTAGAGAGAAAACCATTAAGAAAGACCAAAATCTTGATAGAGATTGAAAACCACAAATAAAATAGAAGTTGCTGCTCAGTGGGTGCTTAAAAAAAGAATAATTGCATATCCCACCGAGGGTATCTGGGGGTTGGGTGGCCTAAATTTGCCAAATGTAATCGAAGGCATAGATAAAATAAAATCAAGACCAGCAGATAAAAAATATATCTTGTTATTTCACTCCTCAAAAGAACTATTACAAAGATTCAGTATTGAAGTTAAATACACAGAAATAATTAAGAAGCACACGAACACGTTCACGACAATGATCATTCCAACTTCAAATGGCAAGATAGCGGCCCGGATACCAGAGCACGGCAATTTACTTAACTTTTTACAATTAATAGAAAAGCCCTTGATCTCTACTTCTGCTAATACCTCAGGAGAAGAAGTGTGTAAAAACATTAATGAGGTAAAGGCTGTTTTTGATGATAAAATTTATGGCGCTTTAGATTTGGCGCTGGGCGGAAAAAAAGAACCCTCAAAAATATTAGACCTAGAAACGAATGAATATATTAGATAGACAAGAACAAATCGCTAATGCTTTTAAAGGTATACATGAAAATATTCTCGCAGAATTTAAACAACACGAGAAAGAAGAAAACATTATTGATGATCATTGGGAGAAGCATGGCCTAGGCACAGGACATTCTGTAATTATTGATGATGGAGAATTTTTTGGTAAAGCAGGCATAAATTTCTCTAACATTAAAGGAGAGAAGCTCCCTGCTTCATCAGTAGGCAGCATAAATAAATCATCTGGTTTGCCATATTTTGCTACAGGAGTATCGGTAGTTTTTCACCCGAAAAACCCTAATATCCCAACATCACATCTGAATATTAGATATTTCTGCACTTATAAAAATAACGAGGTGTTCGAAGAGTGGTTTGGGGGTGGATTTGATTTAACACCTTATGTTTTAGATGAGGATGATTGCAGGGATTGGCATCAATCAGCCAAAAATGCTTGTGATACGCTTGGTAAAGAATATTTTGAATTATTTAAGAAGAATTGTGATGAATATTTTTTCTTACCCCACAGAAAAGAACACAGAGGAATAGGAGGGATATTTTATGAAAAACAAACTTTTAAGAATACTGCGGAAGGCTTAAATTTTTCTCAACAAGTAGCCATAGCGTTTACAGAAGCATATAAAAAAATTATTACTAAACATAAAAATACAGAATACTCCGACGAGGATACGAAATTTCAAAGATTTAGAAGAGGCAGATATGTAGAATTTAATCTTGTCTATGATAGAGGAACACTTTTTGGCCTCCAGTCAGGAGGAAGAATTGAGTCAATTTTAATGTCTTTGCCAAATGCAGTTGAGTGGCACTACAAATTTGATTCAAAACTTACAGACAAGCAAGAAAAGCTATATGAAGCTTTAAAAAACCCTATAAATTGGATTGATAATGTATAAATTGGGAGTAATGGGGAAAGGAATAAGCTACTCTCTTTCACCTCAAATACACAAAGAGTTTGCAAAACAGTTTGATATTAAAATTGATTATCAGATTTATGACATAGAAGATGACCCACTAAATTTTGTGGAAGACTTTTTTGCTAAAGGAGGTCTTGGACTGAATATTACAAAACCATATAAAGAAATTTTTACACAAAACCTTGTTACTGAACCAGAGTCTATTAATTGTATTTATGACAACGGTACAAAACGGACATCTACAGATGGTGTCGGCTTCATAAACGATCTACAATCAAAAAAAATTGACTATACAAATATGAATATAATGGTTTATGGTTTGGGCGGCGCCTCTAAATCAATCTTAAATAGCATTAAAACTTCCAGAAATCTTTTTGTAGCAAGCAGAACAGAAGCAAATATAGAAGAAGCAATTAAAAAGAACCCAAACTTTAAAAAATATAATGGTCAAAGCCTAGATCTAGTCATATCATGTGCACAAAATTTAGATTTGAACACTACTAAACATTTTGAACACTTAAACCTCTCTCAAAACACACTTTTGTATGATATTAATTACTCAAACCAAACTAATAAGCTATTTTCTGACCTTTCAATTGTTGGTAAAAATAACTTTTATAACGGTATCGGTATGCTTGTAGAGCAAGCATCTGAGTGTTTTAAGCTTTGGTTCAATAAAAAACCAGAAGTTGAAGAAATTAAAAGCAAGCTAAATGAAAGGTTATAGATTTATAGCTGGAGCTGTATGTCCGTCATGTGGAGATCTGGACTCTATAATGCTCAAAAATGATGATTCAGAAATAAAATGTATCACATGCAACTACTTCAAAATGAAAGATGAAGAGTTTGGTAAAAAAGGTGCAAAAATTATAGAATCTATAAAGATAATTAACGATTAAAAAAACAATACATTAGTGTCACTTATTACTCGACATTAACAGTATTTATAGTAGTATATGGCGTACATGAAGAACAAGCTCTGGGCTCTTATTCTTTACCCTGTATCATTGTTTACGTCAGCTGATTGGTTAGATGTAAATATGCCAGTTGGCGTAACCGATATAAGTAAGGAAGTATTTGATTTACATATGGCAATTTTTATTGTCGTTGTGGTTATTGGTATTGTGGTTTTTGGCGGGCTTTTTTGGTCAATGTGGAAATACAGAAGATCAAATCACAAGACCCCAGCAAAGTTTACAGAAAACCATACGGTTGAAATTCTTTGGACTATTATTCCTACACTTATTTTAATTGCCATGGCTGTCCCAGCCTCTATAACTCTAAAAAAGATTTATGAACATGAAGCAGAGGAAGGCGGTATAGATATTCAAGTTGTTGGCTGGCAATGGAAATGGCAATACAAGTATCTTGATGAGCAGGTTGGTAACGCACCGCTTAGCTTTTTTTCAAATCTAACAACCCCACCAGACCAATATGAATTCAACAGAGTTGAGAAAACAGAAAATTATTTATTAGAGGTTGATGAACCAGTAGTCATACCAGTTGATACACCAGTTCGTTTTCTTATAACAAGCAATGATGTTATCCACTCATGGTATATGAGTGATTTTGCTGTTAAACAAGATGCAATTCCAGGGTTTATAAATGTAGCTAAAACTAAAGTTAATGTTCCTGGTATTTACAGAGGAAACTGTACAGAGCTTTGCGGAGAAAGACATGCATACATGCCAATTGTTGTTAAGGCTGTCACACAAGAAGAATATGAAGCATGGTTGCAAGAAAAAAGAGAATTAGCAGAACAGGTTGCCTATCTAACTGAGAAAGATTGGACTTCTGAAGAGCTGCTGGCAACAGGTGAAGAGATATATGAAACCAGATGTGCTGCATGCCATCAGGCAAATGGTGCTGGTATAGCTGGGTTTTATCCGGCTCTTGCAGGCAGTGGTGTCGTAATGAATGACAAAGCACAACAAATTGAAATATTAATGGAAGGGATCAGAGGCAGCCAAATGCAATCATTTGCAGAGCAGCTTAACGAAGTTGAAATGGCATCTGTTATTACATTTACAAGATTAGCATGGGGTAATGATAAATCAGGAGATGGAGAGATTGTTATACCCAAAGATATTGTTGAGTACAAAGAAAATAATTTATAGGAGATATATATGAGCGCAGTAGTTGAAAATCACGACCATCATGACGACCATCATGGGCCAAAGAAAGGCATCATGAGATGGTTAACCACAACCAACCACAAAGATATTGGAACATTATACCTATGGTTTAGTTTTGCTGCATTTCTTCTGGGTGGCGCATTTGCCATGGGAATAAGGGCAGAGTTATTTGAACCAGGGCTTCAGTTGATGGATCCAATAAGGTACAACCAACTGGTAACTATGCATGGTTTAATTATGATTTTTGGGGGTGTTATGCCCGCATTTGTTGGTCTTGCAAACTGGCTAATACCAATGCAAATAGGTGCTCCTGACATGGCCATGCCAAGAATGAATAATTTAAGTTTCTGGCTCTTGCCTACGGCATTTACAATACTTTTATCAACTGCTTTCATGGAAGGTGGTATGCCAGGCTTTGGTTGGACTTTTTACGCACCGCTATCAACAAATTATCCAAATGTGGCTTATTTTGTATTTGCAATACACATTATGGGAGCTTCATCAATCATGGGTTCAATCAATGTCGTTGTAACAATTATGAATATGAGAGCACCAGGTATGACGCTTATGAAAATGCCTTTATTTGTATGGTCATGGTTAATTACAGCTTACCTCCTAATTGCTGTAATGCCCGTCCTTGCAGGCGCAGTTACAATGCTGTTGATGGATGCATACTTTGGCACATCATTTTTTGATGCAGCGGGTGGTGGGGACCCGGTTTTGTTTCAACATGTTTTTTGGTTCTTTGGCCATCCAGAAGTTTATATAATGATACTTCCAGCATTTGGAATTACATCACATATAATTTCAACTTTCTCAAGAAAGCCATTATTTGGACATGCTTCAATGGTATATGCAATGGTTTCTATAGCAGTTTTATCCTTCGTAGTTTGGGCACATCACATGTTTACAGTTGGAATGCCTCTGGTAGCAGAGCTTTTCTTTATGTGGGCAACAATGTTGATAGCTATACCGACTGGAGTAAAAGTTTTTAATTGGTGCGCAACAATTTTTAAAGGTTCAATTACATATGAAACACCAATGCTATTCGCTATAGCGTTTGTGGTTCTCTTTACTATTGGTGGCTTCTCCGGTCTTATGTTGGCAATCACACCAGCTGACTTTCAATATCATGATACTTATTTTGTAGTTGCTCATTTTCATTATGTTTTAGTACCAGGTGCTGTTTTTTCTATAATGGCAGCCGTTTACTATTGGCTCCCTAAATGGACGGGAAACATGTACGACGAAAAAATGGGAAGATTGCATTTTTGGCTTTCTTTTATAGGAGTCAATATCACATTTTTCCCTCAACACTTTGTGGGACTTGCTGGAATGCCTAGAAGGTACGCTGACTATGCACTTCAATTTGCAGAATGGAATGCCGTATCCTCAGTAGGAGCATTCTTGTTTGGTTTTTCACAGCTACTTTTCTTATACATTGTGGTTAAGACTGTATTTGCTGGCAAGAAAGCAACGCCTCAAGTTTGGGATGGAGCAGATGGTCTCGAATGGACAGTAGATTCACCAGCTCCTTATCATACCTTTGATGTACCACCAAAAATAAATGGCTAAAGGACCACTGCAAAACAAAATTTTCTTATCTCTGTTGGGAGCGGTAGCTTTTATGTTTCTCTTTTCATTTATGTTGGTGCCTCTTTACAATGTTTTTTGTGAAGTCACTGGACTAAATGGAAAAATATATGGCCCATCTGATTTTTTCAAAAAAAATAATGAAACTTATGAAAGACAGGTAAATATAAGGTTTTTAAGTACTGTTAATGGGTCAGCACCTGTAACATTTTACCCAACTGAGACAAATATTGAGGTTATGACCGATAAGGTAAGCAAAACATCATATGTAGCAACCAACAACACAAACAAAAAATTAACTCTTTCAATAGTGCCATCTGTTTCTCCAGGCCTGGCTGCAGAAAACGTTAAAAAAATACAATGTTTTTGTTTTAGTGAACAAACACTTGGGCCATATGAAACCCAAGAATGGCCTATAAGATTTTATATTGATTCTGAGCTTACCGAAAATGTAAATAATGTTTATTTATCATATACTTTGTTTGAAACAGAAAGAGAGGAAGCGCTAGCTTTGAACCATGAACACTGAATCTACAGGTCATCAAAAATATTACGTACCTGAAAGTAGCTCAATACCAATAATTTTTGCGGTTGCTATGCTTTTCTTTGGTGTTGGCGCAGCAGATGCAGTAATGGGCAAAGGAACGACTCTATTATTCATGGGTATTGTTGCGGTTGTTTCTACTATGGCTTACTGGTGGTCAGTTGTTATTAGAGAATCTCAAGCTGGTCTCGACACACCACAATTAAACACTTCATATGTCTATGGTATGGCATGGTTTATTTTTTCAGAAGTAATGTTTTTTGGAGCATTTTTTGGAGCACTTTTCTACATAAGAACATTTTCTATAAGCTGGCTAGGGGGAGAGGGACCAACAGCAAAAGGTCTTGCAGGCGAATTATTATGGCCAGATTTTGAAGCAACATGGCCACCCATGATTACCCCTGAAGAAAGTCTTTTGGGCGATCAAGCTGTAACAAAGGGGCCAGATGAAAATATGTATTTGCATAGCATTAAGAGTTTAGCAACATGGCTACCTTTGTATAATACAGTTGTTTTGCTCACATCAAGCGCAACAGTGCATTTTGCCCATATGGCTTTGAAAGACAACAACAGAAAAAGGTTTAATTTCTGGTTAGGAGTCACAGTAGCTCTCGCATTTATATTTGTAATTCTGCAAGCAGTTGAATATTACGAAGCATATAGCCATCTCGGACTAACGCTCAATACAGGAGTCTATGGAACCACTTTTTTTATGCTTACAGGCTTTCATGGCATGCATGTTCTGATTGGCGGTATATTTTTAGCAACCCAGCTAACGAGATCTACAGGATTTAATCACTTTACAGACAAAGAACATTTTGGCTTTGAAGCAGCCTCATGGTACTGGCATTTTGTTGATGTTGTTTGGGTCTGTTTATTTTTATTCGTTTATATTCTTTAGCCCCAAGGCGCTGCATTGCCTAGTTGGCCAGTTGAAATACCATAAACTATGAGCACCAATAAAATAGCGCCTAGCGTAACCCTAAAACCAAGGCCATATAGAATTCTTCTTTTACTTGGGTCACCTCTGTCTAAGAAAAGAAAAACAAGGCTTGAACCCAAGCTTATTAAAACCAATATAAGTAAAATAAGAATGATAGTTTTTAACACTGGAATATTAAAACATTGAATAGCTTCAAATCAAAGATATTAATTTTTGCAATAATATTTGTCCCCATAACTATAAGTCTTGGTTTTTGGCAGATAGACAGGGCTGAAGAAAAAAAAGAAATAATAGCGAATTATGACAAGCTTTTAACCTCAGAACCTATAGATCTCCAAAAAAATAGTGAATATCAAAATTGGCAACCTATTAAAACAACTGGGGTCTTTAGGGAAACAATTATTTTTGAAGATAATGCAATTTTGAATGGTCGTGCTGGCTTTAAGGTTTACCAGCTTTTTGAAAATGCAGATGGTGCTTTTATCTTTGTGCATAGAGGTTTTATTGAAAGAAATATGATTAAAAATAATCTACCATTTATAGACTTGCCCAAAGGCAAGCAAGCGCTGAGTGGCAGTGCTTTAATAAAAGAAAATAATTCGTTTGTGAAAGACATACAAGAATCGGACATTAGGATTATCCAAGAATTCAACACAGAAAGCTTAATTAATAAGTTTCCTGTATTGAAAGATAGGTATTTGCACCCATTCTTATTTAACCTAGATATTAGAGATGAAAAAAAATTTCTAGCTATAGAAAAACCAGTAAATATGGCGGCAAGCAAACACATTGGCTATGCCATTCAGTGGTTTGGGTTATGCGCAGCATTAATAATATTAACTATTTACGCATTTAGGAGGAAAGATGGATAAACAATATAGATTGGCAGTAATAATTCTATTAATACCGCTAATAACATTAACTGCTTCTACGCTTACGTATTTTTTAGGCTATAAGCCTGAAATAAACACGGTAGGCACTCCTATTGAGCCAAAAATAGAAACTAAAAATACCAATCTCATAAAAGAAGATGGCACTAAGTTTGAATTTATGCCTGGCAAGTTTTATTTTGTTTACTTCGATAATTTTGAAGATGAAGAGCTAAGTGAAAAAAAATATGAAATAGCCAGAAGTTCAAAAATAACCCTAAGAAGAGAAGGACATAGGCTATTAAGAATGGTTATATATAAAAATAAAGATACATTTAATGATGCATTAGCACTAAGATCTAAATATCCTGGCGTGATTTTTTTGTACGATGAAAATGATGTATTCAGCAAGAACATCAATGACCGATTGGAGGATCCTTATTCATCAAAATCAATGTTTGTAGTAGATTCATTTGCTCTATTAATTTGGGAGTTTCAAAAAGAGCTGACTTTTAATGATATTTTCGAGGAAGTAAAAGAAATACTATGAACTATCTAACAACAAAAGTTTTTTCAGCTATAGGTGTAGCTTTTTGTTTTGTCGTAATAGGGCTTGGGGCTTGGACAAGACTGGCAGATGCTGGGCTTGGTTGCCCTGATTGGCCAGGGTGCTACGGGTTTGTAACATTTCCGACAACACCTGATGAAATAGCTATCGCTGAAAACCTATATCCAGACTCACCAGTTGAGATTGATAAGATTATTCCAGAAGTTGTGCATAGATGGTTTGCTGCTTCACTCGGGCTCTTAGCAATAGCACTATTATTTATTGCATTTAGAGAAAATAAATTAAAAGTTGAATCTGCAACTTTGCTTTTGGTAATTATTGGACAAGGAATATTTGGATACCTTACAGTAAGCCTTAAGCTGCACCCACTAATTGTCACATCACATTTATTTGGAGCAATGATTGCAACATCATTGTTTCTCGTGATTTTCATGAAGTCTCTAAAAATTACCAAAACCTATGATGTCCTGGTTAGAAACAAGACTTTAATAATAATCGGTTTTGTATTAATAATATTTCAAATTTTTTTAGGGGCATGGACCTCAACAAATTACGCAGCCAGAGCCTGTCTTGATCTTCCGTATTGCCAGGGTCAGCTAGTGCCTGATGTTGATTTCAAAGAAGGATTCAACTTATTTCAATCTATAGGGCCTAATTATCTATATGGACAAATGAGCAATGAAGCTAGAGTTGCAATACATTTAACCCACAGGATTGGGGCAATAGTAGTCTTCTTTTATTCGCTTTTCATGGCATTTAAGCTTTGGTCTAAAGAAACTAAACCCATCATTATTGGGTTTCTAGTAGTTTTATTCACACAGGTGTTTCTCGGAGTAAACAATGTCTTAAGTTCACTTCCTTTGTGGAACGCAGTTGCGCACAATATAGTAGGGGTAATGTTATTTTTGTCTTTTGTGATAATGACATTTTTGGGTTTCAGGAGAACTGATGGGAATATCTAGTTTCATAGATTTATGCAAGCCTAAAATAGTTCTTTTATTAACCATAACAGCGCTTGTTGGGATGTTGCTTACTGTAGAGTTTTATTCAAATGTACTTAGCAGCTTAGCTAGTCTATTGGGTTTTGCTTTGCTAGCCGCCTCTTCAGCTGCTTTAAACCAAATTTTTGATAGAGAATCTGACAAAAACATGGAAAGAACAAAAAAGAGACCGCTTGCAACTGGTGAATTAACATTATTTCAGGCTCTATCTTTTACAGCAATGCTTTTATTTATTGGATCAAGCCTACTTCTGTATTTTTCTAATTTACTCACCTTGTTTATCACAACATTAGGTTTTATTTTTTATAGCCTGATCTACACAATTTATCTTAAGTGGGCCACACCACAAAATATTGTAATTGGAGGGCTATCTGGTGCTTTGCCGCCATTAATAGGATGGACTGCCGTGACAAATGAAATCTCTTTGCTTCCATTAATTCTTGTACTAGTTATTTTTTTATGGACCCCGCCTCACTTTTGGCCACTTGCTATAGATAGGCTAGAAGAATATAAGAAAGAAGGTGTTCCAATGATGCCAATTGCAAAAGGAGTGACTAGAACAAAGAAAGAAATGGTTGTATATGCTTTTTTACTTTTAGGTGCTTCACTTGCTCCATTTTTTTATGGACTCACTGGTTATTTTTACTTATTTTCAACCACTGCTCTAAACATCTATTTCATTTATTTATGTATAGCCTATTTAGGCGATGAAAAAAATGAGTTGTCTATGAAAATTTTTAATTTTTCTGTGAAATATATGTTTTTATTTTTTTTAGCCACGTATATTGATTTTTTATTAATGCTTTATGTCTAAGAACTTTTTAACCATTATTCTATTTGCAGTAGTTATATTTCTCTCTTTTTATTCGGTATGGCGGATAAGCCAACCAAGGGTTTTATCACAAGATGAAATGAAAGTTAATGGATTCTATCAGTATGGATCTTTTGAAGAATTAAGAAACTTTAAATTGATTGATCATGATGGAAATAGCTTCACTAAAGATAACTTTGCTGCAAACGATTTGAATTTTTTATATTTTGGTTATTCAAGTTGCCCAACTGAATGCCCAGTTATGATGTCTGTTATGAAGCAGGTATATGAAAAAATTGAAACAGAAAACATTGCTTATTATCTTGTCAGTTTTGATCCTGAAATTGATACATTAGACAGATTAAAAAGTTATGTGACAGCATTTAATCCTGATTTCCTTGGTATTAGTGGTGAAATACCAGAAGTGGTAAAGCTTGGTTATCAGCTTGGTGTTGAAAAATTAGCACCAATGGAAAATCATATGAACCAAAGAGTTATATCTCATACAAACCACTTAATTGTTGTTAATGACGAAGCTGAGGTTATAGGTATATTTAAAGCGCCATTTGAAAGTTCAGCTATGGCCCTGGTTATTAAATCACTATTAGTTTCTCAATAAATTATTTAATTATTGATTAAAACTACTTTTCCAACAACGCCTCTGCTTCCAATTAGGCTTATAGCTTCAATTGCATCTTCCATTGGAATTTTCTTGGAAATTAACGGCTTAATAACACCATTTAAAAGCATTGAGTTTATGTCTTCAATATTTTTTTGATTCTCTTCGAATTCTCTTCCTGTAAAAGCACCCCAAAAGACACCAACTACTGACGCCCCTTTAAGTAAAGTTAAGTTCATTGGAAGTTTTGGTATTTGTCCTGCAGCAAAACCAACAACTAAATATTTCCCTTTCCAGCCAATTGACCTAAATGCTGGCTCAGCATAACAGTCTCCAATTGGGTCATAAATAACATCATAACCCCCTTTAGTGCTTTTCGATTTTAGCTCAGCAGAAAATTGCTTGGCTGAGTCTTTATCTGACGGACCATTTCCATAAATAACTACGTCATCAGCACCATATTCTCTACAAATCTTTGCTTTTTCTTCAGTTGACACGCCTGCCACAACGCGAGCACCTTTTGCCTTTGCTATATCAAGCGCAGCTAGACCAACACCTCCAGAAGCCCCTAAAATTAAAACTTCATCATCTTTTTTTAGGTTCCCTCTCTGAATGAGAGCATGGTAACTTGTACCATAAGCCATCTGGTAGGATGCAGCTAGCTCAAAAGAGACTTTATCTGATATAGGAAAAACCCCAAATTCATTCATACATGCTTCTTCAGCAAACGCACCGTATGGAGCCATAAAGTAGACTCTATCTCCTTCTTTAAACCTTGTAACATTCTTACCAATTTTTGTAATAATTCCTGCACCTTCATTGCCAGGAGCAAAAGGTAGCTCTGGTTTAAACTGATACAAGCCTTGAACTATTAAATAATCAGGAAAATTTAAAGCCGCAGCCTTAATGCTAACTACTACTTCATTTTCGCCAGGCTCTGGGGTCTCTATATCCTCCCAAACAAGATTTTCAATTGGCCCATATTCTTTACAATGCAATATCTTCACTTTATTTCTCCCCTAAAAGCTTCCAAGTAATCTTCAAATAATATCTTATCTTCATTTTTTTCTTTCAGGTATTCCTTCTCTGATAATTCACGTTCTTTTTTGAATAAAGATAAGTTTTTATCATCGATATTTCTTTTTGTATGAACTGATTTTTCAAGAACTAACGGCAGAACACCTCCAGATTTTTCTACATCTTCAATAAACTTCATTGATAACGTTGTTGTATTTCTTTGAAAAAACTCTTCAAACATTTTCTTTTTTTCTTTTGAAAGACCCATTATTTTTGCGAAATCTTCAAGTTCACCAAGAAATGAATTAGTGATAACATCTGCTGGAACTTCAGCCTTATCTCCGTCAAGAGATGAAATGAAGTTACAGTTTTGACCGCTTTCAGACGATCTTCTAATATTTTCTTTTATGCACAAACTTTCAACATCATTTATTTTAGGAGCATCAGATAGTGCGCAGTACAATGAAACTAGCTCCAAAAATTCAATGTCTTCCATACTTATCCCTATGCTTGAGTAAGGATTTAGATCAATTGATCTTATTTCAAGATATTCAATGCCGTTTTCTTTAAGCTGATTGTAAGGACGAATATCTTTAGATATTATTCCCTTCGGCCTTATATGATTATAAAGTTCACTTTCCATCTGTATGGTTCCATTATTAACTTGTTGTTTGAGGTCTAAAGAAATATCTTTAAATTTGTCATTAGGTATATTGATATAGTCTTTTATAGTTTCAAGGTACCCTTCAAGCGTATTGAAAGTTATAAAGTTTTCATCTTGTTCTTCTGAGTAATATCCAAGCCTACTTACTCGTAAAGATGTTGATTTTGGCAGGTAACAGTCTTCATCATTAAGGTTTTCTATGTTGATATTCCTTCCTTTTAAGAAAGAATTATGTGCTACTGGGGAGCAACCCATTAGACGTAAAATCATAGGAAATACCCTCAAGAAATTCCTACATGTGCCTAAATAAAGCTCAGTTTTTTCGCAACCTATATGTGATATGGCAGATTCTGAAAAAGAAAAATTAAAATGTATTCCGGCAGTGCTTTGCATCTTATCTCCATATCTGTTTCTTAAGCCAAGCCTATAGAGGTGGGCTAGTTTTGTTGAATTTGTTTTTCCATGGGGCGGAAGTTTTATATATTTACTTTTAAATTTAGGTGGCATTGAATAATTCCACAACATATCTCCATCTAAGTTATTTTCAACATATGTGTGTAAGTCATGAAGGAAATTAAAAACATCTAAATTGTTCTCAAAAGGAGGTGTAACTATTTCTAAATGAGGTTCAGAGTAATCTAATGTGATGTACCTATTAAAATTATGGACACCAAATACATCAGGAAACGTATTGTTTGTGATTTTTCCATCTATGTCTGATCTAAGATTTTCTTTTTCAAGACCCTTATAGGTAACCCTGTCTGATTTAAGAAAGTTTGTGATTCTATCTTGGCTGAGTACAACCATAATTATTTTATTTAGGCCCGGCTTCTATTATTTCTTGTGGAACATCAAATCTTTTAAAATTATCTTTGAATTTTTGAGACAGAGCCTCGCATTCTTGATCATAGGCATCTTTAGATTCCCAGCAATCTCTGGGCTTCAAATAATTACTTTCAACACCTTCAAGTTCTTTTGGAATATATAGATTCAGTTTTTCTAAATACTCCAGATTGGTTAAATCAACTTTATTATCTTGGATAGCATTAATGATTGCTCTTGTCACAGGTATCGGAAATCTTTTACCAACACCAAACCCACCCCCAGTCCAACCTGTATTTACAAGAAAGACTTTCGTTTTGTTTCTCTTTGCCCTCTTAATGAGCAGATCTGCATAAACCCCAGCAGGTCTTGGAAAAAATGGTGCTCCAAAGCAAGTTGAGAATGCAAAATCCATTGATTTAGAAGCTCCTATCTCTGTGGATCCAACTTTTGCAGTATATCCACTCAAGAAATGGTACGCAGCAGCATTCTCATCTAAAACACTCACAGGTGGAAGAACGCCTGAAAGATCGCAAGTTAAAAAAATTATATTGTCTGGTTCACAGCCTTCATTTTCAGGTATAGCCCCTTCAATAAAATTTCTTGGATAACAGACTCTAGTATTTTCAGTATATTTAGCATCGGTGTAATCTGGGACTCCAGCGTCACTTATAACAACATTCTCAAGGATGCTGCCAAATTTTATCGCATCCCAAATAAGAGGTTCATTTTCCTGCGAAAGGTTTATACATTTTGCATAACAACCCCCCTCGAAGTTAAAAACCGTTCCATCTCCCCAGCCATGTTCATCATCCCCAATAAGAGAGCATTTCGGGTCAGCAGATAATGTAGTTTTTCCTGTTCCAGACAACCCAAAGAACAATGTTGTTCTACCATCTGATGTTTGGTTTGCAGAGCAATGCATCGGAAGAACTCCCTTTTCTGGCAAAAGAAAGTTTTGCACTGCAAACATGGATTTCTTCATCTCCCCAGCATACTTCATACCTGCTATTAGAACCCTTCTTCTTAGAAAATTGATAATAACGCATGATTCAGAGTTTGTGTGATCCTCTTTAGGGTCACAAACATAATCTGCTGCAGTTACAATTTTCCAAACTTCTTTATTTTCTTCATTAAAATGGTGAGGAGAAATAAAAATTAACTTTGAAAACAATGAGTGCCAGGCTAGCTCTGATTTTACTTCAACGGGTATATAATGATCTTTATTAGCTCCAACATGTACATTTGAAACATAGTTAACCTTGTCATCTAGATAGTTATTAACTTTATTCCAAAGTTTATCAAAATGGTGTGCATTAAAAGGCTTATTTACATCACCCCAATCAATTTTATCTTCAGTACTATTTTCCTTTACTATAAACCTGTCGTTCGGGCTTCGTCCCGTTCTATTGCCTGTCAAAGATAATAGTGCTCCAGTATGAGTTAGCTCACCCTCATTGTTGGCTACAGATTTTTCAATTAATTCAGAATTCGATAGAACTAGAGATCTAGACATTTAATTTTTTTGGCCCTTAAAATTTATTAAAAAGTATCTTATCAATAATAATGTGATCATTGAAGTAAAAAATATTAGAGCCCATTCTGGTATGTTGAGACCAAGAAAGACCCACGACTCTTCAGCACATTTGCTGCTGCCTTGAAAGACTTTGCCAAGCGCTTCAAAGAAAGGGTACATATTAAAAAGAAATTCAAAAGGAATATCACAGTAACCACCTGAAAGCTGATCTGCTGGAAGATTCTGAAGGTAAATCTGCCTTATGCTTGCTGACCCGCCAAAACAAAGAGCAAAAACTCCTAAAATATCAAAAATTATCTTAAATTTAGGAGAGACCATCTTGATTAAAAAAATCACGAAAACTGCTTGTACAGAATATTTTTGTAGCAAACATAGATTACAGGGCTCTAATCCAACAATATTCTCAAGATAATACTGACCACCCATTACTATTGCTGCACAAAAAGTAATTAAGGAATCACCATAATGTTTAATTATTTCTTTCACTATTAAGTATTATATATATAGTCAGATGATTTTTAGACCAGATTTAATTTTAATTGATGGTACTTCTTATATTTACCGTGCATTTCATGCATTGCCGCCATTAACTACGTCAGAAGGAAAGCCAACAGGAGCTACAAGAGGATTTGCATCCATGTTGCGAAAATTAATATCTAAATATCCAGGCGTTCAAATGGTTATGGTATTTGATGCAAAAGGGCATAATTTTCGAAATGATTACTACTCATCTTATAAGGCAAATAGACCTCCAATGCCTAATGAGTTGAGAGTTCAAATAGATGACATAAAAAAACTTTCAAAACTATTTAATTTTACAGTTGAAGAGGTGGAAGGGGTTGAGGCTGATGATGTAATAGCAACTCTTGCTTGTAAGTTTAAAAAAGATAAAAAAATTCTTATATCATCACCAGACAAAGATCTTACTCAGTTAGTAGAAGAAAATGTTATTCAGCACAACTCAATGTCTAATGAATTCTTCAATAATGAATACGTTGAAGAAAAGTTTGGCGTAGCCCCCAACAAAGTTGCTGAGCTTTTAGCTTTGGTTGGCGATAAAGCAGATAACATACCAGGTATTTCTAAGGTTGGAAATAAAACTGCATCCAAATGGCTAAATCATTATGGAAGCTTGGATAATATCGTAAAAAATATGGATGAAATTACTGGTGTAGTTGGTCAAAACTTAAGAGAAGAGAAAGATGTATTACAAAGAAACCTTTTTTTAGTATCACTTAAAAAAGATATAGACCTTGAGACGACATTAAGCAATATAAACACCCCTTTAACTAATAGTGACGGTCTCAAAAAATTTTACAAAGAATTAGAATTTAACTCGTTTGTTGGGGAAACAAATGAAAAGAGAGTTACTCAATATAAATCAATTAAAGATATGGCTCAGCTAACAGAAATAGAGAGTTTAATTGATAAGTCTTCATATTTTGCATTTGATACAGAAACAACATCATTAGATCCTCAAATTGCTGAAATTGTAGGTTTTTCTATTTCATTTGAAAAAAACTCAGGATTCTATGTGCCCATTAATCATGTAGAGCAGACACAATTAGAATCTGAAGAATTAATAGGCTGGTTAAAAAATTACCTAGAACCAAACCAGCATAAAATCATAGGGCAAAATTTAAAATATGACATTGCAGTTTTAAGAAAATATCACATACATATCTCAAATTTTCATGCAGATACAATGCTTATGTCTTATGCAATAAATAGTACTGCCACAAGACACAACCTTGATGCTATGTCCGATTTTTATCTTAATATCACCACTATAAAATATGAAGATGTTATAGGAAAAGGTATTAATAAATATAAAAATTTCAGTGAAGTTCCTATAAAAGACGCAACTAATTATGCTGCAGAAGATACAGATATAACGCTTCAGCTTTATGAAAAATTTAAAAAATTATTGCAAGGTAATGATGTAAATTTGCTTCAAAATCTTGATTACAAAATATTATTCGTCTTGTTAGAGATGGAAGAAAGAGGCGCTTTAATTGATATACCCCATCTCAATGAGCTTTCAAAAAAATTTGGCGCTAAATTAATGAATTTGGTTCAAAAAATTCATAGTTCTTCAGGAGTAGTTTTCAATATAGATTCTCCAAAGCAGTTAAGTGAAGTTCTTTTTGAAAAGCTTAAGATCGATACAAAGGGCTTAAAGAAAACATCTACAGGATATTTCTCGACTTCAGAATCCGTTTTACAAAAACTTTCTGAAAAAAATGAAATTGTGAGTGATATTTTAGAGTATAGATCGCTGGCAAAATTAAAAAGCACTTACACAGATAAAATTTCTGAAATTTGTGATCAACATTCCCGTGTTCATACCTCATATCATCAAGCTGTAACTTCTACAGGCAGGCTTTCTTCTTCAGACCCTAATTTACAAAACATACCAATTAGAACAAAAGAAGGAATAACAATAAGGGAGGCTTTTATTGCCTCAAAAGGAAAAAAAATATTGGCTATGGATTATTCGCAAATTGAATTAAGACTAATGGCACATTATTCAAAAGATAAGATAATGCTTAATTCATTTATAAATGATGAGGATATTCATAAAAGAACTGCATCAGAGATATTTGGTGTAGATATAAAAGAAGTTGATGGAGAAATGCGCAGAAAAGCAAAAACTATTAATTTTGGACTACTTTATGGCATGAGTGCTTTTGGGTTATCAAATCAGCTTCGAGTTTCTAGGCCAGAAGCTGAAATTTTTCTTAATAATTATTTTGAAAGATATAGTGGAGTAAAACAATTCATGCATGAAATTGTTGAGCGCTCGAAAGAATTAAAATATGTTGAAACCTTATATGGAAGAAAAATACACGTTCCAAATATAGTTGCTAGTAATTATATGGTAAGACAAGCTGCAGAAAGGGCGGCAATTAATGGACCATTACAAGGGAGCGCATCAGATATTATCAAATTTGCAATGGTTGAAATAAATGAATGGATCATTGCAAATGCACCAGAAATTAAAATGACCCTACAAGTTCATGATGAATTAGTTTTCGAAGTGCCTCAGGATTTTAATGAGTCTGACTTAGAACCAATTCTAAAATTAATGGAAAGCACCACTGAAATAGCAGTTCCGCTTAAAGTCGAATATGGATTCGGTGCTAATTGGAGAGAAGCTCATTAATAGAGAAAATTAGCTCCCTTATAGACTCCCTATCCTTAATAGAAAAATTTAAACAATAACCAAACACTTCATTAACTTGACCATACGTGTGCGTTGCTGCCTCTGCAGAAACTTTATCAGACTTGGTTAGTACTACCAGAACCGGGATTTTTCTTTGATGCAACATTTCAAACATCGAAACATCTACCTCTCTCATAGCATTTCTAATATCTGTAAAAATAACTACTCCTGAAAGGTTCTTTCGCAAGTCAAAATATTGTGGAAGCTCCTTTGACCATTCTTTTTTTTGCGATTTTGAAACTTTTGAATAACCATACCCAGGAAAATCAACAATATATCCATTTGTTGATTTAAAGAAATTAAAGAGTTTTGTTTTCCCTGGAGTTTTGCTAACTTTTGCTAATTTTTTTTTATTTGAAATAGCATTAATAGCTGATGACTTTCCAGCATTAGAGGCACCAACAAAAGCTATTTCAGGATACTCATGATTAAGACATTGAGCGTACTCAGCTGCACTCTCAACAAACTGTAGATCAAGGTATTTAAAATCACATTTCATTAATAAATTATATCCAACATGTTATATAATCATTCTCGCATACTTATGATAAATAAAATTTTAAAAATAAACGCTTTGATATTCTTTTTGTCTTTTTTTGCATCAGCAGAGCCTGAGCAAGGAAAAGACTATGAGCTTATTCCTTCTGATTTGATCGAAGGAGAGTCAGTAACTGAAGTTTTCGGATATTGGTGCAACGCTTGTTTTAGTTTTGAAACAACGGTGAATATGCTTAAAGAACAAAGACCTGATGTTAATGTGGTGCAAATACCTGCTGGAAATGAAGTTTATGCAAGGCTTTTTTATACCATTAAAGCCTTAAATTTAGGGAAAGACGCACATCTTAATGTATATAAAGATATACAGTTGCTTAGAAAAAATTTAAGCAATCAATCAGATGTTGAAGAGTTTGCACAAAGACACGACTACGACCAAACACAATTCATGAATGTTTATAATTCTTTTGGTATAGGTATAAAAGCTAAAAATGCATTAAGAAAAGTCAGAGAATTAGGCAATGCCGGAGTTATTGAGGGTGTGCCCACAATAATTATTAATGGAAAATATAAATTTAGAAGAACAGTAGATATGCAAAAGAACATTGATAATATGTTATTTCTCTATGACAATTAGCTTGAAATTTATCAGTCAGTAACAACTAATAGAATATGAAAAACCTTTTACCCTTTATTTTTATTGCTTTAACTTCATTTATAGTTATGTCTGATTCTTACGAGGATGAAGTTAGAAAGAGACTAGGGCTGTTAAAAAAAATTCCAGTTGTTTCAATGCCAGGAATGGCTGTTTCTGAAACTTCAGAAACAGAGGGGAGAACAGGGCAAGTTGTTTATGACCAAGGATGTGCAGCTTGTCACACTGCAGGTTTGGCTGGAGCACCTATGCTTGGCAATCTTGCTCAATGGGAAGAAAGAACTAGCAAGGGCTTAGAGCTGCTTACCAGTAATGCCTATAGTGGCTATAATGCTATGCCAGCTAAAGGCATGTGTATGGATTGTTCAGAAACTGAAATTGAAAGGTCTGTTCAATATATGCTCGACGCATTAACTGTTATTGAATAATTTATTTTCTTTCTAGTTCGTTTATTTTTCTTTCAAGTGAATCTATTCTCTCTAAAGCTCTTTCAAGCTCTTCTTTCTTAACAAAACCAGAATCTTTCATAAATTTTTCCAAGGCAGGCTTCACCATTTTTTCCATGCCTTTCATATCTTTGCCCATACTGAATGGATTAAACATTTTCTCTCTCCAAAATAAAATTTTTAGTTATGACTTCATAAAGATCTTTCCAGTTTTTTGTCTGTAGATCGCAAGGAAAAATTTCATCCCATTTATGTTTGTCACAATTAAACCATATGGTATTTATATTACAATTTCTAGCTCCGCCTACATCATTTACTGGACAATCCCCTATGTGAATAGCTTCATCAGGAGAACAAGATGCAATTTTTAAAGCTTTTAAAAAATGTGGAGGAGAAGGTTTGTTGCTAGAAACATCTTTTGAGTTAATTGCAAAATCAAAAAAGGAATCAATGCCTATAATTTCTAGATCAGCATTGCCATTCGAAAGTGAGCCTATCAGAGTTTTTCGATGCAGTCTTTCTAATATCAATTTTGCATCTTTATATAGTTGTACTTTGTTCCGTGCTTTAAAAAACTCATTGAAACTCTCATTGCTATAATAAATTGCCTCATTTGTATCTAAACCTAAAGAAAGCAAAAGCTCTTTTACCACTTCTTTTCTAAACCTGGTTAAATCGAATTTTAAACTGGGATCTTGTTCTACTAAATTTACCCTAATTTTATTAATAGAGCCTTCATTAAAATTGTCTTTTAGTTGTGGGACTTTTAGAACAAGAAAATTCCACAATGCTTTTTCTGCATCCAAAATAACTTTTTTATTTGGCCAGACAGTATCGTCTAGATCAAATGTTATTAATTTTATTTTCTTTCTTGCCATGCGGATGTGACCTATCGTAAATTTTTGCTAATTGTTGGAAGTTTAATTTAGTGTATATTTGCGTTGTACTCAAGCTACTGTGCCCTAGCATTTCCTGAATTGATCTTAAGTCCCCACTTGATTCAAGCATGTGAGTTGCAAAACTATGTCTTAACATATGGGGGCTGACAGGCGCCAACCCTTGAGCAATAGAAATTCTATATATTCTTTCTTGCATTGCTCTTATTGAAATTCGTTTTCCAAATTTATTCAGAAAAAGTGCTTTTGAAGATCCATCTAACTTCGTTCTACTTTCTAGCCAAGTCAATATTGCCTCTTTAGCAAACTTACCTACTGGAAGCATTCTTTCTTTTTGACCCTTACCTAAAACTTTTACAAAACTAAAATCTGATTCAAAAGATGAAATATTTACATTAACTGCTTCAGAGACTCTTAGCCCTGATGAATAAAGAAGTTCTAAAAACGCTTTATCTCTAATATCCGATACTGATTTTGGATTAAAAGACAGAAGCTTTTCAACATCTTCTGGAGTTAATGCTTTTGGTAAGGTCTCACCAATTTTTGGCGATTGTATGGTTGCAAAAAAATTAGTTTCTATTAAGCCACTCTTAAACAAGAATTTATAAAAATTCTTAAGTGAAGAGATATTTCGTTGAATAGATCTATTCCCAAGACCATTCTTTCTGAGTGAAATTATCCATTTGGTGATAACAGGACTGCTTAAGTCTTCGGGCATAAATTTATTTTCTTCTAGAAACTGAAGAAATCTATTTATATCACGCTCATAGTTAGAGATCGTATGATAGGAGTAATTCTTAATCTTAAGAAACTCTTTTAGTCTTTTTTTAAATTCATCCATGTAGGAAGCCTTCTTTTAGTATTACAGCATTTGCTTTGGACGTAATGCTTTCATTATCTATTAAGACTTTAGTTTTGCCACCTTTCGAAGCAAATAATAATTCATTTTTGTTTGTATCTTTCAGCAGCGCATAGGCCACAGAAATTGTTGCAGAACCACAAGATAAAGTTTCCCCTGTGCCATTTTCATATGTTCTTATTGCAATATTGTTTTTAGAGTTTTTATAGATGCTTAAATTAAAATTCTTAATTTCTTCAAATTCCTTTGAACTTCTTAGTTTTATATATTCACTTTCTAAATTGATTATTTCAATGTCTGGATACTCTCTTGCTATATGATTATTACCAAAATTTATTACATAGTAATTATTTTTTTTATTTACAACAGGAAAGGCGCCAGATACTTCTGCTCCAGACTCAGTGCTTCGAACAACAAATTTTTTATCTTTAATATAGACAGCTTCATTATTTAAAGAGTATAGAAATGCAATACATCTCAATCCATTAATACAATTATCTGCTTCAGATCCGTCTGAATTAAAAACTAACACTTCATAAGGTTTTTTATTTTTTATACACAGCAGTTGATCAAACCCAATGCCGTTTTTCTTATCAGCTAATTTTTTTGTGTTTGCTGTCTGCTTAATATCTTCAGTAATCAGAAACTCATTTCCATTTGAGTGCATTTTTGTGTACTTAGTTTTCATATTCCGATCAATTCCTATTTTAGAATTATATAATTGTCTTAAACATATACCCTACTTTGATTACTAATAAGTTAGTTAATGCCTTAAGATTCTTATCAGCAGATGCTGTAGAGAGAGCAAATTCTGGTCACCCAGGAATGCCACTAGGTATGGCAGACATAGCTGAAGTTCTATGGAGAAACCACCTCAATCATTCTCCAGAAAATCCAAAATGGTTCAATAGAGATAGATTTGTTTTATCAAATGGCCATGGTTCTATGCTGATCTATAGTCTTTTGCACTTAAGCGGTTACAGTTTATCCATTGAAGATCTTAAAGATTTTAGAAAATTAAAATCAAAAACTCCGGGCCATCCTGAGTTTGGAGTAACTGAAGGGGTCGAGACAACAACTGGACCTTTGGGACAAGGGATTGCTAACGCCGTTGGCATGGCCCTAGCCGAGAAAATTCTTGCCGAGAAAATAAATACACCCAATATCAAACCAATAGACCACATGACTTATTGTTTTCTAGGCGACGGTTGTTTGATGGAAGGTGTTTCACATGAAGCAATGTCACTTGCAGGCGTTTTGGAGCTAAATAAATTAATTTGTTTTTATGACAGTAATGGAATATCGATAGATGGAAAAATTGATCCTTGGTATAAAGATGATATTTCAAAAAGATGTGAAGCTTATGGTTGGAATGTGATCAATAATATTGATGGACATAATAGAGATGATATAGACCAGGCAATAAAAAAAGCCAAAGTTTCTAAGAAGCCTACAATGATAGTTTGTAAAACTTCAATCGGGTATGGGGCAGGTGCCAAACAAGATAGTGAATCTTCACATGGTGCAGCACTAGGATCAGAAATACTTTCAGAGCTAAGACAAAATCTTTCATGGCCATATGAACCCTTTGAGCTAGATGAAGAAATTTATCAACATTGGGATGCAAAGCCTGCAGGCATGGCTAAAGAAAAAAAGTGGAATAGTATTTGTGAGCAGCTTAAAACAGAAGATCCACAAAAATATGATGTTTTAACAAGGCTCTCAGCTAACAAGCTGCCCGAAGAATTTAATCTGAAGTTTGATAGCTTCATTAAAGAATTAACACAAAATGAAAACGCTTTTGCTACAAGAAAAAGCTCACAAATAGTTCTTGAGTTCTTGCAATCTAATCTGCCCGAGCTTATTGGGGGCTCTGCTGATCTAAGTGGTTCAAATAACACAAACTCTAAATCTTCAATTTCTTTAAATGAAAATGCAGATGGCAATTATATTTATTACGGAGTTAGAGAGTTTGGCATGAATGCTGTCATGAACGGAATGGCCCTTCATGGTGGAGTAATTCCATATGCAGGGACATTTCTAGTATTTATGGATTATGGAAGAAATGCTGTCCGGATGGCAGCGTTAATGGGAATAAGAGTTATATTTGTTTTTTCTCATGATTCAATAGCATTAGGAGAAGATGGCCCAACGCATCAGCCTATAGAGCATCTAACCACATTAAGGTCTACTCCCAATATGCATACTTGGAGACCTTCTACATTGGTTGAAACAGCAGTGGCCTGGAAGAATGCATTAAAAAACAAAGAAGGGCCTTCATCAATAATTCTTTCAAGACAAAATTTAGAAAATTTCTCTGTTTCTAATGTCAAAGATCTAGAGCTAGGTGGCTATTTTGTCTCAGAAAACGAAGAAGCAAAAATAAATTTAATTGCTACTGGATCAGAGGTTAGCCTAGCAATTAAGGCAGAGAAAATTCTTAAACAGGATGGTCTTGTATGCAATATTGCAAGTATCCCTTGTTTAGAAACACTACTAGAAAACGAAGATCAATATAAAAGAATTTTCAATAAAGATAAAACCAATATTGTTATAGAATGTGCTCACCCAAACTCCTGGTATAAGCACACGAAACATGTAATTGGTATTGAATCATTTGGTGAATCCGGAACTGGTGGCGATTTAATGAATCACTTCGGGTTTACGCCTGAAAAAATAGCTACCAAAGTTAAAAAATTAGTATGAACCATCTGGTTGATATAGACATTACAGATAAAAAAGTTGGTCTCAGAGTTGATTTAAATGTACCAATTGAAAATGGAGAGATACTAAATCATGAACGCCTTTCGGCAGCTCTTCCTTCTATACTTTATATACTTGAAAGAACAAAAAAGCTTTGCATTATTAGCCATTTAGGACGACCTGAAGAAGGAAGTTTCAATGAAAACTATTCGCTTGAACCAATTAAAAATTGGTTTCAAAAAAGACTTAATGTAGAAATACCTTTGTTAAGTGAATTTAAAAATATACCAGAATCATTATGTTTAATGGAAAATATTAGATTTTTTAAAGGAGAGAAAGACAATGCTTCAGAACTGTCTGCAATGATTTCTAATTGTTTTGATGTCTATGTAATGGACGCATTTGCAACAGCCCACAGACAATCTGCTTCAACATATGGTGCAATTCTTGAGGCTAAGGAAGCTTGTGCTGGTCAACTATTTTCACAAGAGATCAAAAGCCTAGATTCTGCTCTTCATAATTCTGAAAATGTTCTAAGCATTGTGGGTGGTTCAAAAGTCTCTACAAAACTAAATGTTATTAAGAACTTAATCTCTAACTCTTCAAAAGTCTTGGTTGGTGGAGGTATCGCAAACACTTTTTTAAAAGCTGCTGGTCATGAAGTAGGGATTTCATTAGTCGAAGATGAAATGATTGATATATCAAGAAATCTATTAGATACAAATAAAATAATTCTTCCAAAGAATGTATATGTTGCAAATTCAACGCAAGATAACTCTGCAGAACTTGTACCAGTCCAGGAGGTTAATAAAAATAAAATGATTTTAGATATTGAATTAAGTGAAGAGGTGAGAAACATAAGCAATCATAAATATATTATTTGGAATGGCCCTTTAGGAATATTTGAAATAGAGCAATTTTCAAACGGAACAAAACAATTAATAAATTTCTTAGAAAATTCAAGCTCAAAAGTGATTGCTGGGGGTGGTGAAACTATCTATGCAATAAGTAAATTTTCAGATATTAAAAAATTTAATTATGTTTCTACTGCTGGAGGTGCATTTTTAGAGTATTTATCTGGATATAAGCTTCCATCTATTGAGGCTTTGAGGTTAAAATAGCTGACTTATGAACTTCTCAAATTTATCCGAAATCGCAACTTACATCGTATCAGAAGGCAAAGGTATTCTTGCAGCTGATGAAAGCAACCCTACTTGTAAAAAGAGATTTGACACAATCTCAGTAGAAAGCACCGAAGAAAACAGACGTGACTATAGAGAGTTACTCTTTTCATCAAAAGGAATGAGTGAAAATATAGGTGGCGTAATTTTGTTTGATGAGACTATTAGACAAAAAACAGATGCGGGCCAATCACTTGTTGATCTCATATTAGAAAGTGGAGCTTTGCCAGGGATTAAAGTCGATAAAGGATTAAAGCCCTTTGAAGGTTCAGAAGTTGAGACATTAACCCAAGGTTTAGATGACCTTGATGAGAGATGTGCTGAATATGCCAAATTAGGCGCAAAGTTTACTAAGTGGAGAGCTGTGATAAACATTGGTGACGGAATACCAACCCAAGAATGCATCGATGCAAATATGGAAGCATTAGCAAAATACGCAAAGATAGCACAGAAAAATGGCATGGTTCCAATAGTAGAACCAGAAGTTTTAATAAATGGAAAGCACACAATTGAAGATTGTTACGATGCTACAAGCAGATCAATAAAATCACTATTTGATTATCTTAAAAGCTACGATGTAGACGTTACAGGTACTATATTGAAACCAAATATGGTTACAGCAGGCTCTGATAGTGATCAAAAATCGTCTGTAGAAGAAGTGGGTGAAATGACAATTAAATGCCTTAATGAATCTGTTCCAGATGAACTTCCAGGAGTAGCTTTTCTTTCAGGAGGTCAAACTGAAATTGAGTCTACTGAACATTTAGATAAGATGAATAAAATAGGTGGCTTTGCGTGGAAACTAAGCTTTTCATATGGAAGAGCCTTACAACAATCTGCACTTAATGCTTGGCTAGGAAAGCCAGAAAATAAAAATGCTGGCCAACAAGCATTTGCTCATAGAGCTAAAATGAATAAGCTCGCTGCTTTGGGAATCTGGAGCGCAGACCTAGAGAATTAAGTGAAGTCTGCAGGCATTTTTCTATCGTCTCGCAACCCAACATTTGATATAAATTCTGATCTAGAGATATTTGCAAGCTTCTTGGCTTCGGAAAACATAAAACTGGTTTATGGTGGAGGTAAGTGTGGTCTTATGGGCAAACTCTCAGAAGAAGTCTCCAAGAATAAAGGTAAAATTAAAGGGATTTCATTACCAATGTTTGATGACATTGGTGTCACGCCTGAATATCTTGATGAGCTTGAGATCCAGGAAAATTTCTATACTCGAAAAAAGAGTTTAATAGATCAATCAGATTTTTTTGTGATTATGCCTGGAGGAGTGGGGACTGCAGATGAATTTTTTGACGTTCTTAACCATGTTGCGTTAGGGTTAATAGATAAGAAAATTTTTATTTTTAATAAAAATGATTGTTGGACCTATCTATTGAATTGGATAGATAAAAATATAGAGCAGGATATGTTGGGTAAACTGCCAGATACTATTTTTGTAACAGATACTGTTGATGGTCTTATCGAGAGCATTACAAAAAATGAAATTTGATATAAAAGATTTCCAAAACCCGCACTTAAAAAGTTTTGATGAGTACTTGTCGATGTATGAGGATTCTATTCAAAACCCCAGTGAATTCTTTCTAGATCAAGCAAAGAAAGAAATTGAATGGTTTAAAGAACCCAAAAAAGGTCACTGCGGCGAATTAACAGCACCAACATGGTTTGAAGATGGAAAACTTAACATTACCTATAACTGCTTAGATAGGCATGTTAAAGAAACACCCAACAAAACCGCCATCATTTGGCAGGGCGATGATAAAAATCATAACCAACAAATAACCTATAAAGAGCTACTAACCGAAGTATCAAAATTGGCCAATGGTTTAAAAGCTCTAGGGGTAAAAAAGGGCGATAGGATTTGCATATATATGCCAATGGTTCCGCAAGCTGCTTATTCAATGTTGGCATGTATGAGGATTGGAGCCATTCATTCAGTTGTGTTTGGTGGTTTTTCACCAGAAGCAATAAGCTCGCGCATTAATGATGCAGAGTGCGAGTATGTCATAACAGCTGATGAGGGCATAAGAGGAGGCAAGAAAATTCCCCTTAAAGAAAGCGTCGATCAGGCTTTAAAGTTATGTCCAAATGTAAAAAAAAATATCGTATTTAAATACACAGGCACAGATATAAAGTGGAATGAGCATATTGATATTTCTTACCAAGATTTGATCGCAAATATGTATGACATTTGTCCTTGTGAAGAGATGAATTCAGAGGATCCTTCTTTTATTCTTTATACCTCTGGTTCAACAGGAAAACCAAAAGGTGTTATGCACACAACAGGAGGTTATTTATTAGGAGCAACTCTAAGTTTCAAATATATTTTTGGCTACCAAGAAGATGACATTTACTGGTGTACTGCCGACGTAGGATGGATTACTGGCCATACCTATATTCTATATGGACCATTATCAAATGGAGCTACAACCTTAATGTTTGAAGGTGTTCCAACTTATCCAAATCCATCAAGATTCTGGGAAATATGTGATCAGCATAAAGTGAATATCTTTTATACAGCTCCAACTGCTATCAGAGCCTTAATTGCCAAAGGAGATCATCATTTAGATGGTTATAATCTTGCATCTTTGAGAGTGCTGGGAACAGTGGGCGAGCCAATAAACCCTGAAGTATGGGAATGGTATTTTAGGAATGTTGGTAAATCAAAGTGTGAAGTAATAGATACTTGGTGGCAAACAGAAACAGGCTCTGTACTTATTTCACCAATAGCTGGAATCACTTCTAAAAAACCAGGATCAGCTACTCTACCATTCTTTGGTGTCAAGCCTTCGTTGGTAGATAAGGATGGAGATGAGATACTTGGAGAAGGAAAGGGTAATTTATGCATAAATCACTCTTGGCCAAGTCAAATTAGAACAGTTTATGGTGATCATGAAAGAATGGTGCAAACTTATTTTACGCAATACGACGGTAAATACTTTACGGGAGATGGAGCCAAAAGAGACAAAGATGGGTATTTCTGGGTTACTGGTAGAGTTGATGATGTGCTTAATGTATCAGGCCACAGAATTGGTACAGCTGAAGTTGAAAGTGCAATAGTTACTCATGAAGATGTTGCTGAAGCTGCAGTTGTTGGTGTTGAACATGAAATTAAAGGGCAAGCAATATATGCCTTCGTTATTTTAAAAAATTCTGAAAGAGATAAAACAGAACTAAATAGTGAAATTTTAAATGCTGTCACTACTTCTATAGGTAAGATTGCAATGCCTGAAGTTATTCATTTTTCCCGTGATTTACCAAAGACGAGGTCAGGAAAAATTATGAGAAGAATCCTTAGAAAGATTGCAAATAATAATACGGACAACTTGGGAGATGTCACCACTCTAGCAGACCCTAGTATTGTAGAAGAATTAATTCAATCAAAAGCTTTTTCTGATAACTCTCTCTAGAGACCCAGCTTTCATAAGCTTATCTAATTTTTTTAATAGCCTTCGCATTGATTGAGAGGTGCTAAATTTTTGTAAGATTATCCCATTTGCAAGTAACAAATCCACTATTTTTAAAGATAATAAGAGAATTTGTTACAACATCATCTTCAAAGAAAATTTTATGAAAATTTCTTTTAATAGGACAAGTTTTCTTGGTTAAAATATCGCCCCGAAATGAAGTTCCATTATTTAAGTTGAAAATAATCTTATTCGAACTTGTAAATAATATAGTAGTGATATCTTTTTTATTTATATGATTATCTGCATTACAAAATAAGCTCATCAATGCAAAAGAACATGCTAGTAATATCTTTTTCATAAGTTAATGATACATTAATGTCACACATTTGTCACATAAATGTAATATGAATGTTGCACGAATTAAGTTAATTTTTGTCTGTTTCTAAAGTGTGAGGAATGGGCTGATTTTTTCGGGAATATTTTTTCTTATCGGGCGCAACTTTAAGTCTATATTTTGGTGTTCTAAGATCCTTAGCTATGGGATTCTTTTTCTTTTTCATAGCTGAATAATAAACCTGTTTCAAAGAGAATATACATTGGAATTGCCATCATAAACTGCGAAATAATATCGGGTGGCGTAAAAATCATCCCAAAAACAAAACACATCACTAAAACAAAACCTCTATATTTTTTAATTGTTTCTTTTGAAGCAATGTTTAAACCTATAAGCGCATTTACGATGATTGGTATTTGGAATGCTATTCCAAAACCAAAAGATAAGGAAAGTACAAAATTCATAAAATAAGTTATATCTGTACTAACCTTGATTAAACTTGGACCTACAGTTTGAAAAAAATTAAGCACATTAGGCAACACTACCAGTAAGCAGAAAGCTACGCCTGAATAAAATAATATAGTGCCCAATATAGTTCTAGAGAATATTACTGAGCGTTCTTGAGGATAAAGTCCTGGCGACATAAAGGCTAAAGTCTGAAATAAAAAAAATGGCATTGCGACAAGTGCAGCTAAATAAGCAGATAGTTTGAAGGGAACAATAAATGGAGAAGCAACTTCTACAGCGATTAATTCAATATTAATAAATGGATCTAAGAAATTAACTAAATCCGTAAAAATAAAATTATTGAAGGGGTAGATACAAATAAAACAAAGTGCAAAAAATGCCAATGAGTAGATAACTCTATTCCGTAGCTCAAGGAAATGTTTAGCAAGGCCATTAGACATCTTTATCTAGCTCTTTTAAACGCTTTTCATTGTGGATGTCTTGTTTTAATCCATCTATATTTAGCTCTTTTTCTAAATTATCTTTTGCAGAAGAGAAGAAATTTTGAAAATGAAGAACGTACTTATAAAAAGTTTTTATATAACTTTGGATATTCTCTGGTTTAACAGAAAATAAAGTTATTAGAATTATTATTAAGAGTTCAGGAATCCCTATCTGGATCATCTTCCTCTTTAATTTCTTTTTTGAACCCTTTGAATGCTTTACCTAAATCTGAGCCAACAGATTTTATCCTTGATGATCCAAAAATTACTAAAATTAGTAATAAAACTACCAGTATTTGCCAAAATCCAATACTCATGTCTCTTCTACACTGCCTTCTTCAAATTTATATCTAGACTCTTCAATTTTCTTGAGAATCATATATGTAAGTATATGTTTTTTTGATACAAGATACTTGATTAAACCTTTTACACTATATTTCTCATTTATCCATCTATTTATAAATGGCTGAGCTATCGACCAGAAATCTAGCTCTGGGTATATCTGTCGACCCATTCCTTCGATATGTACTAATGTCTTAACTAAAAGGACTAAATCATTATCTAGATATAAATCAAACTGCTTCATTCCATCAAAAAGATTTAGCAATAATTCCCCAAACAATATTTGAGAAAGAGGCTTATCAAGCAGCGTTTCACAATTGGCCCTTAAAACAGCTTCAAGCTCTTCAGTTTTTGTATCTTCCTTAACCCATTCAGCGAATATAAAAAGTTGAGCCAAGGAAAAGAAATCCCTTTCTAATAGGCAAGCAATCATTTGAGCTAGCAATATCTGGTTCGATTCTGTAAGAGAACCACAAATTGCATAATCAACAGCATAATAATATGGATTATTTGGATTATCTTTTGCAGCAAAGATATTGCCTGGATGCATATCAGCATGAAAAAAATTATCATCAAAGACTTGCTTCAAGAAAATTTTTACACCATTTTCAGAGAGAGTTTTTAGATTTAGACCCAATTTTTTTAAATCAGATGTAGATGTTATAGGAACACCATCTATGTATTCCATAACCAGTGTTTTTTTTGTCGTAAAATCATCATGGACTTCAGGAACATATAAATGTTCTGTCTGCAGGAAGTTGTTGTAAGTTTTCTTTGCATTTGCTGCTTCAATTCTAAAATCAAGCTCATTTAAAATAATCCTCTCATAGTCATCTACAACAGAACTTAAATTTATCCTGGGATAGCCTTTATAAAATAATCTTATTAGTCTTGCACCAAGCCTGATAGCTTGAATATCACGCAAAATCAATTTTTCTAGATCTGGTCTTTGCACCTTAACAATCAGTTCTTTATCTTGATATGAGAACCTATGAACTTGCGCCAGCGAAGCAGCTGCTAATGGACTTGGATCGATGGTGTCTAAAATCTTTTGTGATTTAGTGCCTAAATTTTTAATTAGTTGGTCTTTGATATATGAATATTCTACCGGCTCACAATTATCAGTAAGCTCTCCTAGTTCTTTCGCTAAATCATGAGACACTATATCTGTTCTAGTCGATAAGAGCTGGCCTAATTTAACAAAAACTGGACCCAAATTTTCCATGGTTTTTTTAAATTTATTCTCAATATTATTTCGTTGATTAAAAGTTTTTAAAAAAGGGTTATAACCTTTTATAAACAAATTAAAAATTCCAGTACTTCGAATTGAATAAAATATCTGAAAAAGCCTTATTAATCTCACTTTGTTCCTCTATGTATAGCAACAATACCCCTGAAGATGTTCTCGAATTCACATTCCAAATAGCCTGTTTGATTAAATAGTTCTAGCATTTCTTCTTGATTTTCATGAGTGCGAATAGATTTAACTAAATAATCATAACTATCATGATCACCTGATATTAAGTCACCTATTTTTGGTATGAAGTTATAGCTATAGAAATCATAAAGTTTTGAAAAATTTTTACCTTGAGCAGATGAAAATTCAAGTATTTGAAGCTTACCCCCTTTCTTCAATACTCTATAAATTTCGTTCAAGCTACCCTTTTTATCAGAAAAATTTCTAAACCCAAAAGAAATGAATACCTTGTCAAAAGTTTCGTTTTCATAAGGCAGACCCTCTGCACTTGATACGGAAAAATTGCATTTTTGATAAAACCCTTCGTTTAATGATCTCTCTTTTGCCTTTTCAATCATTTCATTGTTCTGATCGCACAAATATATAGTCTTACCTTTTACTTTTTTTGAAATAA
>SHBL01000029.1 GCA_004321845.1 SAR86 cluster bacterium | reverse complement strand
CTAATACAGCATTGGCTGCAATTGCAGCATCAATAGCATTACCACCGTCTTTTAACACATTAATTGCAGTTTGAGTTGCAAGAGGGTGGCTTGTCGCAGCCATTCCATTGGTAGCTATAACTTCTGATCTGCTAGCAAACGGAAGTCCAGTAACTCTATCAAAACTAGATACTGTGTTAATTGCTAAAAATAATACAAATAAATATTGTTTCATAACATCCTAAAATGGTGCGCTTGGGAAGATTCGAACTCCCGACCTCTTGGTTCGTAGCCAAGCGCTCTATCCAGCTGAGCTACAAGCGCACTTTTAAATTATAATAATGTTTATAAGAATTTTCTTAACTAATATGAAGCTAAGCATCAATTTAAATAAAATCGCCTTATTAAGAAATTCAAGAGGCTCAAATAATCCTGATATAGCAGAATATGCAATTACTGCTTTAGAAGAAAATATTTTAGGGCTTACAGTCCATCCTAGACCAGATAATAGACACATTACATACGATGATCTCATATGTATTAAGAACCTAACTGATGAATATAATAAAGAATTTAATATCGAAGGTAATCCACAAGAAGTTGCATCATTAAATTACAAAGGATTTATACCACTGATTGAAGAATTCAAGCCAACTCAAGCAACCTTGGTTCCAGATGCAACTAATCAGCTGACTTCTGATCATGGTTGGGCAATTCAAGATCTTAATTCAGCAAACTATATCCATAATATTAAAAAAAACTGCACTAGATGTAGTGTATTTATAAATGCAGGGGCTAATCTTAATGACTTAAAAAATGAAGCGATAGATTCCATTGAGATTTACACAGGACCATTCGCAGCAGCTGTAAAACAAAACAACGCTGATTTGGTTGATAAAGAGTTATCAAAAATTATTTATACTTCTGAAATTGCAAAACAACGAAATATGCGAGTAAATGCAGGCCATGATTTAGATCTTATTAATTTGCCATATCTAATAGAAACAAATTTAATTGATGAAGTGTCTATAGGTCATGCTATTATTTCTGAATCCTTAAATCAGGGTTTTAAAAAAACAATTAATCAATATATAGAACTTATAAATGGATAAAGTAATAAAAGACATTAAAGACCAAATATCAGACAATAAAGTACTACTTTTTATGAAGGGATCACCATATCAACCTCAGTGTGGTTTTTCATCAAAAGTGGCTCAAATATTATTTAGTTATGACGTAGAGTTTAGCTATATAGATGTATTAGAATTCCCGGAAGTTAGAGCCAATCTTCCTAAAATTTCTGACTGGCCTACCTTTCCACAATTATTTGTTGATGGAGAGCTTGTTGGAGGCTGCGATATAATTACAGAGATGCATGAAAGTGATGAGCTTTCAACGGTATTAAGTTGAAGTAATAAGGGTCTGTAGAAAATTTTCTTTTCCAACTTTCTCTAGTAGGTCGAGCTGAGTCTCTAGATGGTCTACATGTTCTTCTTCGCTCTCTAATATTTTGTGAAGAAGGTCTCTTGAAACAAAGTCATTAACTTTTTCACAAGCTAGTATGGCATCACGCAAATCAGGTATCGCTTCATTTTCTAATTTTAAGTCGTTGTTAAGAACATCAATTGGATTTTCGGCAATATAAACATTGCCAAGATAACGCATGTTCGGTAAACCTTCTAGGAATAGTATTCTTTGTATCAATACATCAGCATGTTTCATTTCATCCATGGATTCAGTGTATTCATACTGAGCAAATTTATCTAAACCCCAATCAGATAACATTCTTGAATGTAAAAAGTATTGGTTAATTGCTCTTAATTCGTTAGATAGAATTTTATTAAGATGTTTGATGACTTGATCGTTTCCTTGCATGAGTAATTTATATGTTCTTTACCCCTAAAAATCAAGAAAAAATAGTATTTTGCTAATGATTCTCATTTAGAAAATGAATTGAGTATTATTTAATTATTTATCTTCTAAAAAACCCAATTTTTCGTGTATTTTTGTGCTGGATGTGGTGTAGCCAAATGGCACTCTTTCACCTGGATGTACTCTTTGAAATGCTTTTTGAACTGCAAGAGTAGTTTCATGAAACCCTGAAAGAATTAAATTGAGTTTTCCTGGATAGGTATTTATATCTCCTACTGCAAAGATTCCTTCTTTATCTGTTTGAAAATTTTCAGTATTAACCTTAATTTTATTTCCAGCTAACTCTAAATTCCAATCAACAATCGGACCAAGTTTTTTATTCAAGCCATAAAAAAATAATATGTAATCTGCAGTAATTAATTGATCTTCCTTTGTAGCTGTATTAATAATTTTAATTTCTTCTATATCGTTCTTGCTTGTTATATCTTTTATTATAAAAGGGGTGAGAAGCTGAATCTTACCTTCCTTATCTAAATCTCTGACGGTCATTTCAGTATCTGGAGCACCTCTAAACGCATCTCTTCTGTGTATCAATGAAACATTAGCACCAATTTTTTCTAATTCTACAGTCCAATCTAAAGCACTATCACCACCACCAAAGATAGCAATATTTTTATCTTTAAATAAATTCTTGTCCTTAATTGAATAAAATATTTTTTCTTCTTCTAAATCAGAATAATCAGATTCCAAGTTTGGTTTTATTGGTTCAAAGGATCCTGCACCAGCAGCAATGAATATATTTGTGCACTCTATCACTGAACCTTTATTTGTAATAACTTTCCAACCGTCATTTTCTTCTGCCATGCTTTCAACGCGCTCACTTAAAATAAGATCGTAGTCAAATGGTTCTATTTGTTTAAGTAGAGCATCAACATGTTCTTGAGCTGTCTGATAGGGAACACCTGGAATATCGAATATAGGTTTATCAGGATATAACTCAGCACATTGACCACCTGGTTTATCAAGGTTATCGATTAATGTGCACTTTAGCCCCAATATACCAGCTTCAAATACTGTAAAAAGCCCGACAGGCCCTGCACCTATAACTAATATATCTGTTTTCATTTAACTCTCATGCCAGGTTGCGCTCCGTTATCTGGAGAAACCATAAATACATCTTCTCCACCAGGACCCGCTGCCAAGATCATGCCTTCTGAAAGGCCAAAACTCATTTGTCTGGGTTTTAAATTGTTCACAAGAACAACCAGCTTATTTTCTAAGTCAGTAAGCTTGTAGGCTTGTTTAATACCTGCAAAGACTGTTTTTTCACCAAGATCTCCTACATCCAATACTAGTTTAATGAGTTTATTAGCTTCTGGGACTTCAACTGCATTTTTAACTCTTGCTATACGCAGATCAATCTTCACAAAATCTTCTATATTTATTTCTTCCATTTAATCTAGTATTCCTTCAAATTCAGTTTTTTCAAGTCTTCTTATAAAGGGTTTAAATTTTTGTACTGAATTAATATTATCTAAACCAAGATCTGAGTAAGATAATTTACCTAAATTTAACATGCTCAGGGCTTCTGAAGTTATCTCAGGAATAAAAGACTGCAACAAAATTGTTAAATCCTTAAAAACATTCAATGATTCAGAGCAAATTTTTAAGCATGCTTCTTCATTACCATTTTTTGCCTTATCCCAAGGCTCCTCTTTTGATACATAAGCATTTATTTTATCGGCAAGCATCATTATATTTCTTAATGCTTTTGAGTATTCTTTAGCATCAATTTGAGAAATAATTTCAACATAATTATCTTTAAACTCTTGTGATTTTGTAAGGCTATTTGGAATAATTTTAGAACCATTTAGTTTCACCAAAAAATTTTGTGTCCTACTACCAATATTTATATATTTACCAATAAGATCGCTATTAACTTTCTGAATAAAGTCATCTAACGAAAAATCTATATCAGAAATATCTGTATTTAGTTTTGAAGATAAGTAGTATCTATAATAATCAGCTGGAGCATAATCTAGTGCCTTATCTGCTAAGATAAAATTCCCTTTTGATTTTGACATTTTTTTACCTTCAATAGTTAAGAAACCATGAACAAAAACCTCATCTAAATTTTTAATTCCTGCTGTCTTAAGCATTGCTGGCCAAAATAGAAGATGAAAATAAACAATATCCTTTCCAATAAAGTGAATAAGTTTTGTATCTTGTGAATTCATTAAATCATTAAAGTCATTATTCAATGATTCAGACCAATTCTGTATAGATGCTAAATACCCAACCGGAGCATCCATCCAGACATAGATATATTTACTGTCTTCACCAGGAATATTAAAGCCAAAATATGGGTCATCCCTAGAAACATCCCAGTCTCTTAAATCTTCATCTAACCATTCATTTAATTTTGCTTCTATTGGCGGCTGTTTTGATATTTTTTTTATGTTGGATTTCAGAAAATCCGATAATTTATTTAATTGAAAGAAATAATGCTCGGATTCTTTAATTATTGGTGTTGAGTCTGAGAGAGCAGATATTGGGTTAATTAATTCTAGAGCATCATAAGTTGATCCACATTTTTCGCAGGCATCACCGTATTGATCTTCTGCTTTACATACAGGACATGAACCTTTTACAAATCTATCTGCTAAAAATATTCCCTCATTTTCATCATACAGTTGAGAAATATTTTTTTTATAGATATAGCCTTTATCTTGTGCATTTTTAAAGATATCTGCTGTAAGTATTTTATTTTCTTCTGAATGAGTAGAGTGAAAATTAGCAAGATTAATATTAAATTTTTCAAATGTATTTTTATGATTAGCATGCATCTTGTTAATTAGTTCTTCAGGTTGGATTCCTGAATCTTTAGCTTTAAGCATAATTGGTGTTCCATGAGTGTCACTAGCGCAGAAATATAATGCTTCATCTTTTGTAAGATTTTTATGTCTTACCCATGCATCCGTTTGAACAATCTCAAGAACATGACCTAAATGCAAGGGAGCATTTGCATAGGGTAGGGCGCTTGTAACTAAATACTTCATGTTTGTTTTGAAATTATATGTTAACTTTTGCATGTATGGAAAAAATAGCTATCGCTTCTGGTAAGGGTGGTGTAGGTAAAACTTCAATAACTTATATGCTTGCTAACTATTTAAAAAATGCAGGCTATCGTGTTGGGTTATTAGATGCTGATATTTATGGTCCAAATTTAACAGAAATATTATTTGATAGAACTGAAAATATAAAAATTTCATATGATTCCGACAAAAAATTAATACCAATAAAAACTGCTGGCTTGGTATTAAATTCTATAAGTTTTGTTCTTGATATAGACCAGGCAGCAATTTGGAGAGGACCTGTCTTAAGCAAAGCTATAAAACAGCTATACCTAAATACAAGATGGGGAGATTTAGATTATCTTTTAATTGATATGCCTCCAGGTACAGGCGATGCATATTTAACTATTTTAAATGATCTTAATATCAATAAAGCTTGTCTGATTGCAGTAGACGATGATTTTTGTATTTCAGATCTTAAACGAACACAAACACTAATGAAAAAATTTAATGTAAAGATTTTAGGATTAATTGAAAATATGTCAGAAAATTTAGATGAAAACGGTAACGTTATAGAAAGTGTTAGAATTAAAGCTGAATTTAATGAAAATATTTTGTTCTCTTTACCGAGAATCAAACGAAATGACTTTTATCAAGAGGTAAAACAAATCAATAAATTAAAAAAGTATTTTCCTGAAAAACTTTTACAAACATGAAAAAAATTACTTTATTTTTACTATTCTCGTTATTGCTTTCCGCAGAAGATAACGAAGAAAAGATAGAAATTGATCCTTTTGAAAAAATGAATAGAGTGGTTTTTAATGTTACAGATTCTATTGATCAAAATTTTTTGCGCCCTACTGCAGAAATTTACAGTGAATATACACCGTTATTTATTAAAGATTCAGTAACAAATTTTTTTCATAATATAAGTGAGATAGATACGGTTATTAATCAATTGCTTCAAGGAAAACCTAAATTAGCTGCCCAAGATTCTCTCAGATTTTTAATAAATACTACTGTTGGTGTTGGTGGTATTTTTGATGTTGCATCAAGAATGGGACTTAAAAGACATGAAGAAGATTTTGGGCAAACACTAGGTTATTGGGGCATATCTTCCGGTCCATATGTATTTATCCCATTTATTGGACCATCAACTGTAAGAGATGTTTTTGGCATACCTTTAAGTTGGTATGTATCAGGTTCTTTTGCAATAGAAGACGATAAAACAAAGGTTGTTTTTTCATTCTTAGATGTATTAGAGACAAGGG
Organism: SAR86 cluster bacterium; assembly: GCA_004321845.1. Lineage (GTDB taxonomy): Bacteria > Pseudomonadota > Gammaproteobacteria > Magnimaribacterales > TMED112 > TMED112. The sequence continues at coordinate 1,735 of SHBL01000029.1, read as the reverse complement.
AGAGAATTTTGGCAGCAGAAAATTTAATTATTGGTGACAAATATGAATTTACAAAAGATGTTTTCTTGCAATCTAGAGAGCATTCTGTAAAAGACGGTCAAGTCGAAGACGAATTCCTTAGTGAATTTGAAGATGAGCTCTTTGATTTAGATCTGCCTTAAAACCACTAAAGATTTGCTCCAATTCCAATGAACCATCTTTGACATTCTCTAGCAACTGCCTTCTCATGTCTTTTGTATGAGATATTCTCCTAATTATCTGAACTAGATGTGTGATAGCTCTATTCACATCCTTCTTATTTTCAAGATCTAAAATATAAGACATATAATTTTGCATGCCTGATGTAAAATCAAGCTCAGTATCTTCTTGGTATATTTCTTTGTCGATTTGCAATAAAAATGCTGGATCAGAGTAAATTTTTCTGCCAAGCATAACGCCATCAACGTGACTTAGAAGTGCCTTAACATCTGATACTTCTTCAATGCCGCCATTAATTATGATTTTAAGTTCGGGAAATAAATCCTTCATTTTAAATACAAGGTCATAATTCAAAGGAGGTATTGATCTATTTCGTTTAGTATCGAGACCACTAATAGCTTTACGTGCATGGATTACAAATGTGTCTATGTCATGGTCTGATATGGTGGAGATAAAATTTTTAAGATATTCTTCACCTTCAAAATCATCAACACCAATTCTGCATTTAATAGAAAAAGGAATATCAATATTCTTTTTTACTTCATTTACACACTTGCTAAGCAACTTCACATTTTTCATTAAAAAAACACCAAAGTTTCCAGACTTAACTTTCTTGGATGGACAGCCAACATTGAGATTAATTTCATCATAACCATACTCCTGTCCAACAATAGCGGCTTCAGAAAGAGATTTGGGATCAGAACCGCCTAGTTGCAGCCCTACAGGATGTTCACAATTATCAAAAGCTAACAGCCTATCAGAATTACCTTTTAGTATTGCGTTAGCATGGATCATTTCTGTGTAAAGCATTGATTTTTTTGTAAATTGTCTTGCCAGAAATCGGAAATGTTTATCCGTTTTTTTCATCATAGGTGCGATGCAAAATTTATGAGGATTTGAAATCATATGTAATAGATAACACAAGCCAAACCAACAAGTGTTAAAACAATTGTGTAAGGCAGTGCTTTGTAGACCATTCTCATGTAAGACAAGCCTATTAAGGGTGCCAAAGATGAGGTTAACAAGAAAAGAAACGCAGCTTGACCATTTGGAGTTGCAACACTTGGTAAATTTGTACCTGTATTGATGGCCACAGCTAATCTATCAAATTGATCTTGTGTAATTATATTATTGTTTAGGGCCTGGACTATTTCATTCATGTAAACAGTAGCAACGAAGACATTATCACTTATAGCGGAAAGTGCTCCGTTTGCTAAATAAAAAAGCGGCACCTGAACATTTTCAGATGTAGCTAAAACAACATCTATAACAGGTGTAAATAGTTTTTGGTCACTTATGACAGCAACAACAACAAAAAAGATAACAAGCAAGGCAGTAAAAGGAAGAGATTCTTTAAAAGCACCTCCTAATTGATGTTCTTCAGTAATGCCTTTAAAGGCTGTTAAAAAAACCATAAGGAAAAGTCCTATTACTCCAACAGGCGCTAAGTGAAAACCCAAGGCTAGAATTAAGCAAATACCTAATATTGCTTCTATTACCAAATGCAATTTATCGAGATCAGTTCTTTCTGCATCTG
>SHBL01000028.1 GCA_004321845.1 SAR86 cluster bacterium | reverse complement strand
TAATAACGGAAAAGTTCCATCATGTAATTTAAATATATCCTCAATACTGCAATTCAAGACTGTAGCAATTTTTAGTGACAATACAGTAGATGGTACATAGATGCCATTTTCTATAGCATTAATACTTTTTCTAGAAACTTGTACTGCCTCTGCTAAGCTCGCTTGCGTGATGCCTGCTTCTTTTCTTTTATACGTCAGCATCACAACCAAATCTTTATGATCTTTACCCATCTACTGACTCTCTATAATCACCATACGAAAAAATAACTATTAATGCTCCAAATACGAACCAGAGGAAGCTTGATAAGTTCAAAATAAATTCATTTGCAGCTTGTAAGTTCCAATTTGAAAAATCCTGAATAGCAAACAAGCTAAATATGCCTAGCCCAAAAATTGAAAAGCCTGCTGCTCCAAGTTTGTAATATCTATCTGCAATATATTCATCATAAAGAGCCTTACTCGTTTCTTTCTTTCCTAAGTAATAATCAATTGAAAGAATTGCCGAAGTTATTAAGACAAAAATTCCAGGTATAAACATAAGATCTGATGGAAGCTCAAGAATACTCCAATCAAATAAAAGATGTGCCGCAAAAAAAATCTGAACTATTCCACATATAAATAGTAAGATTGCTCGTAAAAAAAAAGTCATTATATCTCCTTATTATTATTTTGATCTTTTGGTTTGCGCCAACCTAGCGCTGCACCAACTGCAACACCTACAGCTATCCATACAGGTTCATTAGTAGCAGCAAAAAGAGCTACTCCTATCGCTGTACCAACACCAATCCAGTTGCCACCATTGTTGAACTTCTTAGACTTATTCTTCATAAAATCTCCTTAATTTATTTAAATAAAAGATACTATTATCTATGTATATGTAACGTATACTACTCATTATATAATAAAAAAACCAGTTATTGTGAAGTAAACGTTACTTTTATGTAAAAAAGTTCTTGATTTTTCTTAATTTAGTTCTAAATTAAATATTGTTGGTGCTCAGGTGAGGCCAACAAAATTTAACTAGTCGCTTTAAGGAGGACTAATATGTTAATTAATTTTACTGATCCAATGTTTTCAAACCGTGTTTTAGGTTTTGAAAATCTCGTAGATAGGCTCGAAAGAATTTCTAATGAGTCTCAAACTGGTTACCCACCTTATAATATTTATAAGGATGGATTAAAGTTTCAAATAGAGGTTGCTCTAGCTGGAATTGAAAAGAAAGATCTTGATATCGAATTATGTGATGGTGCGTTAAGTATCAAACATGATGGACCTAATGCCTCATCAGAAAACTCTGAAACTTTACATAAAGGCATTGCTAAAAGAGCTTTTAAATTAAAGTTCACATTAGCAGAAGATCTTGAAGTACTAGGAGCTTCTTTGAAAAATGGTCTTTTGACTATAGATATGGAAAGAGTGGTTCCTGATCACAAGAAACCTCGAGTAATAGAGGTTAAATAATTTGGGGCGGTATAACCGCCCTTCTCTCTTATGAGATATTTAAGTTTATTTTTAATTTTTTATGTAGTTTTTGTTGAAGCAAAATCAGCAAAGACCGATCACGCCGAAATTGTTATCATTGGCGAAAAAAATATCATTGATAAGCCTGGTGTTATCGAATTAGGCTATAAGTTCACATTAACTGCTGGATGGCACACTTACTGGATTAACCCAGGTGATTCTGGTGGTCCGCCAATATTTGAATTTAACTCACCAGATGGGTGGAAGATTAAAAATAATGCTTGGCCAGGTCCGCAGAAGATTGAGTATCCACCATTAATGACATTTGGTTATGTGGATGAGGTGGTATTTCCATTCCAACTTGAACTTGAAAATCTTAATGACCAAGAATCAGAAATTACTACAAAGTTTCTTGTTTGTGATGATATTTGTGTGCCTGAAGAAGCGACACTTCTTTTAAAGCTTAAGAACCAAATACTAAACATAGAAGAGAGGCCTGATCAACTTAAGAAATGGCGTAATCTTGTTCCCATAAGAGCACCACCAGACACTTTAGTATCTTCAATAGGTACTTTGTTTACTGTTGAATCAAAATCAATATCTAGTCAATCACAATTTTTCCCTTTCGATGAAAATACTATGGATTTCTCATCAGAACAGATATCTGAAAATGGCGCCCTTTCCTTTGAAGTCTTCGAGGATTTTACCGGAACATTAAAAGGTGTAATTTCAAGCGAAAATTCATTTTTTGAAGTCGAAAAAGCTGGTGCTGTCTCTGTAAATTCTGATGTTGGTATTTCACTTTTAACTGCAATTCTTTTTGCTTTTATTGGAGGCTTAATACTTAACCTTATGCCTTGCGTTTTACCAGTCATAGCTCTGAAAGCTTTGTCTCTTGTAAAAAGTTCTGCAGATTCAAAATCGTCTGTTAGTTTAAATGCAAGTGCGTACGTTTTCGGTGTTATTGCAACATTCATGGCAATTGCAATTACCTTAGTATCATTGAAGAATGCAGGTGAGTTGATTGGTTGGGGTTATCAATTACAAAGCCCCTTTGTTGTGACGCTTCTATCTATACTTATTTTTGCAATTGGTATTGTTCTAGTTACAGATATAAATCTTGGAACTGGTATGGGTAAGCTAGAAAATTATATTAATGGTTCTGGGCCAGTTAATTCTTTCTTAACCGGTGCTCTTTCTGTAATTGTTGCCTCTCCTTGTACAGCTCCATTTATGGGAGCTGCTTTAGGTTTTGCGCTAATTCAGCCAGATTTATATTCATATCTAATATTTTTATCGCTAGCAATTGGTTTTGCTCTGCCATATTTTCTAATAGCTTTATTTCCTTCATTAATTAGCTTGTTACCAAAACCAGGCAAATGGATGGAAACGTTAAAACAATTGTTTGGTTTTATGATGTTTGGAGCAGCAATTTGGCTTCTATGGGTACTTGCAAATCAAGTAGACGCTAATTCTTTATTGCTAGTATTGGTGGGTTGGTTTTTGGCAGCATTTATAATTTGGTTATCTATAATAAAATTTAAATATAATTTGATAATTGCCTTATTGGTAATTTTTGGTTGGGGCTATGAGTTAAGTAAATGGGAATTTAAATCTCAAAGTGTTGTAGAAGATAAAAATACAATAACATGGTCCATCGAAAAAGAATCTGAATTACAAAAAAATGGCAAATCGTATTTTATAAACTTTACAGCTGCATGGTGTATTACGTGTAAAGTCAATGAAGGTGTAGCATTCACCGATAAAATTTTTAATGAATTTGATAAAAATAATGTGACCTACCTTAAGGCAGATTGGACTAATAGAAACCCACAGATAGCGGCTCAAATTGAAAAATATAATAGATCAGGAATTCCACTATATATTTTTTGGAACGAAAAGCTTGACGAACCAATGGTTCTTAATGAAATATTAACTGAAGGTTATTTAATGGAGGTAATCAATGAGAATTAAAATATTAAGTTTACTATTACTGAGCTTTCTAGCATCGGCATCAGTAAAAAATGGAGAAATTGCTCCAAGTTTCAGTCTTTTAAACCAAGATAATGAATCCGTTTCGTTAGACGAGTTCAAAGGGAAAAAAATTATTCTTGAATGGACTAATCACGACTGTCCATTTGTGAAAAGACATTACGATACAGAAAACATGCAAACCATCCAAAAAGATATGACTGATAATGAAATAGTCTGGCTGTCTATTATTTCTTCAGCAAAAGGAAAGCAAGGTTATGTAACAAAAGAGCAAGCTAAAGAATTAACATCGGAAAGAAATGCACACCCTACACATGTATTGTTAGATACTAATGGCGATGTAGGAAGAATGTTTAGTGCAAAAACTACGCCTCATATGTTTTTATTAGATGAGGTTGGTAAAGTTAGATATCAGGGTGCTATCGATAATTTAGGCAATACAGGAGCTTTGTTTTCAACTGACCTTAGTAAAGCTAAAAATTATGTGAGAAATGCTGTTAGTCAGCTTGTTTCTGGCGAAGGGGTTAGAGACAAAAAGACAAGACCTTATGGTTGTTCCATTAAATATTAAAAAATATAGTCAACCCAAGATTCATCCGGAAAATCTTTTTTATTAAGTTTATGCCCATTCAATAGGTGGGCAAAACTTGGTTTGATAGGTTTATTTTTTGGCTCTAAAGGTTTAGCTCCTTTGATTGTATTGCATGACCTGCAAGAAGTAACAATATTTTCCCAGTTTGTTTGGCCGCCTTTTGATCGAGGAATCACATGGTCAAGTGTTAGCTGTTTATTATCAAATATATCACTGCAGTACTGACATCTATACATATCTCTTAAGAAGATATTTGATCTTGAGAATTTCACATAATTTTGAAACTTATGGAACCTTCTAAGCATAATTATACTTGGCACATCAATTTCCATTGATGGAGATCTCACTGTCCAATTTTCATGGCTCTTGATAACAATAATATTTTTAGTTATCAATAGTCTTATCGCTGTTTTCCAATCTATAGTCGAAAGAGGAAAATAACTCACTGGTTTTCCATTTCCATTTAATAAAAGACAATCATTGGACATAATTTAACTTCCTTAATTCATCTTAAATTAAATTTTGTATCTATCAACACAGGTAGTATTATTAGAGAAAGGTTTTTTTTGGGGGGTCTATGACAGAACCATTTATTCTTTTTGGAGAACAACATACACAAGCACTTACATATTCATTTGTAATTATTCTAATTCTTTCTGTGCTTGGAAATTTTTTAAGCAATAAGATGCAAGAATTTGCAGCAAAACTGATTGGTGTGTCTCTGTTAGCTTTTGAGGCAACTAAGCCTTTTATTTATATATATGGCTTTGATAAGCCATGGGAGACTTATCTACCTTTGCATATGTGTAATTTCAGTGCTGTATTAATCGGCATTTTTTTATTACAGAAAAAGAAAAATCAAATGTTTTTTGAACTACCTTTCTACTGGGGTATTGGAGGTGCAACAATGGCTTTAATAACTCCTGATCTAGATTTTGCATGGCCTGATATTGAGTTCTTCATGTTCTTTTATGGGCATGGGCAAATCCTTCTTGGAATTTTCTTTGCACTTGCGGTCTTAAAATATAGACCATACCTACAGAATTTCTGGAAGATGGCAGTGATTACAATACTATTGCTTATTCCAGTATTGGTCATAAATTTGATTATTGGAGGAGAAGCAAATTATTGGTACTTAATGAATACTCCTGATGGCGAATCGTTAATGGATCTGATGCCAGCTCCACCTTTTCACATGCTAGGCGTAGCACCTTTAGCACTTGTGGTTTTCTTTATCACATATATTCCGTTTTTAATTTGGGATAAGACTAAGAAGGCATGACAGAATTTGATTATGTAATTGTAGGCGGAGGTTCTGCAGGTTGTGTTCTTGCAAATCGATTGACTGAAGACTCTAATGTAAATGTTTGTTTACTGGAGACCGGTCCAGCTGATAAGACACCGCTGATTCATGTTCCAGCAATGTTTGCCTTTCTTCCTGAAACTGAATATTCATATCAATATGACACTACACCTCAAAAAGAATTTAATGAAGTCACAGTTACCGAAGGTGCATCTAATGCAGTTGATTCGCTTGGAAGCTCACACTCAATGCCCCAAAGCTATCAAGAAAATAGAAGAGGATATCAGCCCAGAGGAAGGACTTTAGGGGGTTCTAGTTCTGTAAATGGCATGGTCTATATTCGTGGCCATAAATGGGATTATGATCATTGGGCATCTCTTGGTAATGAAGGATGGTCCTACGATGAGGTTTTGCCGTACTTTATTAAATCTGAACATAATGAAGCAATACAGGATGAATATCATGGCAAAGATGGGCCTTTAAATGTAGCAGAGCTAAGACATGATAATCCTTTCAGTAGGTATTTTGTTGAAGCAGGCAGCAAAATTTATCCTGAAAATAATGACTTTAATGGCAGTGAGCAAGAAGGTGTTGGGCTTTACCAAGTTACTCAAAAAAATGGCAAAAGATGTAGTGCTGCTGTGGGTTATCTAAACCCAATAAAAGATAGAAAAAATTTAACAATTCTTACAGATACTATTGTAGATAAAGTCGTTTTTGAGAATTTAAAAGCAGTTTCAGTAAAGTGCAAAACAAAAAATCTTGCTAACGAAATCTTTGCAAGAAAAGAAGTATTGCTATGTGGTGGTGCTTTTGGTTCTCCAACCATATTAATGAGATCGGGCATTGGTAATGAAAGTTTTCTTCAATCTAAAGGCATAGATTGTCTCGTAAACTTAAAAGGAGTTGGTGAAAACCTCCAAGATCATATTGATTATATAACTTCACATAAAGTGGATAGTTGGGAATTGTTTGGAAAACCAGTTAAATCATTAAAATTTACACTTAGAGCACCTTTTGAATTAATAAAATACATCCTAGCTAGCAAGGGCATGTGGTCTTCAAATCTAGCTGAAGGTGGAGCCTTTATTAAAAGTGATGAAAGTCTAGAAGTACCTGACTTACAGCTGCACTTTACTGTAGCTATGGTAGAAGATCATGGAAGAGCAGATATCTGGGGGAATGGATTTAGTTGCCATGTTTGTCTTTTAAGGCCTAAATCAGTTGGAACAGTAAAGGTAGCATCAAAAGATCCTGATGATGATCCAATCATTGATCCAAATTATTTATCTCATGAAGATGATATGAAAGTATTGATAAAGGGTTATAAAAAGATGATGGAAATAATGAATACAGAACCACTTAAGCAATTTAATAATGTAAGAAATCCAATAAATATTAATGACGATAAAGCTATTGAATCTGCAATAAGAACAAGATCAGATACTATTTACCATCCTGTTGGAACATGTAAAATGGGTAGTGATGAAATGGCTGTTGTAGACAGCAATCTTAGAGTAAAAGGTGTTTCAGGGCTTCGTGTGATAGATGCTTCCATCATGCCAACTCTGATAGGTGGCAATACAAATGCACCCGCTATTATGATTGCAGAAAAAGCAGCAGATTTAATTAAAAATAATGCAACCTGAACCTTTTAGCCTCTTAGCACCATCGCATATTTTATTTGCGGCATTTTGTATTGCTATAGTAATTTTTCTGCCTAAAGTCTTTATTGGGAGCAGTGAAAGAACAATTAGAAACGTAAAATATATTCTTGCTTTCTTAATGTTATCGCATGAAATTATTGACCCATTTTTTAAAGTAACATTCTTCGGAGAAATGGTGAAAGACTCACTGCCACTACACATGTGTGCTTTCTCTACTTGGTGTATTTCTATCTATCTTCTGGGAGGACATAGAATGTTTTTCTTATTTGCTTATTTTTGGGGTATTGCCGGTGCGGGGATGTCAGTGCTAACTCCAGATACACCTACAGGCTTTCCTACATTTGATTATTTGAACCACATGTATGGACATACTCTGATTTTATTAGGAGTTTCTGTAGTGCTTATCCTGACCAAAGAAAGACCTTATCTCAAAGATTATTTTAGCGTTATGCTGTTTAGTAGCTTTGTTTTCTTGCCTGCAATGTATGCAATCAACTTTGCCTTGGATACCAATTATTGGTACATTCTTGAAAAGCCAGCTGGTGATAATATTATGAATTTTATGCCAGATGCGCCTATGCATATTGTGGCACTTATACCAGTTGCTTGGTTAATAACGTACCTTATCTATGTGCCCTATCAGTTAAAAGATAGGAATGCCTGAAAACTATAATCATTTACATTTTAAAAGTGTTGGATCTACTAATGATCTATGCAGAGATGAATGTAAAAAACAATTAAAACCTATCTTAATTACAGCAGATAAACAGACTGCAGGTAGGGGCAGGAATCAAAAAAGATGGGAAAGCCCATCCGGAAACATTTCATTTTCATATGGGTTCTTTTGTAAGAAGCCTCACAATGCGCTGAGCTTGTTAGCTGGGTTAAAAACAACTATCGCAGTAGATAAAATCTTTAGTAAAGGTGTTGGCCTTAAGTGGCCAAATGATCTCATATATAAATCCAAGAAAGTTGGAGGCATT
>SHBL01000027.1 GCA_004321845.1 SAR86 cluster bacterium | reverse complement strand
GAGAATGTTTTCCAGGAGCAACCTCTCTATGACAATTTGTGGAGAAGTGGGGTAGCTGATTTTGGATTGCATAATGGTGATCCAATTGGTTATTACGGACTTAGGATGATTGACAAAATAACTCAGGAATTACCACTCAATGAAACAGGAGTTCTGCAGCTAACAGCTGTCATAGTTGAATGTTCACAAGTAACAAGACCAATCAATACATCTTATGATCTTGAGACATTAAATATTAGTGTTGATAACAGATTGCTTGCTGATGACTACCAAGCATTACGGGAAGCTACATATCTATTTAAAGAGTGGATTAAAGCCATCACTCAAGGATTATCAGTAAACCTGGAAATTCACAGACAAGAAGAGTGCACAACAACTAGTTTTAATAGAAATGAGTCAGCTGGCTATGTTACAAGTTATCCAAATACAAGTGAGATAATCAGCAGAGTTCCAGATGAGATTGCACAAGCAACAAATATTTGGCTAGTGATTTCTCCCTCTGGTGTGCAAGGAGATGGCACAGGGTATCCATACTGGATCACAGGAGGTATGGGATTAACACCCAAAGGAACGCCTTTGATAATTGGTGATGACTTATGGTTTATCAGGAAACCTGTTCATCTTGGTAATGGGGAGTGGACCTCAGTTGAACGAAGAGTTTATCATCCACAATGGTTTCAACATGAGTTTATGCATCATATCTACAGGACATGGCCAGAGTATCAACTTGAGATTACGGGACATGATTGGTTTGATAGGTCCTTTTGGCCTAGTGATTTTGAGGGCAGATGGGAACCAGACTTTTATTGGGAATCAATTGAAAAAAGATTAATGGAAGCCAACCCATCACTTGCTGAAGGAATTGATATCACCGATTGGGTAGGTGCTGATATAAATGAGATAGGGTTTGATGCTCTTCTCGGAAATTATGAAAGACAACCAGTTGGAAATCCTTGGCATGAAGTTGAAATAGTGAAAATAGGCGATAGTTTCTATTGGACCAATGCAGCCGGCCAACAGTGGTTGCTTTATGAGGATGATGGCAAATTAATGACAAACAGTGCTTATGGAATTCAGGAAATAATTATCAGGTTGTCAGACTCAAATGATATCGATGCTCTTTATTTTAATGGAGAGCCATATGTAAGCTTGCAGAATGCTAGCTCTCTGAATCTTCTTGCTCAAGCTCTTCAGCAAAATCTACAAAATCATGCAACAGAGCAACAAGAGATGAAAATTTTTCATTGTTATCACTCAGATGAGCATAATTGGGGTCTAGCTGAGATAAGGACTTACTGACTTGCCTTTCAGTTTCGCAATTTACTTCTAACAGATGAAAGTTGATAAGGCTTATGTTTAAAGGGTTTAATTGGAGCGACCATCGAGAATCGAACTCGAATCTAAGCCTTGGCAAGGCCTCGTAATAGCCGTTATACTATGGTCGCAAACGGACTAAATAATATACATTCTTTTATATTTCTTGTCTAAATTATTCGTTAATTAGATAGATCATTACAGTAAAATGATAAAATACTTATAATGAAGCTTCTTTCTTCCCTACAATTATTTTCTCTAGCCCTTTTTTCCAGCATATGCTTTTCTGACGTTGAGTTTAAAATGGGTTTTGGTTCATGTAACGATCAAAGATTATCTACACCTGCATGGTCATCTCTTGAAGAAGAAAGTTTAAATACCTTTTTCTTTCTTGGTGATAATGTTTACGGTGATGTTCCCAGTGGTGAATTAAAGAACTTAAAAAATTCATATGATGCTTTTGATAAAGTTATGCCAAAGTGGCTCAAACAAACAGAAAAATTAGTCATATGGGATGATCACGATTATGGTTTAAATGATGGCGGTGGATCTTATAGAAACAAAGCAGATGCTCAAAAATTATTCAATAACTTTTGGAATATCCCTCAAGATGACCTTAGAAGATCAAGAGATGGAATTTATTTTAGTTCAGAAAAAACCATTGGGAATAAGTCTGTTTTATTTATAGGTTTAGATACCAGATACTTCAGAAGTGATCTTACTAAGATAAATAACAAATACATACCTAATGATAAACCTGAGGCCACAATTCTTGGCAATGAACAATGGAAGTGGTTAAAAGTACAACTAAACAAGCCTCATGACATACTAATTCTAGCTACTTCTATTCAATTACTAGCTACTGAACATAGATTTGAAAAATGGTCGAACTTTCCTAATGAAAGAGCACAGATTATTTCTTTGCTTAATCAACTTGATTCAACTGTACTGATTGTAAGTGGAGATAGACATAGAGGTGGCATTTATAAACAAGGAGATTTAGTCGAAATTACGTCCTCATCTCTTAATAGAGGTTTACCTTCCATACCTGAGACAGATAGTCTTCTACTTGGTAAAACACATACAATTCATAATTATGGCATTGTTGAATTTACTAATTCAAAATTGGAGCTTTATTTGAAAGATGAAAGGATGAATGTTCTTGAATCATTAGAAATCCCCCTTAAATAAGTAGTCTATACATAGATCTTGAAGTTATAATAAACCCATTATGAGTAAACCAAATAGAGAACAAGCAGAACAAGCAGTAAGAACCTTAATAGAATGGGCAGGAGATAATCCAGATAGAGAAGGATTAGTAGAAACCCCCAAAAGAGTTGTTAAAGCCTATGAGGAATTTTTTGAAGGTTACGAGCTAGACCCTGAAGAAATTCTAAGAAAGACATTCGAAGAAGTTGAAGGTTACGACGAAATGGTCATCGTTAAAGACATAAGATTAGAATCTCACTGTGAACATCATATAGTGCCTATTTTAGGTAAAGCTCATATCGGTTATATTCCAAATAATAGAGTAGTAGGCATAAGCAAACTAGCACGTATAGTGGATGTTTTTGGTAAAAGACTACAAACCCAAGAAACAATGACCTCTCAAATTGCTAATACAATACAAAAGGTCTTAGAGCCTAAAGGAGTAGCTGTTGTTATAGATGCTAGTCATCAGTGTATGACTACGCGTGGTGTTCATAAACATGAATCTTCAACTGTAACTAGCGCTATGAAAGGTATATTTAAAGAAAATGCTGTTACACGAAATGAATTTCTATCATTTGTAACATTACCTAAAAAATAATTGGAAGCTAATAAGCTTATTCTTGCCTCCTCATCAGAAATAAGAAAAAGTATATTAGGCAATCATAATTGTCTATTTGAAGCCGTAAAGCATAAATTTGATGAAAATATTGGAAAGAACAATACTTCATTAACACCTGCTAAATTAAGTCTATATCTAGCAGAACAAAAATCACTTAGCCTTTGCGAAGATTATAAAGATCAAATTATTTTAGGCTGCGACCAAGTATGTGTGTTGGAAAATAAGATTTTTAGCAAACCTGTTACTACTGAAAAAGCAATTTTAAATCTGTCTGAAATGTCCGGTAAAACACATCAATTAATAGGCTCATATTCTTTTACTAGAAATTCAAAAGTTTTATTTAATGAAACTACTGTTTGCAATATGACCATGCAAACCCTGACTATTGAGCAGATAAAAAACTATGTTGATACAGATAAACCTTTAAAATCATGTGGATCGTATATGTTTGAAAAGAATGGGTATAAACTATTTTCAAAAGTAGAAGGGAGTCTTGAGGCTATAAATGGACTTCCATTTACCTATTTATCAAAAAAATTAAAACAATATGTATAAAGTAACAAAAACATATGGACCAGAAAGAGGATTCTCATGTGCTTTTAGACAATGGTCTGCTGAAAGTAATTGTCGTTATCTGCATGGTTACAGCTTAGGCTTTAAAGTTGAATTGGAATCTAGCACGCTTGATATTAATAATTGGGTATATGATTTTGGTAAATTTGCTTTTCTTGAAGCATGGTTAAGAGAGAAATTTGATCATACGCTTTTGGTTGCTCAAAACGATCCAGAATTAGATCTAATTAGATCTTTAGATCAGAAGACTGCCAGAATAGTAGAACTTGAAAAGATTAGCTGCGAATATTTTGCAGAAATTACATTTAAATTCCTAGAAGCACATTTTTTAAACTTAGATTTGAAGGTAAATTCAGTAGTTGTTTCAGAACATAACAGTAATTCTGCAGGTTACTATAGGAGCTAGATGTTAACAATTTATAATAGTCTTTCCAAACAAAAGGAAGTATTTAAGCCCATTGATGAAACTAATGTTCGCTTCTATTCGTGTGGTCCTACGGTATATAACAACATTCATATAGGTAATGCACGAGCATTCATCGCAGCTGATTTACTTGCTAAGATCTTAAAAGGGATTTATCCAAAGGTTACCTATGTTTCAAATATTACAGACATTGATGACAAAATAATTGCAGCAGCAAAAGAAGAAAATATTTCAATCAAAAACCTAACAAAGAAATACTTTGCTACCTATATGGAAGATATAGGATTAATTGGTATAAACCCTCCTGATATCCAACCATTTGCTACAAATTTTATTAAGGAAATGATTGCGTACATTCAAAAATTAATAGATCTTGATAAAGCATATGCTAAAGATGGTAACGTTCTATTCAGAGTTGGTAGTTTTAAAAATTATGGATCATTATCTGGTCGTAAAATTGATGAGCAACAACATGGCAAAAGAATTGAAATTGAATCTTATAAAGAAAATGAAAATGATTTTACTTTGTGGAAACCATCCAGTGCAGATGAACCAGGCTGGGAATCACCTTGGGGATATGGAAGACCTGGATGGCATTTAGAGTGTTCAGTAATGTCAGAAATAACCTTAGATATACCATTTGATATACATGGTGGCGGCAATGACCTCAAGTTTCCACACCATGAGAATGAAATAGCTCAAACATGTGCCTGCAATGGCTTAAGCAATGTAGAGGATTTTGCCCGCTATTGGTTTCATAATGGCTTTTTAAATCTAGGTAATGAAAAAATGTCTAAGTCTCTTGGCAATGTCGTTTATATCAAAGATTTAATAAAAGAATATAGTGGAAATCAAATTAGGTTAGCATTGCTTTCAACTCAATATAGACAACCTATACCTTGGAATAAAGCTTTATTAGATCAGTCAAAATCTATAGCTAATAAAATTTCAGAGTTTATCAATAAACATGAAAACATTAAGCCAGAATTTATTGGTTCTACAGAAATAGCTAAAGCATTATTGGACGATCTTAATACACCAAAAGCTATTAGAATTATGCAGAATTTTGTACAAACCTCTAAATTTGATCCAGAGGAAATAGCAACATATAAATATATATTTGAAGGTTCTACACAAGACACATCAATAGATTCTGATACCAAGAAGTTAATTGAAGATTTGATAAATGAAAGAAACGTTGCAAGAAATAATGGCGATTATGCCTTAGCAGACAAAATTAGAAATAAATTAAGTAGAATGAACGTATCAATTAAGGACGTTAACGGGAAAACTGAGTGGAAACTATAGACATTACATTACCAGATGGATCAAAGAAAAGTCTGCCAAAAGGTAGCAATGGACTAGATTTAGCTAAATCTATAGGTCCTGGCTTAGCAAAAGATGCTGTAGCAGTAGTTGTGAACAACGAACAAAGAGATTTATCTGATAAATTAAGCACAAATGCTGAAGTATCAATAATAACCATTAAATCCAATGAAGGTCTTGAGATCATGAGACATACTTTAGCAGCTCAAGTTCTTGCAAGTGCCATTAAAAATCTTTATCCAGATGCCAAATTAGCAATAGGGCCTACAATTGAAGATGGCTTTTATTACGATTTTCTACCTACAAAGCCAATATCTATCGATGATTTACCAAACATAGAGAAGGAAATGAAATCAATTATTGGCCAAAGCACACAAATTACTAAAACCTATCATTCAAAAAATGATGCTATTGCAATGTTTGATAATTTAGATGAAGGATTTAAAGCTGAAATAATTAATGATTCTGATCAGGCTGATAATTTTCAGATTTATGCACAAGATAATTCAGGTTTCATTGATTTATGTCGAGGCCCTCATTTGCCACATCTTGGCTTCATAGGGGAATTTAAGTTAACTAAAGTCTCTGGTGCTTACTGGCGTGGAGATTCAGACAAACCTATGCTAACAAGAATTTACGGTACTGCATGGAATAACAAAAAAGACCTTACTAAATACCTAGAGAGATTAGAAAAAGCAGAAGAAGTAGATCATAGAAAACTTGGTAAAGAGATGGATTTATTTCACTTTCAAGAAGAAGCGCCTGGAATGGTATTCTGGCATCCAAAAGGATGGACTATCTACACTCAATTACAACACTATGTAAGAGAAATGCAAAAACAAGCTGGTTATAGAGAAGTAAACACACCAGAAGTAGTTGACAGAAAACTTTGGGAAAAATCAGGGCATTGGGATAAATACCGTGAAAATATGTTTATTACTGAAATTGATGAAGAACATGCAAATGAAAAAAGAACTAATGCACTAAAACCGATGAATTGTCCTAATCACGTACAAATATACAATCAAGGCATTAAATCCTACAGAGATCTACCATTTAGGTTAGCTGAATTTGGTAAATGCCATAGATATGAAGCGTCAGGGACTATGCATGGCTTGATGAGAGTACGAGGTTTCACTCAAGACGACGCTCATATATTTTGCACTGAAGATCAAATTGAAAGTGAAACTAAAAATTTCATTGATCTCTTATCTAAAATGTATAGTGATTTAGGTTTTACTAACTTTAATATTAAATTATCTACCAGACCTGAAAAAAGAATAGGTAGTGATGCAAGCTGGGATAAATCTGAAAAAGCTCTGCAAGATGCTATTGAAAAGCTAAAACTTCCTTACACAATAGATGAAGGTGATGGCGCATTTTATGGACCTAAATTAGATTTTGTCTTAACAGATGCTATTGGAAGAAAATGGCAATGTGGAACCCTTCAAGTTGATTTTAATTTACCAGGAAGATTTGATTCAACCTATGTAGGTGCCGATGGATCAAAACATACACCTGTATTGCTTCATAGAGCAGCTCTTGGTTCTTTTGAGAGATTTATAGGCATATTGTTGGAGAATTATGGAGGTAAACTTCCATTATGGCTCTCACCTACACAAACTGTTATAGCTGCAATTACTGACGAAGCTAATGATTATGCTGAGGAGCTGAATCAAACACTCCTGTCACACAAATTAAGATCAGAAGTTGATGTTAGAAACGAGCAAATTAGTTATAAAGTTAGAGAACATAGCTTGAATAAAGTGCCCTATATTATTGCTGTAGGTAAAAAAGAGGTTGCAGATAAAACAGTTTCAGTAAGAAAGCTTGGTTCAGACAAGAATACTGTTATGAGTGCAGATGGTTTTGTTAATGAAATCGTAAATGGTTCAAAAAATCCTTTAGATACTTAATGAAAAATTTTTTTAGTTTAATATTCATTATCCCAATCAAAATTTACCAAATACTGATCTCTCCGTTATTGGGACCTAGTTGTCGCTTCACTCCAACTTGTTCACAATACACCATAGAAGCAATTCAAAAATATGGCCCTTTTAAAGGTGGATGGTTAGGATTTAGAAGGATATTAAGATGTCATCCATGGGGTGGTTGTGGACATGATCCAGTACCCTGATTAATCAAGCTCAAATTCTATTGGCTGCGCAGTAATCTTTTCAAGTAACTCACCTTCTCTCATTACTATATTGCCTCTAATGATTGTCATAACAGGCATACCTGTAATTTTTTTTCCATCATAAGGAGTCCACGCTGATTTCGAGGCTTGTTCTTCATTGGTAATAACATGGGTTTTTTTTGGATCTACAATTGTAAAGTCAGCATCATAATTTTTTGTAATAGAGCATTTATTTTTTATTTTATGAACTCTGATTGGTCCATATGCCATTAAATCTACTAATCTTTCATATGATAGCTTTCCATTTGATGCATGATCTAGCATGATTGGCAACAATGTCTGGACACCCGGAGTTCCACTAGGAGTATTTGGATAAGTACCAGATTTCTCTTCTAAAGTATGGGGCGCATGATCTGATGCTACGATATCTACAGTACCATCTTCAATTGCTTTCCATAAGGCATCTTGATGGTGTTTTTCTCTAATAGGAGGGTTTTGCTGAGCAAGTGTGCCTAGGTTTTCATAACAATCTGGTGCATTCAAAGTTAAATGATTAGGCAGAACTTCGACTGTAGCCGTATCCTTATTTTTTCTTAAGAAATCCATTTCCTCAGAAGTCGTTATGTGCAGTACATGAACGTGTCTATTGTGTTTCTTAGCAAGTCCCACAACCCGTTTTGTAGCGTTTAGTGAGCTATTAACATCACGCCATTTACAGTGCATGCCAACATCATTACTATCTTTAAGAATAGTTTTTTTATTCTCATTCATTAAAAATTCATCTTCAGCATGAACAGCCATAACTCTTTGTCCATTTGAAACTACAGCTTCAACTTCTTCATCTGTAGCAGAAAGTAAATTACCAGTACTAGCTCCCATAAATATCTTAATGCCGCAAACACCATCTAGATTTTCCCATTCATTAAGATTCTGTGAATTTTGAATTGTGCCGCCAAAATAATAAGCAAAGTCTGTATAGGCTGTATCTATTCCTCTACTAATTTTATGGTCT
>SHBL01000026.1 GCA_004321845.1 SAR86 cluster bacterium | reverse complement strand
AAAAAAAATCGGCAGGCCTAGAAAAGTATTTTGCACAACAAAACTTAATGGTTGGCAGACTAAAAACAGGAACACCACCAAGACTAGCAAAGGAAACAGTAAATTTTGAAGTAATGGAAAAGCAGCAAGGCGAAGAAAAGGAAGTTTTCATGTCTTATTTGGAACACAAAAACCCACACCCAAGACAAACTTGTTGCCACATTACAAAAACAAACACAAAAACCCACGAAATAATCAGAAAGAATATTGAAAAATCAGCGATGTATTCTGGTTTAATAAGTGGGGTTGGTCCGAGATATTGTCCTTCTATTGAAGACAAAATAATGAGATTTGCAGATAAAGAAAGCCACCAAATATTTGTTGAGCCCGAAGGGCTTGAAACAAACTGGATATACCCCAACGGAATTTCAACAAGCCTCCCGCCCGAAGTGCAACAAGAGTATATAAGGTCCATAAAAGGCTTCGAAGAAGCAGAAATAATGCAGCAAGGCTACGCGGTAGAGTATGACTATATAGATCCTAGAAACCTCAACAAAAACTTAAGACTAAAAAATACCACAAACCTATTTTTAGCAGGCCAAATAAATGGAACCACAGGCTATGAAGAAGCAGGAGCACAAGGGGTTGTCGCGGGCATTAATGCAGCACAGCACGCAAAAAGAGAACAACCATGGGTCCCAACAAGACAAAACAGCTATATGGGAGTTTTGGTGGACGACCTTACAAGGTTTGGCGTAAGCGAGCCATACAGAATGTTCACCTCAAGAGCAGAACACAGGCTTTTGCTTAGACAAGATAATGCTGATGCCCGTCTTTTCACGGAAGCAAAAAACCTAGGACTAATTAATAACGAAAGAGAAAGCGCGTTTCTTCAAAAACAACAAGACAAAAAAACAATTCTAACCAGCCTAAAACAAACAAAGACAAAACTTAACAACGAAACGAAGACAGCAGAAGAGCTGTGCAAAAGGAACGATGTTAAGGAAAACGAGGTAAAAGAACTAATAGCCACAAACAACAAGAGGTTTACAGAGGTGTATTACGACGTCAGATATTCCGGCTATGTGGACAAACAAAAAAGAGAGCTAGCAAAAATGAAAAACCTTGAAGAGCATGATCTTGGTTTAATTTTTGACTATTCCGAGGTGGTTGGGCTTTCAGGCGAGCTGGTTGAAAAACTGAACAACAACAAGCCCAAAAACCTACATGACGCTTCTTTAATGGAAGGAATAACCCCAGCAGCACTAAATGTTTTAACAATACACTTGAAAAAAATTGATGCCATTAGAGCAAACTGAACTGCTGAAAAAGTTCGCAAAATTGGTTGTTGAAAAAAACAAGGTTCACAACCTTACATCTGCTAAAACACCAGAAGAGTTTTATAAAAAACACATAAAAGATTGTTTGGCCGCTTACGATGCGATCTACAAACACCTACAAAAGCAGATAGTGGATTGTGGGTCAGGTGCTGGCTTGCCCTCTATTGTCTGGTCGATAATTAACCCAGAACTCAAGATATTTTCGGTTGATAGTAATCAAAAGAAAATAGCATTCCAAAAACACATTAAAAGGACCTTTGGGCTTAAGAACCTGCACCCGGTTGCGGCCCGCATACAAGATTTCCGCCCAGAAGAAACAAGCTCAGCTATATTTAAAGCCTTTTCTTCCGTAAAAAAGGGGGCGCAAAGCTTAAACCGAGAAGCACAATTTAGAAACCTCTTTTTCTTGAAAAAGGACGACGAAAAAACCCAAGAAGAGATAACAGATGCAGGCTCTTTGTTATATGATTACAAAAGGCACAAGTACATTTTAAATAAAGAAAAAATGCTAGTTGTTGAGCTTTATGACAGTAAAAATAGCAATAACTAATCAAAAGGGAGGGGTTGGCAAAACAACCACCGCCGTTAATCTTGCAGCAACACTTGCAAAAGTTAACAGAAGAGTTCTTCTTATAGATATTGACCCCCAAGCAAACGCCACCTCCGCAGCCGGCATAGAAAAAAACACAAAAGACTCTCTTTATGAGCTCTTTGAAGCAGGACTTCCCCTCGAGGAATGTGTTGAAAAAGCCTCAGGGGGCTACGAAATACTTCCGGCAAACAGCAACCTTATAGCAACAGAAAAAATTATCGAACAAACAACCACAAGAGAAAAATTTTTTTCTAAAAACCTAAAAAAAGGAATAAACAAATACGACTATGTAATTTTTGACTGCCCGCCCTCCTTAAACTTGCTAACAATAAACGCTATGGAATATTGTAAAAATGTAATGGTCCCAGTTCAGTGTGAGTATTATGCGCTTGAAGGCCTGGTAACCCTTAAGAGCACAATAGAACAACTAAACAGCGCTTTGGGATTGAAAATAGAGATAGTTGCCATTCTCAGAACCATGGCTGACTGGAGAAACAGGCTAACAAGAGAGGTGTCAGACCAGCTAGAAAAACATTTTAAAAAAGTTGTTTTAAACACAATAATACCCAGAAATGTTAGGCTTGCTGAAGCGCCAAGCTATGGCCAATCAATAGTTGATTATGATATAAAATCTATAGGAGCCGAGGCTTTTTTAAGCTTGTCCGGCGAGTTTATTAGGAAATTTGAAAATGACAAAAAAAACATCACTTAACAAGGGTTTACAAGCGCTTTTGGGAGAAACAACCAAAGCCCCAACCCCAACCCCAAAAAAGCCGAACAATAAAACCAACCCAACAACCAAGACCCCAACAAATGAACTCAACATAAGCGCGATAAAAACTAATCAATACCAACCAAGAACCACATTTGACGAAAAAAAACTCAAAGAGCTGTCCGAGTCGATAAAAAAACACGGGGTTATTCAGCCCGTCTTGGTGAGACAAGAAGGCACGAATTACGAACTAATTGCAGGAGAAAGAAGGCTCAGAGCATCAAAACTTGCTGGCCTAAAGAAAATTCCGGCTGTGGTAGCAAAAATTTCTAACACCCAGTCACTTGAAATAGCAATTTTAGAGAACGTACAAAGAGAAGATCTTAATCCGCTGGAAGTTTCGAAAGGCTATCAAAGGCTCAGAGAAGAATTTGGGTATACACAAGAACAGGTTGCCAAAAGTGTTGGTAAACCAAGAAGCTCAATAGCCAACTCTTTGAGACTGCTAGCTCTGCCCCCTAAAGTTCAAAAAGAGCTTGAAAAAGGCACGATTTCTGAAGGCCATGGCAAGGTTTTGCTTGGTGTTGAACACAACAAAGTTGACCAACTTCTAGAAAGTGTTACAAGGGAAGGGCTTTCAGTAAGAGCCCTTGAAAAGCTTTTAGAAGAACAACCAAACTCAACTAAAAACAAAAAAGAAAAATCCCGAGATGAGTTAAACCTAGAATCAGCGTTAAGCTCAAAACTTGGGTCAAAAGTAAGCATTGAAGACACCAAAGGCAAAGGCAAAATGGTTATCAAATATTACTCATATGATGAGCTTGATGGAATCATAGAGAAAATATCGTCATAACCCTGTAAAGACAGGAAAAAATGCATTAAAATTACGGCATCCATGGCATCTGAGAGTTCAGGACGTACATTTCAAGAATATTTAGAACACCATTTACAAAATTTGGTGTACGGCCCCTTGCCTGCCGGCCATGAAAGAAAATTTTACGCAAAAGGTAGCGACGAAGCAGGCAAAGAAGTTTACTGCCAAGACAAAAACTTAAATTACGATGGTGAGAAATACTGCAACGAAACCCTTACAGAAAATGGTTGGTATTTAGCAAACAACAAAACAGACGTTGAGGCTATGGGCTTTTGGGCCCTTCACATAGATACCATGTTTTTTTCGGTCCTTTTAGGAGGTTTGTTTTTATTCATTTTTGCACGGGCTGCCAAGAACTTTTCACTAGACAAACCAACAAAACTACAACTTTTCATAGAAATGATGATTGATTTTATTAATGGGGTTGTGAAAGGCACATTTAAGTCAGCAAAGAACACCCTAGTAGCACCGATGGCATTAACAATATTTGCTTGGGTGTTGCTTATGAATTTAATGGATCTTGTGCCTGTTGACCTGATACCTTATCCAGCAGAGCTGCTTGGCATACCTTACCTTAAGGTGGTACCAACAACAGACCTAAACCTCACTGCGTCGCTGGCGTTATCAGTTTTTGTTTTATATTTATTTTTTAGTATCAAGTCTAAAGGCTTTGTAGGCTTTATTAAGTCTATTTCCCTTCACCCATTTGGACCATGGATGTTGCCGGCAAACCTTTTTATAGAAATTATAGATTTGCTAGCAAAACCGTTATCTCTGGCCCTAAGGTTATATGGAAACCTTTATGCAGGAGAGATGATATTTTTATTAATTGCTGGTATGGTATCAATCGAACTTACCCAGCTCACCATAGCTGGATTAGGGTTAAACTTAGCCGGTATTGGATTAAGTTTAATATGGGCAATATTTCATATTTTAATAGTCGTGCTTCAAGCATTCATTTTCATGATGCTGACAGTCGTCTATATGAATATGGCACATGAAAAATTTG
This sequence comes from SAR86 cluster bacterium, assembly GCA_004321845.1. GTDB lineage: Bacteria > Pseudomonadota > Gammaproteobacteria > Magnimaribacterales > TMED112 > TMED112. The sequence continues at coordinate 5,626 of SHBL01000026.1, read as the reverse complement.
AACAACATTAAGGAGGTTGTGAATATGGAAGTAGAAGCTGCAAGATTTATCGGAGCAGGATTAATGTTTGGATTGGCTGCAATAGGAGCAGGTGTAGGAGCGGGCGTATTAAGCTCAAAACTCATCGAATCAATTGCAAGACAACCAGAACTGGAAGATCAACTTAGACCTACATACTTTTTGGGTATTGGTCTTGTCGATGCTGTACCAATGATTTCAGTTGGTCTGGCGTTTTACGTATTATTTGTTGCATAAAAAATGAATTTAAACGCAACACTACTTGGGCAGATGATAGCTTTTGGGCTATTCGTCTGGTTTTGTTGGAAGTTTGTTTGGCCACCATTGTTGGCTGCTATGGAAGAAAGAGCCCAAACAATAGAGCAAGGTCTCAAGGATTCTGAAGAAAGCGCAAAAAAGATTATTGATGCTGAAGAGCAAGGCAAAAAAATGCTAGCTGAAGCAAAAACAGAAGCAAAAAAGATAATGGATAATGCCAAAAACCAGTCTGAAAAGATTGTAGAAGAATCAAAAAACAAAGCCACAGAAGAAAAGGAAAGAATTGTGGGGTCAGCCCAGTCTGAAATTGAGAAAGAGGTTGTTAACGCAAAGAAAACCCTTGAAAAAGATTTTGCATCAAGCGTTATGTCAGCAGTTAAAAAGATCGTTGCCAAAGAAGTTTCAATGAGCAACTATCAGGATACTGTCGATAAAAGCTTAGATGAATTTAGAAAATGAACAAGTTATTAGAGGTGTATTCAAAAGGACTTTACGACTCTTTAAGCAACGAGGGAGTTGTTGCTGTCGTCGAGCACTTTCAAAACATTTCTAATGATAGCTCGGTGCATGGCTTATCAGGTTTGTTTAAAAACAAAACAGTAAACAAAGAAGAGAAACTCAAAGCAGCAATCGATTTGATTGAAGGCGATGAAGATTTGGAAGCTTTTATGCAAACCCTTGCAAATAACGCTCGCCTTGACTTGTTGCCAGCCATTTTTGGTTTCTTTGTAGACTATGCATTAAGAAGACAAAACAACGTGCCAGTAAAAGTAACAGTAAACGAAGAACCAAATGAAGAAATTAAAAACAGAGTGTCTTTATTTGTTTCACAAAACCTGGGGCAAAACACCCCGATTAGATATGAAATAAACAAAACAATGCTTGGGGGCGTGGTCTTGAAATACAAAGACAACGAAATAGACCTGAGCGTTGATAACAAACTAAATGGATTGAATTCAGTTTTAACAAATTAAAGGAGAAAAGATGACTACTAAAATTAACCCTTCAGAAATATCAAGCATCATCAAAAAGAAGATCGACGGATATAAAGGCGCAGCAACAGAAGCAAATGTTGGAGAAGTGCTAACAACTGCAGATGGTATTGTGCAAATCTTTGGCTTAGAAGATGCTATGTATGGTGAGTTATTAGATTTTGGTGAGGGAACCTATGGTCTAGCTCTTAATCTAGAAAGTGATTCAGTTGGTGCTGTTGTGCTTGGTGATGCAGGCCACATCAAAGAAGGTCAAAAAGTTAAAACAACAGGAAGGGTTTTAGATGTGCCAGTAGGCCCAGGCCTTAAGGGTCGTGTCATCGACGCATTGGGCAGACCCATAGATGGCAAGGGCGAAATAAAATCAGACCTTAACTCGCCAATAGAAGTGGTGGCGCCTGGTGTGATTGATAGAAAATCTGTAGACCAACCAGTTCAAACCGGAATCAAATCTATAGATGTTATGGTTCCGATCGGCAGAGGCCAAAGGGAGCTGATAATTGGAGACAGGCAAACAGGAAAAACAGCAATTGCTATAGACACCATTATCAGACAAAAAGATTCAGGCATTACCTCGGTCTACGTAGCGATAGGACAGAAACAATCAACAGTAGCAACTGTTGTTAGACAGCTTGAAGAAGCAGATGCCTTGAGAAACACAATAGTTGTTTCAGCTAGTGCAGCCGAAAGTGCAGCATTACAGTTTTTGGCCCCCTATTCAGGATGCACCATGGGTGAGTATTTCAGAGACAGAGGCGAAGATGCACTAATTATTTACGACGATCTCTCAAAACATGCTGTTGCTTATAGACAAATCTCACTGTTACTTAAAAGACCTCCAGGCAGAGAAGCTTACCCTGGCGATATTTTTTATCTTCATTCTAGGCTTCTAGAAAGAGCCTCTAGAGTTAATGAAGACTACGTTGAAAGGTTTACAGACGGAAAGGTGAAAGGCAAAACAGGCTCTTTAACTGCGCTTCCTATAATTGAAACACAAGCAAGTGATGTTTCTGCATTTATTCCAACCAACGTCATATCAATTACAGATGGTCAGATTTTCTTAGAAACTGATCTTTTTAACTCAGGCATAAGACCAGCCATTAATGTTGGTATTTCTGTATCTCGTGTTGGTGGTGCTGCTCAAACTAAAATCATCAAAAAACTTGGTGGTAGTGTAAAACTAGCGCTTGCTCAATTTAGAGAGCTAGAGTCTTTTTCACAGTTTGCTTCCGATTTAGATGATGCTACAAAAGAGCAATTAGAGAACGGGCAAAGAATTACAGAACTTTTTAAACAAACTCAGTTTGCGCCAAGGTCAGTTGCTTGTATAGCTGTTGTTCTTTACGCAATTGAAAACAAATATTTAACCGATGTAGAAAAAAGCAAAATGCAATCTTTCGAAGAGAACCTAAGAACTCACTTCAAATCAAACTACGCAGACTTATGGGAAGAAGTGAACAAGACAGGCGATTGGAACAAAGATTTAGACAATAAGTTTAAAGAGGTTGTTAGCTCATTTATGAAGGAAGGATCTTGGTAAATGGCTCAAACTAAGGAAATAAAAAAGAAGATTGGCAGTGTTCAAAACACAAAGAAGATTACTTCTGCAATGGAACTAGTTGCTTCAAGCAAAATGAAGAAAACTCAAGATGCTATGAAGAAAGGCAAACCATATTCTCAGAAAATAGTTGAGCTAATTGATAATTTGGCAGGAGCTAGCTCGGAATACAAACACCCTTTCTTTCAAACCTCTGATCAAAAAACTGATATTTACATTGTTGTAGGCACAGATAAGGGTTTGTGTGGTGGGTTGAACTCGAACTTGTTTAAGCTAGCGCTTAGAAATATGGCCAAAAGAGAAACTGATGGACGAAAAGTAAAGGCCGTATTGTTTGGAAAAAAAGCTACTGAAGTGTTTTCACGACTAAAGAATGCTGAAGTGCTCGGAAGCGCATCCAGGCTTGGAGATATACCAACAGTTGAAGACGTCATAGGCGCAGCACAAATTGCAATAGCTGAATTTGAAAAAGGCACAATTGGCAATGTTTATTTATACGGCAATGAGTTTGTAAACACCATGAGCCAAAGTCCTTTTGAAAGAAGAATACTGCCAATAGCAAACATTGAGAGCGAACAACAAAGCAAAAAAGTCTGGGACTATATATATGAACCAGGTTCTAAGGAAATATTAGATTTATTGCTTAAAAGATATATAGAAACACAAATTTACCAAGCCGTGATAGAAAATAATGCCTGTGAGCAAGCAGCAAAAATGCTTGCCATGAAAAATGCAACTGAAAATGCAGAAGAAATTATTAAAGAACTACAGCTGGTATATAACAATGCTAGACAAGCAGCTATTACACAAGAACTATCCGAGATAGTTGGAGGCGCTGCGGCGATTTAAAAGGAGAAAAGATGAGCGAAAAAGGTGTAATTAAACAAATTATTGGGGCGGTTATTGATGTCGAGTTCGACAAAGATCACATCCCAAATATCTATGATGCTTTAGTTGTTTCTGGAAACAACTTAGTGCTAGAAACACAACAACAACTAGGTGATGGTGTTGTTAGAACTGTAGCAATGGGTACAACGGAAGGCCTTAAAAGAGGCCTGGACGTAAGCAATACCAAAGCACCAATTAGTGTGCCTGTTGGTGAAGGTACATTAGGCAGAATTATGAATGTATTGGGAGACCCTATCGACATGAAGGGTGACGTGAAGACTGAAGAAAGAATGCCGATACACAGAAAACCACCTGCTTACGTTGATCTTGCTGATTCAAACGAAATTCTTGAAACAGGTATTAAGGTTATCGATTTAGTGTGTCCTTTTGCAAAGGGTGGAAAAGTTGGTTTGTTTGGTGGAGCAGGCGTAGGAAAAACAGTAAACATGATGGAGCTTATCAGAAACATTGCTATCGAACATTCTGGCTACTCAGTTTTTGCTGGTGTAGGTGAAAGAACAAGAGAAGGTAACGACTTTTATCATGAGATGACAGATTCAAATGTGATAGACAAGGTGTCCCTAGTTTATGGACAAATGAATGAGCCTCCAGGCAACAGATTAAGAGTTGCTTTAACTGGCTTAACTATGGCTGAAAAGTTTAGGGATGAAGGTAGAGATGTTTTGCTATTTGTAGACAACATATATAGGTATACCTTGGCCGGTGTCGAAGTATCAGCTTTGCTTGGTCGTATGCCTTCAGCGGTAGGTTACCAACCTACACTAGCGGAAGAGATGGGAGTTTTGCAAGAAAGAATTACATCGACAAAAACTGGTTCAATTACATCCATCCAGGCAGTCTATGTGCCAGCTGATGACTTAACAGACCCATCACCAGCCACAACTTTTGCTCACTTGGATGCAACAGTTGTTTTATCTAGAAGAATTGCTGAGCTTGGGATTTACCCAGCTGTTGATCCTTTGGATTCCACCTCAAGACAACTAGATCCTAACGTTGTAAGTCAAGAACACTACGATGTTGCACAAAGAGTGCAAGGTGTTTTACAAAGATATAAAGAGCTAAAAGATATCATCGCAATTCTTGGTATGGATGAGCTTTCAGACGATGACAAAAACATCGTCTCAAGAGCAAGAAAAGTTGAGAAGTTTCTTTCACAACCTTTCTTTGTTGCTGAAGTTTTTACAGGATCACCAGGAAAATATGTTTCTGTTAAAGATACCATTCAAGGTTTTAAAGAAATTCTTGATGGAGTTCATGATGACGTACCAGAACAAGCATTTTATATGGTTGGTTCTATGGACGAAGTATTAGAAAAAGCTAAGACAATAAAAAGTGATTAATATAAGTTTTATTTCTCAAGAAAAAACCCTCTTTGAAGGTCAGGCCCAAATGGTGGTAATGGACGGAAAAGAGGGACAGCTTGGGATAGTAAAAGGTCACTCTCCTTTGCTGGCTATCTTAAAACCAGGGCCAGTTAGAATGATCACCGCAGAAAAAGAGGAGGTATTCTTTACCGAAGGTGGCTTTGCAGAAGTACAACCAGAAAGCATAACTATTTTAGTAGATGCAGCTCAAAGAGCAGACGACCTAGATGAAGCTAAAATTCTCAAAGCAAAAGAAGAAGCAGAAAAGCTTCTTAAAGACAAGGGAGATCAAAAAGATTTCGCCGAAGCATCTTCTCAGCTAACACAATCCTTATCACAACTTCGAGCAATCGAAGCTCTGAAAAAGAACATTAAACTTAAAAAATAGTTTAAGTCCAAAAAAAAAGCATTAAAATCACCTAATGGGACTAAGTATCGTTTTACTTGCTGCTGGAGAAGGCAAGCGCATGAAAACAGAAAAACCAAAGCCTTTGGTTCATTTGGCTGATCACCCATTAATTCAATAT
>SHBL01000025.1 GCA_004321845.1 SAR86 cluster bacterium | reverse complement strand
TCCTCTAAGCTTACAGCTCCAATTAAGCTATCAGCCATCTCCCCGTTTTTAAAAATCATCAATGAAGGAATACTCCTCACATTGTATTGCAGTGCAAGTTCTCTATTAGTATCAACATCTACTTTACAAACAGAAAGGTTCTCAGAATATTTATCTGCTAATTCTTCAAGGGTTGGGGCTATTTGCTTACATGGCCCACACCATTCTGCCCAAAAATCTACTAGAACAAGTTTTGATTGCTCAAGTACTTCTTTTGAAAATGTCTCTTTATTAACTGATATCGTCATAATTTTCTGCAACCCACTTTGCATAATATGTTATTACTGAAGATGAGCCTGCTCTGAAAAGACTAATTAAAGTCTCAGGGATAACATTATGTTTAAATATTTTTTTGTCAATACCTAGTTGCAACATTGAATACTCTCCGCTCACTTGATAAGCAAAGATAGGAGCATCAGTATTTGATGATATTTCTCTAATGACATCTAAGTAAGGCATGCCTGGCTTGACCATCAAAATATCGGCTCCTTCATTTAAATCTAATCTTGCCTCTTTTAAAGCTTCTTCTAGATTTCTTTTATCCATTTGGTAAGAGTCTTTTGAAATACCTTGAGTTTGTTTTGAGCCAACAGCATCTCTAAAAGGCCCATAAAAATTAGAAGCATACTTTGCGCTATAGCTAAGTATTATTGTGTTTTTGAGGTTTTCTGCTTCAAGAGCTTTTCGTATGATACCCACTCTACCATCCATCATATCTGAGGGTGCAATAATATCTGAGCCAGAATGAGCAAGGTTTAGTGACATACTTTCTAAGGATTTTAATGTTTCATCATTATCAACCTCTCCTCCAATGATAATTCCATCATGGCCTGAGTCTGTATAGGGGTCTAAAGCAACATCTGTAATAAGTATCAATTCTGGAAATTTGTTTTTTAATTCTGAAACTAAACCACATAAAAAGTTTTCTGGATTTAGTGCTTCAGTTCCATTTGAGTCCTTTAGATTTTTTGAAATATTTGGGAAAAGTGCAATTGTTTTTATACCTAGATTTAGCAGCTCATCAACTTCTTTAAAAAGTGTCTCTTTTGTATGAACATATTGTCCTGGCATAGCTTCAATCTCAATTTTTTGTGAATTTGAATCTGAAACAAACAATGGTTGAATAAGTTTAGATTTAAATAATTTAGTTTCTGAAACTAAATCTCTTATGGTTTTGTTCTTTCTGAGCCTTCTAGGCCTGACTTTTGGAAAAAGATTGTTTAACATAATTATTTATTGGTCAATAAGTATAGCCTACTTAAAAATTTTCAATTAATTACTTCGTTTATTTCTTTAAAAACAGCTAAAATATAAATTTATACTGTGTCTAAAATGTATCTAAATTCATTGAAAAGATATGTAAATTCGTTTAAAGTCTCATAAATGAAAATATTAGTAATAAACGGCGTCAATCTAAATATGCTTGGTAAAAGAGAAACAGAACTGTATGGTTCAGAGTCTTTGTCTGATCTTCAGGCTAAACTTGAGGCCCTTAATTATGATGTGGAGCTAGATTTTTTTCAAAGTAATTCTGAGGAAGAGATTATAAATAAAATACATTCTCATAAAAACGAAGAATACCATTATGGGATTTTTAATTTTGGTGCACACACGCATACTAATATTTCTATAAGAGATGCTATTCTTTCTGTAAGTCTACCTTTTTATGAAGTTCATATTTCTAACGTCTTTGCACGTGAAGATTTCAGACATACATCATTTTTTAGTGACATAGCTAAAGGTTGCATTGTTGGTTTTGGTTTTGATGGTTACGAATTTGCGCTCACAAAAATTATGAGAGGTAACAATGGATCTTAGAAAAATTAAAAAATTAATTGAAATGCTTCAAGAATCGGATCTCAATGAAATTGAAGTTAAGGAAGGTGAAGAAAGTGTCCGCATTAATAGAAAAAAAGATAATGTTGTCCACACATCAATAGCACCTACCACTCTTCCCACAGATGTAGTGCATAATAAAGCTCAACCTTCTATTGGAACTGGGGCTGATGAAGATTCTAGTTATTTAACTAAAATATCATCACCAATGGTAGGAACTTTCTATAGAAAGCCATCTCCAGATGCAGAGCCTTTCATTGAGGTTGGCCAAATTGTTAAGAAAGGCGATACAGTTTGCATAATTGAAGCAATGAAAATGATGAATCAGGTGAAGTCACAAGTTGACGGCAAAATAATATCAATCAATGTTGGCGATGGTGAACCAGTTGAATTTGATCAAGAGTTAATATCAATTGAAGAATCCTAAAAAAATCTTAATTGCTAACAGAGGTGTTATTGCAATTAGAGCACTTAGAGCTGCGAAAGAACTTGGTTATCAAGTTGCCTCAGTATATTCAACTGTAGACAAAGACCAAAAACATCTAAAACTTTCAGATGAGGCTATATGTATTGGGCCTGCGGAAGCAAAAGATAGCTATTTGAACGAAGCGGCTATTATTTCAGCTGCTGAATTGGTTGGTGCAGATGCAATTTATCCAGGTTATGGTTTTTTAGCAGAAAATTCATCTTTTGCTGAAAAGTGCAATCAAAGTGGTTTTAAATTTGTTGGGCCAAATTCACAAGTTATTGAAATAATGGGAGATAAGATAAAAGCAAAAGAATTAATTGAATCTTTAGGTGTTCCTGTTGTACCCGGTTATACAGGTGAAATTAAAGACCAAGATCATATAGAAGGCATTGTTGAAGGCATTGGTTATCCAGTGATTGTTAAAGCATCTGCTGGAGGTGGAGGCAAGGGCATGCGAGTAGTCCAAAATAGAGAAGAATTATGGGACTCTGTTGTTAGTGCTCAAAATGAAGCGGAGTTTGCATTTGGAAATGGTGAAGTTTTTATAGAAAAGTATTTGCAAAAACCTAGACATATAGAAGTGCAGGTATTTGGTGATGGTAAAGGTAAAGTTGTTCATCTTTTTTCCAGAGATTGCTCATTACAACGAAGGTATCAAAAAGTACTCGAAGAAGCCCCTGCAAGAAATTTGCCTGAAGATAAGCTAAATGAGATTCAAGAAATTTGTGTTAGTGCATGCTCAGAACTTAAATATGAAGGTGCTGGCACTTTAGAATTTTTATATGAAAACAATGAATTCTATTTCATTGAGATGAATACTAGGATTCAAGTAGAACATACTGTAACTGAAATGATTACTGGAGTAGATCTTGTACAAGCACAATTATGTTTAGCTATAGAAGGTAAGTTTGAGTTAGAACAAGAAAAATTAAGAATAAATGGGCACGCTATGCAATGCAGAATTAATGCTGAAGACCCAGAAACATTTATTCCATCGCCTGGAGAGATAACCAATGTGCATAGGCCAGGTGGATATCATGTAAGATTTGAATCTCAAATCTATAGCGGTTATAAAGTGCCGTCAAATTATGATTCATTAATTGCGGAAGTTATTGTTAAAGATAATGATAGGGAAAATACCATTAATAAAATGAGAATGGCCTTAACGGAATTAGTTATTGAAGGAATTCAAACAAATCAACCTCTGCACTTGAAGATCTTAGATGATAATGGTTTTAAGAATATTAATTACTATATTAAATATCTAGAAGAAGAGCTCATCAAATGAACGAAATATATGATTTCAATACAATAGAGACAACCATTCAGGAAGACTGGAAAGCAAATAAAACATTTGAAGTAAATAAAAATAGTAATAAGCCTAAATACTACTGTTTATCGATGCTGCCCTACCCATCAGGCAACCTGCACATGGGACATGTAAGGAACTATTCAATTGGTGATGCAGTTTCTAGGTATAAAAAATTAAAAGGTTTTAATGTACTACAACCAATGGGTTGGGATGCATTTGGTTTACCTGCAGAGAATGCTGCTATTAGTAAAAACATTCATCCTCAAGACTGGACGGAACAGAATATTAACCAAATGAAGAAACAACTTGATTCGCTTGGTTTTGGATATGATTGGAGCAAAGAAATAAATACTTCAGATCAATCATATTACAAATTTGAACAAGGACTTTTTCTTAAATTTTATGAGAAAGGACTAGCTTACAGAAAAAAATCACTTGTGAACTGGGACCCAGTTGATAAGACTGTGTTAGCCAATGAACAAGTGATAGATGGCAAAGGTTGGCGAACTGGTGCAGATGTTGAGCTAAAAGAAATCGAAACTTGGTTTTTAAAAATTACAGATTATGCAGATGAGTTAGAAGCAGGATTAGACACAATAGACTGGCCAGAAAATGTTAAAAATATGCAAAAAAACTGGATTGGAAAATCAAAGGGTACTGAGATTAAGTTTGAGACAGATAATGGTAGAACATTAAATGCTTTCACAACGAGACCCGACACAATATATGGAGTTACGTTTTTTGGCATCTCTCCAAATCACCCTATCGTTAAAGAATTACAAAAGGAAGATAAAGGGATTAAAGCATTCCTAGAAGAAACAAGAAAAGTATCTTCAGCAGAAGCTGATCAAGCTAAAGCCGAAAAATTGGGTTATAAAACCAAAATTAATATTATTCATCCTTTACTGAAGACAAATATACCTGTTTGGATTATTAATTATGTATTAATGGATTATGGAACTGGAGCAATCATGGGTGTTCCAGCTCACGATGAAAGAGATTTTGATTTTGCAAATAAATATAGCATTCCAATCACACGTGTTATAAGTTCTGAGGAAGACTTACCGTTTTCTGGTTCTGGTCCCCTGGTAAATTCACAAGATCTAGATGGCTTTATGCCAGAAGAAGCATTTGAAAAAATTTCAAACACTTTAGCTCAAAGTGGTAAAGCAAAAATCTTGAACCAATATAGGCTAAGAGATTGGGGTATAAGCAGACAAAGATATTGGGGCTGCCCTATACCAATGGAATACAAAAATGGTGAGGCTTATCCTGCAAAAAAATTACCAGTGATTTTACCTGTAAGTGAAGATGGGTCATATGAGCCTTTGCATCAAAATGACTCTTTTAGATGTCCAAATGATGATATTGAAAGAGAGACTGATACTTTTGATACATTTATGGAGTCCTCTTGGTACTTTGCCAGATACACATCCGCTGAAAATGATAAAGATATATTTGATGAAAATACTAACTACTGGCTTCCAGTAGATTTATATATTGGTGGTGTGGAGCATGCTATTCTCCATCTTCTCTACTCTAGGTTCTTCTTCAAAGTTTTAAGAGATTTAAATATGGTAAAAGGTGATGAACCATTTAAAAAGTTATTAACTCAAGGAATGGTTCTAAAGGATGGAGCTAAAATGTCGAAATCTAAAGGCAATACTGTCGACCCAAAAGAATATATAGAAAATTATGGGGCTGATTCCATTAGAACTTTTATGATATTCGCAAGCCCGCCTGAACAATCTCTTGAATGGTCCGATAATGGTCTTGAAGGGTGTCATAGATTTTTGAAAAGGTTATGGGCACTTTCCTATAAAATAATAAATCTTGAAGATAGTAGTTTCATTAAGTCAAAGGATTCCCTAAATGATGAGTGTAAAGACTTATTTGTAAAAATTAATGATGATTATGAAAAGCGGCTTAACTTGAACACAGTTGTATCGTCATGCATGGAGATTCTAAATAATATTAATAAAAGATTTTCATCAGCTGGTGCTGAGTGCAGCAAAGAAGACTTGATCACTACCTATGACTTTCTTTTATTGGCCCTTTCTCCAATAGCTCCTCATATTTCAGAACAACTTTATAAAGAAATTCTTGGTAAAGAGCTTCAGGATGCTTCATGGCCAAGTAACGAATTTTTTGAAAAGAATGAAACAGAAGTTAAGTACCTAATCCAAGTTAATGGGAGGGTTAGAGCCAATATAATGCTTGAACCATCGCTGTCAGAAGGTGAAGTAAAGCAAAAAGCAAAAGAACATGAAAATGTATCAAGACATCTTGAAAACAAGGATATAATTAAAGTAATTTTTATAAAAAATAAACTTATTAACTTTGTTCATTCGTAATCTAACAATTCTGCTTTTTCTTGCATCATGTAGTGCAACTACGTTTAATTTCAAAAATATTAAGTTCGATGATTCATTTACAACTACTGACAAATATGAACTTAAAAAGTGCTTAAACAGTGTAATTGAAGATATTGATCTTAGAGATTTTAACTTTAGTCTTTCTGCAGAAAACATTACCAGCCAAGGACTTGAATTCAATACAAAATATATAGGCATTTTAACTTTGAATATCCCTAATCAAGATAAAAATATTCCGATTCAAGCCATGCGCATGAATACTGCTAACTACATATCAAGCAATATGGCTGACGAGGAAAGAAAGCGAATCAAATCTTTGATACTGCTTGAAATGTGTCAGACAATTCAAACACATGTCAGCTAAACTAATAAAAGCTATAAAATTTACATTATCGGCTACAGATAATGTAAACAAATACTTTCTTTTTGGTGATGAACATATTCTTATGTATCAAGTTAAAAATCATTGTCTAAAGACCTTGGATATCAAATTATTAGAAAAATTTTATATTGATATAGCAGATGAAAATTTCGATGCAAATTTAGATCAATGCTTAATGTCTAATAGTCTTTTCAATGAACAAAAAGTCGTTTTCTTAACCTTATCCAAAAATAGGTTAAATAAAGAATTAGTCGAAAGATTTAAAAAAATTATGGCTTACGAAACAGACAATATTCTCATCACTGAAATTACTAATTTATCAAAAAAGGTTATTGAGAAAGACATAATTAGCATACTAGATGGGGATGGTTGCTTTATAGATTGTTCCTCACCATATGATTCAGAAATAGAAAACTATCTTAAAAATAATTTGCCTGTTTTCCTTAATAAAAATGAACACATCAAAGTCCTATTAGAGATGTATGAGGGAAATTTCTCTGCCCTATTTAATGACCTAGAAATACTTAAAATTCTAGAGATTAAAGAAGAGAAGGAAGCCATGACAATCTTTACAAGCAATGGAGATAAAAATAACTACAAATTAATTGAGCATATAAGTAATAATGAATCTGATTCTGCCCTTTCAATTATTAATTCTATGAAGAAAAAGGATAGAAATTCAGTACCACTATTAATTTGGATTCTAGCTAGAGATATAAATGCTATTAAATTCATTAAAGATGGTAAAAATTTAAAGACTTTGGGTATTTGGGATAATCAAATCAACATCTATAAAAGGATATCTGATAGAACTTCAAGAGAATCAATAGACAAATCAATAAACACATTAGATGGCATTGATAAATGTTTTAAAGGAGTGCTTAATGGCGATCCATGGAATGGAATTAAAGATATTGTTCTAGAACTATCAAGTTAATTGAATAAAGACTTGATCCAATTCCAGAGTATTGCAATGAGCCTTTGAAAAAAACCTAACTCTTCTACTGAATCTAAGTAAACCAAATCAGTTTCAACTATTACATTGTTTTCATCATCAATTACTTTAAGTGTCCCAGCTTTATCAAACGCATTAATTGGAGCTAAGATTTGTGAGCCTGCAGATACTTCAAAGCTTAAATTATCTCTTTTATTTTTTTGCAAAGTTAGGATGATGTCTTCTTTAAGACCAATTGAAACAGAATCACTAACACCAGCAACAACTTGAAGATCTTTAATAGCTTCTGATTCTGAAAATAGTTTCTCAGTAATAAAATATCGATAACCATAATCCATAAGAGCTGAAACATCATTAAATCTTTTATCATTTTCACTTCCAAGAACAACTGCCACTAATCTCATATCGCCTCTAATGGCTGAACCGACTAAACAGTAACCAGCTTGGGAGTGATAACCTGTTTTTGCTCCATCAAAAATGTCGCTTCTCCAGAGGAGTCTATTTCTATTAGGTTGTTTGATGCCTGCGTATGTGTATGTTTTTTCTGAATATAATTTGTAGTGCTCAGGAAACTCATTAATTAGAGCACTGGTCAATAAGGCAAGATCAAAAGCAGAAGTTACATTAAGCGGATCTGGTAAACCTGTAGCATTATTAAAAGAAGTGTTCTCCATCCCTAATTCAGTTGCATAACCATTCATTAAATATGCAAAATTTTCTTCACTGCCAGCAACGTGTTCTGCTAAAGCTACACTTGCATCATTGCCGGATTGAATAATCATTCCTTTGATTAACTCGGATACTGGCACCTTCTTGCCTTCACGGATAAACATTCTAGACCCTTCGGTTTTCCATGCCTTAATAGAAATTTTTGGTGCGTCATCTAAGCTTATAAAATCTTCTTTGATGTAATCAGCTACAACATAACTTGTCATTAATTTAGTCAGACTGGCAGGCTGAACAGGCTCATCTGCATTGAAACTAACTAAAACCTTTTTTGTAGTAGGCTCATATAAGACATAACTACCCACACCAAGATCTGGAGGGTTCGGTATAGCAGCTGAGGCAAAAAAAGCCAAGCCTAAAAGTAAATTTATTTTTAATTTATTCATCAAATCTCTTTGAAATTTCTAATGCAAGCTGGTGAACTGCCAATGCATATTTACTACTCCGGTTATATTTAGTTATTACTCGGAAATTGTCAAATCCTAAATATAATTTAGTCTTCCCTTGCTCATAAACTAGCAAAGGTGAAATTTTTTCTGCAAAGTCTTGTTCAATATCAAAGCCCTGCTTGTCTAAATCATTTGCTGAAATTTTTGTTCTAAAATTATTTAGATTAAAGGGCAACTCTAAAGCAGATATATCTTCATCTTCTAGATCTTGATATTTCGTACTAACATCTACTTCTAAAACTGCAGTGGAGCTTTTTTGCCAACCATTTGCTTTTAGATAATTCGCAACACTTGCAATACCATCCTTACGCGAGTTATACATATCTACTTTGCCATCCCCATCATAATCAACGCCATAAGCGTTATAACTCGAAGGGATAAATTGTCCCAAACCTAATGCACCTGACCATGAGCTCTTTATTGATTTAGGGTCAAAGTTGTATTGCTTTGAAAGCACAAATAACTCTATTAATTGTTTTTGCCAATAAGTGCTCTTAGGATCAAAAGCTCTTGTAAAGATTGTGTCTAGAGGATTATAAGTTCCCAAATAATTGCCATAGTTTGTCTCACAACCAATAATTGAAGCGATATAATATTTTGAAACTCCAAAATTTTTCTCTACAGAATCAAGTATTTCAAAGTTATCTTTTACAAATTTCACTCCATTATTTATTCTTGAGGAAGTTAGGTATCTGTTCCTATATCGATTCCATGTGGCTTTCACTTCAGGCTGGTTTTGTCTTGCTGTTTCTGCTTTTTTTGAAGGCACTGCTTGAACTAGATAGTTTTTAATCTCATCTTCTTTGAGATCCGAATTTTCTACAGCAAACTCAATAAATGCTTTTACATCTTCTCTTTCTAGAACATCAGAATTAAGATTCAAAGTAAGCAAAAAGAATAATAGAAAACGAATCATCTTAGAAAGCCTCTAGAAGTAAATATTAATCCAAGCATTATTGAAAAGCATAACAAAGAAGATCCGCCCTTTGTAAAAAAAGGTAATGGCAGTCCAACTACTGGTATCATCCCACTGACCATTAAGATATTTAAAAGAAAACTAAACCCTATAACTAGTGTGCAATATGTGCCTATATAATATGGTGATAGATCACTAGTTAGTCTCTTTTCTGTCATTGATAAGAGGGTTGTTAAGCCTATAAAACAAGCAAGCATTATTAGTAGTATCAAGACACCTAAGAATCCAAACTGTTCTGCATATATTGAAAATATAAAGTCTGTATCTGCTTCTGGTAAAAAATTAAATTCGTTTTGCTTGCTGTTTAAGAAACCTTCTCCTGCCAAACCTCCTGAACCAATACTTATTTCTGATTGCAATATATTCCATTTTTCTGAAAGATCCTGATCAGAAGAAAACCAACTTATTATTCTTCCTTTTTGGTAAGTGGTGAGCCCAAAACTATAGATAATAGGCGATAGCATTACAGCAAACATGGCCATTCCAATGAAATATATGCGGTTAACACCACAAATAAAAAGAAACATTAAGCCCATAAGAATATAGACCAAGCCAGTACCTAAATCCGGTTGTATTATTATTGGCAAGGCTGATAAAAACAGTATAGTTAACAAAAATAATGTTCTAAATCTTGTAAATTGATAACTATAGA
>SHBL01000024.1 GCA_004321845.1 SAR86 cluster bacterium | reverse complement strand
TCAACGAAATAAACTTCTAATTCCATATTCCAAATCTTAAGATTTTTTATTTTTTCCTCCATTAAGAATTTCTCCTAAATGGTGGAGCTAAGGAGACTCGAACTCCTGACCCCCTGCGTGCAAAGCAGGTGCTCTCCCAACTGAGCTATAGCCCCACAAGAACACAAATGATAAATACCTATGATGAAAATTACAACTAATTATCTCTAGGATCATCAGAAAATGCTATTCCAATATTTTTAGAAAGTGGTGAAAGCATTAAAACTCCTGGAGTTCCTATCGCCCATGCAAGCATCCAAGCTCTAACCCATTCACTTATATTCGGTGGAAATTGTCCACTATTAATAGCAGTTACAAAAAAAGATACTATCCCTGTCATTACTGTAGCAATGAGGATAGATGAGATAATTGTTGCTGTAGTTTGTTTAAACAATTGTTATTTAAATAAAAAATAAATCGACATAGCAAATAGTGCTAATTGATATTTGACGTCTGAGAAATTTTCTCCAAGTACACCAAAATGAAATCCAAATACTACTACTGCCATTACAAAAGTCCCCAATAAACCACCAAGAGTTGATAAGGCTTTTGCAGTTGGACCAATAAATTTTAAACCGCCAACAATTATAAATATGGGGATTAAAATTAATTCTGCAATAGTGGCTAAATAAGAGGAGATAACAGGAAAATCCGAGAATAAGTAAAGATTCTTAACAAATCCTAAAGGTTCATTGGGACTATCTATGAGTCCTGCTAGTTTTGGCTGTCCGCTTGAGAAAAAGAGATAAGATAAAACTAATCTTAGTGACCACTCAGAAAGAATACCCATTCTTGCTTGTGCTATTGGCTCTGTAACTTTGTTCAGCATACTCATAACCTGTAAATTATAAGCAAATACGATTTAATTTGAAAATTTGTTTAGTCGATGAAGTGTTTTTCTTTTTCTTCGTTAATAGATTTTATTTCAGCACAAAACTCGGCAGTTGGTCTTGATATAAGTCTTGGTAATCCAATAGGATCGCCAGTTTCAACACAATATCCATAATCACCCGCTTTAATTCGCATAATTGCTTTATCAATTTTTGGTAATAATTTGGATTCTCTTTCTACAATTCTTAAGAAGAGCATGGAATCTATCTCATGTTGAGCTCTATCAACTTCATCGCTACATGCAGGAGGATTGCTTAGCCTTTCTTTAGCATCTCTAATATGTGTTAGGGTTTCTTGCTTTAGATCTTCAAGCAAAGATTTAAAGAATGAAAGTTGCTCCTTATTCATATAATTCTTTTTTGGAGCTTTTAAAATTTTTTGTTTGGTAAGCATAAGTGAAACAAACATTTTATGTATCAAAATGAAAATATCAACTAATATGTGAATTAATTACTTTAAGTTTTCAAATTTGTAACAGTATTTTACGCTGTTTTACCTTTTTCTATACTTTCAGAAATGTTCCAACCTAGACCAATCAAGAATATTGCCAGAGGTATTATTGCTAATGGTGCTGTATATAGCACTAGACCAAAAGAGAATAATGAATTGAATAAGAAGCCTCCAGTAGCATCTCCAAATCTATTGGTAAATGTATCAATAAATACCGTTGATTTGTATTTCTCTTTTGATGAAAGGGTTGTAAAAACTGCTTCCCTAGCTGGTTTATTCAATCCATATTCAAAAGGCCTCATTGTTCCTTGAAGAACTAAAAATAGCATTAACCCAGTTGTGCTGAGTAAATATTCTGAGAAATATCCTGAGATTGCCAAGAAACCTAGAGCGAATAAAAATCCATACACGGTCAAGACGAACCTTATTCCTAAAAATTTTGATCTAAGAATCCATGAAGTAAAAAGTAATTGAATAGCCAATGTAATTATTGGAACAATTGAATCAGCTCTTCCAAATACTCTTGTTTTTATGGCTGAGTCATCCGTGTAACTATTAACTAACTCCAATTGAAAAAACCATAATGCCGTAGACAAGCAGGTCCAAGTGAAAGCATAAAGAACAAATCTACGTATTATTGGATTTTGTTTAATTTGTCTAAATTGTTCAAAGATATCGTCAACTGCACTTGATTTATTATCTCGTAGTTTGATTTCTTCTCTCACTACTTTAGATGAGAAAAAAATGGCAAGGGATAAAGTTATTATAGTAATAACAAGTGAAAGATTTTGTTTGTCATACAGATAGGAATCAACAAGAAAGCCACCAAATGCTGCGCCTAAAGAGCCACATGCACTTATTAAACCAAAGAATTTTTTACCGCCTTCAATATTGAATGAATTTACTGTTATAGCCCAAAAAATTGCAACCAGAAAAAAGTTAAAAATATTGTACCAAACATAAAAGATTGCTTTGACAGTGAAACTAGAAGGAAAAACTGTATAAAAAATCAGAAATCCAATTAGGTTAAGAATGAAAAAACCATAAATGTATAGGACAATTCTTTTTTGATTAATTCGTGAAACCATATATGAATATATTGGATTTACTAACAACATCACTATCACTACAAGGAATAAAAAAAAGGTTAAATCTGCTGTACCTATATCAGCGGCAATTGTTTGCCTAAAGGGCCTTAGCACAAAGAGAGATAAGAGAACGAAAAAAAAGAAGAGCCCTGAAAAGATAGTATTTTTTGATATTGATGGAAAAATAAAATTGCTTTTATTTAACATCTAGTGCTTGGGATTTGATTTGAAGCTGGTCAGATTTTGGAATTTCATATTTGAAATCAATTAATGCACTTTCCCAATCTCCATAGGTAGGATTTGCAAGCATAAACCAATACTTACCCCACATATCATAATGCCTTTCAGCAGCTGCCATCCTTATGTCTGTAGAAGAGCTATTTTCTTCATCATCAATAAAGTCACCTAGGTTGTCTCCTATCATCATTACAATTCTGTAATCTTTTGCTACATGAAGCCTTCTGGTATCTTTATTTGAACCCCATTCCTCTTTTTCATATCTCATTAAAAGCTGATCTAAATTCTTAGCAAATTTAAAACCTAATTTCTCAAGATTATTTTTTGTAGCTTCTTCTAAATTGGCAGTTCTATTGGTTACAAAGAAAACTTCTACTCCCAATTCAGCTGCTTTAGCTAGAAAATCTTCAGCTCCAGGAATATAAGTTGCTTGTTCTTCCATACACCATTCGTCCCAACCATCTGGGTAGAAAGTCCTATCCATAATCTTTCTAGCCTGAAAAGGGATGTTATCTAAAACTGTTTGATCAACATCCAGTATTACAGCGGGTGGCTTGCCACTAAAATCTTTGGTTTGCTCAATTGCTGCTGAGTAGCTTGCATCTTTAACTGCTGACTCAAGCTGATATTCTGCAGCCTTAAAGACACTGACCGAATTTGTATAAAACTCTGCAGAACTTTGAACAAATAGAGTTGCCAATAGCGCCTGATGTTCTTTGATTTCAGAATGACTGAAAAGGGAAAGAAAAATTAGTGTAATAAAGTGTTTCTTCATAAAGCTAATTTTAAACTATTTTTATATTATTTTTTTTTAATCTAAGAGTCCAAGCTCAAATTGTATGCTTAACATTCTGCCTCTTGGATCATGTGTTCTAGTATCAAAACTAAAATCTGGTGCATCATAAAGTTGTGGTGCACTTTCATCAAAAAGATTTACTAAGGCAAACTTACCATCCAAGCTAACATTGTTAAATAGGATGCCAATCGGGGTTTTGAAAGATAGATCAAACACCAGATGTGAGGCAACTTTATTGCTGTAACCTAAATTTTTTGCGCTTTCGGGAATTGTTCTGTTATTAATATATCCACTAATATATCTTGCATTTAAACCAGTCTCATATTCTCTAAATTTCCAATCAAGAAAAAGATTTATTCTGTTTCTCGGCAGAGAGTTTGTATTGGCATCAAAATTAAACTTCCCAACCCGATTTACCAGTTGGTTAGAGGTGTTTCCTGGCGTTAGGAATTCAATAAAAGATGTTCCTTTTAAGCTTAAATTAAGTAATCCATTAGAATCTAAATCGAAATTGTGCTCGTACCCCAAATCAATTCCCGATAATTCTGTACTTTCTTCGTTAAAGTAAGTTGTAGTCACGGCAATTAAGTCACCTTCAGAATTTCTTGTAATGCTTGGTCCTTCTGGATCTGATTGGAGTAATGCTTGAGCACTTTGTGCAACTACTCTGTCTTCATAGTCAATCTCCCAGTAATCTAAAGTCAATCTATTAAAATCAGACTTAAAAATAAGGCCAAAGTTTGAGTTAACTGCTGATGCAGGCTTTAAATCTGGGTTGCCAATTCTTGCTTGTCTTACAAATATATTTACATCCTGATCTCTAACACTCCCTAAATTTATATCACTAGAGAACATTTGAGCCATAGATGGCATTGCAAATGATGTGCCTTTTGAAGCTCGAAGAATAAAACTATTAGTTGGTTTATATTTTAGAGATATCTTTGGGTCTAATGACGAAAAATTATCAGATGATTCATACCTAGCAGCTACTCGCAAATCTAAGGATCCAAAAAATTCTTTTTCGCCTTCAAAAAATGCGGCAAATTTATTCCTACTTTCACCTACATTCTTGCCACCACCTAAGAAGAACAAGTCAGCTGTTTTAGTTATTTTTCCATCCTGATCAAATTCAGCTCTTGCAAGATCATTGTATTGGATATCAAGATTTTCAGAGTTAAGTTGCAAACCTAAGGCATAGTTAAAACCTTCATATAAAGAGCTTGCCAATATATCAATAGTAGTTAAATCAGCAACTTTAGACGAAATCTCTGCGCCTCTGACATAATCTACCAGTTCAGCAGAATTATCTGTAGGTATAAAAATATTCCATGTTAAATCGCCATTTGGACCACCTTGACCTATTAATGCATCTTGAAAACGTGAATCGATAACATCTGGTCTTGTATGATCATTGCTGTGCTCGCTTGTTGTTAAAGAAAAATCTAAATCAAAACCATTGAAAGAAGTTAAGTAAGAATAATTTAGGTGCATCTGTGCTATATCTTTTGGTGATATTGGAGATGAATAACGCGCTCCTAATGGTCTGCCATACCACTTAACTGGAACACTGAAAGGACTTCCACCTTCGCCGGGGTTGATGGATCGAGATAAGAATGGCAATGCTGGGTATGAAGGCGATTGAGGATTGTCATTAACCAAAACATTTGAATTTATAAGCGTAAGATTATGGTTATTATTCGATAAGTTTAAGTAATACTTATAGTGGTTCTCATCATTGAAGATGTTAAACCTTGTCCCATATAAAAACTTACAAAAACCATCAAGAATTCCACCATTCAATTCACAATTTGGATCAGGAACAACCTCTCCAGCAGCATAACTTCCTGCATATATTCCTGTATCAATTACATCAGCTTCTGAAACAATAAAAGTATTGCCTAAAGAGCTAAGAGCCAGCTCGGCTATACCTGGTATTTCTGAGGCCGATAAAGGAGATCTATCTAATTCGTTGTAACCAAAGACCATATCAAAACCAAGGAATTCTGTCCCAAAAATCAAACCAAAGGTAGTTTCTTTATTGTTAAAGTTTTCAGAACTTTGGTCTCCAAATTTAATTTTAAAGCCATCAAACTTTTTATAGGTTAGAAAATTAACCACTCCGGCAACAGCATCAGAGCCATAAATTGAGGTGGCACCTTCTTTTAAAACTTCTACTTTTTCAAATGCAATTTCTGGAATAATATTTGCATCAATATAGCCTTCTCCTTCATTGGATGGTGTGCCTGCAAAAGTATGTCTTTTGGAATTAATCAGTAATAATGTAGAAGCATGGTCAAGGCCTCTTAGTGAGATATTTGCCATCCCTTGATCAGTGCCTTCCAAAGCATTTGTTTGAAAATGTGACCCAGAAGTAGTGTTAAGGTATTTAGAGATCTCAGCTATATTGTTAACATTTAATTTATCAAAGTCCTCATTTCTGATTTTATCTACCGGGGAACTATCTGATTCAATATCTTTAAGGAATGTTCCTGTGACAACAATTTCTTCAATCTCATCAGCATAGATAGCTGAATGCCAAAGAAAAAATAGACTTGCTAGAAAGATGAAAAATGATTTTTTCATTAACCGTATGGTACTTTATTTAATGCAAATTGTGTTTCTTCTTTTGTATTTTCTCTTTTCTTAATTTTTGATAATTATTTTCTGTTCTATCTTCAACAATTTTCTTTGCCACATGCCTTCTCGTTCGGGCATGCTCTGATTTATGCAATCTATCACTTTTACTCATTCATACTCCTATATATTTATGAGTAAGAATTAATAAAAAAGTTCAATGAAATATAAAGAATACCTATTACAGGCGACCAATAATTTTATAAGGAATTATGTATTTGTAAATTTAAAAAATTTTAACGTCTTTGAATTCTAGATCAACATCAAAGTCTCTTCCAAAACCAGCTATGCTTAATTCTCTGATATTTTTTGGCTTCATTGATGACATCATGTAGCCATTCTTTTCAAATTCGTCAAAATTTATTGTGAATTCTTGCCAATCTGCTGTGGTTTCAAAAGTTTTACTCATATAAGACCATGGTGGCATTTTTACACCTTTAAGCGTAAGGTGCACTTCATATGTTTCGTTATTTCCTCTTGCTAGAAATTTTATGCCCTTGGCATCTTTATTAATTGAATCCGGTCTATGGCCCAGCCTAACAAAACCACCATCTTTTTTGACGACATTTCCGGTCATTTTGAATGTGCCATCATTGAAGTCTGCTTCAAGATTGGAAGATCCTCCCATAACTCGGTCAGTTACAACGTACCATTGTTCTGGTTTTTCAGACATTTCAGCGATCAAGCCCATAGATAAAAGAAGTAAAAAAAATAAATTTCTCATTGCTTAACTGTAAGTATGAAATGACGTTTTGCAAGTAGCTAGATTATGCTGCTCTGAATTCATTCTTTGATATTTGATTCAAATAGTTCGCTACATCAAGCATTCTATTGGAAAAACCCCACTCATTATCGTACCAAGCAAGGATCTTTGTTGAGTTCCCAATTTGTTTTGTGTGAGATTTATCGTAAATAACTGAGTGCGGATCATTACCAAAATCAGTGCTAACAAGTGGTATTTCATTCACTGCTAAAATTCCAGAAAGTCCATTCTTTGTCGCAGCTTCAAGTTTTGAGTTTAAATCTTCTATAGAAAATGATTTTTCTGTAGTAAAGGTAAAGTCTAATAAAGATACATTTGAAACTGGTACCCTAACTGCTAAACCATCTAACTTACCAAGCAATTCTGGCAAAACTTCTCCTACTGCCGATGCAGCCCCTGTTTTTGTAGGGATCATTGATAGGCTTGCTGCTCTAGCTCTTAAAAGATCTGTGTGATGAACATCCAATAAAGATTGGTCGTTAGTATAAGCATGGATTGTATTCGCCATACCATTAGTGATTGTGTAATGCTCATTAATAATTTTAGCTAAAGGTGCTAGACAGTTAGTAGTACATGATGCATTTGAGATAATGAGATCATCCTTTGTTAGTGTTTCGTGGTTAACGCCAAAGACAACTGTTTTATCAACTCCTTTCCCAGGCGCTGATATTAAGACTCTTTTTGCTCCAGCATCTAAATGTGCGCCAGCTGCTTCTCTTGATGTGAATAAACCAGTACATTCAAAAACTATATCGATACCTAATTTATTCCAAGGTAAATTTTTTGGATCTCTTTCAGAAAAACAAGCTATTTTCTGCCCATCAATCTGAATGGAATCTTCTGTATGGCCTATCTGATTGCTAAGCCTTCCATGAACAGAATCATATTTAAGAAGATGTGCGCTGTCTTTAGGAGAGCCCAAATCATTAATTGCCACTATTTCTATTTGATTAAATTTTTTCCATACCTGATCTTTAGCCAAGTAAGATCTAAGAATATTTCTTCCAATTCGACCGAAACCATTGATTGCTATCTTCATTTTTATGTTAATTCCTCAATTTTGTAATTATTTATGTAGAATTTAACAAGAATATAATGATTTTATATACAAATATCAATTAAATAACATAAAAAAATCAATTTTAGAGAATATTTTAGTTAGTTGTAAGATTAAGGGCTTTTTGCCAAATATATTCAACTTGAGATATGAGTAATTCAAAGCTTTTTATTTTGCTGGTATCAAATTTTTTATCATAAGAATCTAGAAAGATTTCGGTCTGATGCTCATCTAATTTCAACGATTTAGTAATTGATGCAATATCATAGATTGGCAAATTTGCACCAGCGTATTCCCAATCTATTAATCTGATATCATCGCCATAGAATATATTTGAAACATTAATGTCGTTATGAGAAAAAACTAAATTATTGGAGCTGTCATAAAGGCTATCAAACAACTTAAAACCAGCTAAAACTGAACTATCGTCAACATCTAGAAAGATTTGTCTATAGGCATCAATTTTTTGCTGGAATGAACCAATAGCAGTATCTTGAAAATCTACTAGATGAAGTTTTTTTATTGCTTTACCTAATTTTATTAAAAATTGTTCATCATAATTAGCAACATCATTGCTACCCTCTAAATACTCAAAAGTAATTGAATGAAGCGCAGTATCAAAATCTAAAATTTCCGGAGACAAATTTATCTTTGCTAGCTTGGTATGTATCTCAACTTCTGAAGCCACATCATTAGTGAAAGGAAATATAGTTTTTGCTTTAGATACTGCTTTGACATCTCCAAATTTACATAAATTAATGCTTGCGGTCTTTGAGGTTTTGATATTTTTTAGAACATTAATTTTTTTCATTTCAGTTGCCATTCATTTTTCCAAGATCTATACCCAAAAATTACTAAAACTAAGTACAGGCAAAATAAAAGTGCTGTTGGGTAGAGTTCTCTTGAAACAAAAAGAAATACGGAAACAAAATCTATAACGAACCAATAAATCCAGTTTTCGAGAATCTTCTTTGCAAGCATGTATGAGGCAATAATTGCTCCCCATGTTGTAAATGCATCTATATAAGGTGAAACTGCATTTGTGTTATTGGTCAAAATATAACCAGAAGTCACAACCAGTAAGAAAAGAACAGTTAAGGACAATAGGTGTGCAGTTATAGGCCAAACTTTTATTTTTAAAGCTGCATTATTAGCGGGTCTATATTGCCATTGATATAGACCATAGAACCCCATCAATAAATAAAAAATTTGTAGTACTGCTTCCATATAAAGGCCAGCTGAATACATTACAAACAAATACATTAACGAACTTATTATCCAAGCTATCCAACATCTAGCATCTTGTCGCATAGCAAGCAATAAATATGCAATAGCTAAGAGTGCAGCTACAATTTCAAACCAATTTTCTGCTAGAAAATTAAAAATCATATCTTATTGAAAGCCCAATATGCCTTGGATCGCCATGCCTTTCATAAAGTGTGTCTGCAAAATCAGGAGCTTCATTACCAAAGTAAAAACCTCTAGTTGCATAGTATTCATCAAATAAATTTCTTGCCCATAACTCCACTACCCAATCTCCATAGTTATAGCCAAAACTGGAATTTATTAGGATATATGAATCTGATTTATTGTTGTGAGAATCTGAATAATAAAAACCACTCTTACCAGTAGCATGTAGATTTAGATAAGTTTCAGATGTTGGTCTGTAATTCAAGCCAAATGAATAAGAGTTACTGGGAGCATGAGCTTGTTCTCTTCCTTCAATTTCAGGCCTTGATTCCCAACTTTTTATTTCTGTGTTTAATAAGCCTAAATTTACAAAAACATCTAAATCATCAGATAAATCTGAGTTTAAATTTAACTCAAGACCATAGTTTTCTCCCTCTGCTGCATTCTGTGTAAGGAAAACAAAAGTATTTGGATCATTAGGATCAACTTGCGTAGATATTAAGACTTGTTGATCTGTTCTTTCTGAATAAAATCCAACAATTCTTAGGTTTGTCTTGTCTGAAATTGAAAGATCCATACCTATTTCGTAATTAGTCAAAAATTCAGGATCGTACTCCAGATCAGAACTAGTTGTACTATCTAGTAAGCCAAGACCAATATTAAAGCCACCTTGTTTATAACCTTTGGCATAATTAGCAAAAACATTCTTATCTTCATCGAAAGCATGGGTCAGCGATAATTTACCTCCCATCATGCTATCTGATGGGTTAAATCTCTCATCATTTGAATCAAAGTATTTTGCTGACCAGTCTTCCATTCTTAGGCCTAAAGAAAGCTTAGTGAATCCAGTAAATTCGTATTCGATGTTTCCAAACATAGAAATATTAGTAGAGCTATAGTCACTATTTGAAGTAACTAAACTTGAATAAGGAGAAAATGGGTCATTTGGATCGCCATAAATACCATCATCTTGTCGATCATTTGTTTCATTAAGTTTCAAATATGAAAAACCTACAACCCAATCAAAAGGCAGTCGCTCTGATTTATACCTGTCGTTTGAAACAAATCTAAACTCTTGGCTTAATGACTCTCTTGCTCTCAAAGTCTCAGAAAAATAATCATACGTATAGGGTGCGTGTGAATCAGCATTACCCCAATCTGCATCATAACTAAAAACTACGTCTGTATCTGTTGTGCTAGTTAAGCTTTGAAATTGATTGTATGTATTTTCTCTGATTACTTTAAGGCCAAAGGTATCGGTTTTTTGAGAGTCCATGCCAGGTCGATCAGAAAGAGTATTCAAGGAGCCATCTATAGTCCAGATATCTGCCGGATCATCCATATCAACTTGGCTTAATAAAACTTTGGCTTTAGTTTTATTATCTAGCTCAATATCAAGTTTTAATCTGGCTGTAGTTTCATCTTTGCTGGAGGTATCAGATCGATTTAAATATAAATTTTCTCTAAAACCATCGGTATTATCTTTGCGTAGAGCTAATCTAAATTTAATATTTTTATTTTTAGTTATTGGGCCACCAAAGGCTAAGCCAGTACTTAATGTATTGTAATCACCATAGGTAATTTCTGATGTGCCTTCAAATTCATCTGTGGGGTCCTTTGTTTTTATGTATATAAGACCTGCAAGTGCATTGGCACCAATTCTTGAGCCTTGCGGCCCGTTAAGAACTTCTATTTGTTCAACATCAAAAGTTGTTGCGATGCCACCTTGCCCTGAGTAATCAATATCATCAATTAAAAAACCAACTGAAGTATTTGGGGTACCTAAATACCCTGATCTTTCACCAATACCACGAATCTGAAAGTATCTTGCTCTAGAATCGCTAGCAGCAAAATTTAAATTCGGCACTAAATATGAAAGATTCTCAAAATGCTTAATTGGTTGAGCTTTAATTTCTTCCGAATCAAGCACAAAGATACTTGAGTCTTCTTTATTTAAATCTGTTTGACGATAATCCGCCGTAACAATTACTTCTTCAATTTCATCTGAAAAAAGGTTTTCAGCTGCAAATAATAAAACGATTAAATATAGATACTTTATGATGTGTTTCATGCAATTCCTCCGCCATCACTATATGGTTCAGGTTCAAAGGGTTCCTATTAAAGATCTCAGGCCAAGCCTCCCCTTTGCACTAAGATAATTATAACGAGATTAATTGAAATATGGCGTTATTTTTCTATTAATAGATTAGGTTTTCCAGCTCTTTTTTGAAGTTGAAATTCATCGTACAGCTTGCCTGTTGCTGTGAAGGCTCGAAAGCGTAGATTATCGCCATCAATATCTATGATTTGATATAGCTGGGTATTTTCTGCAAAGGTTTTAGCGTATTTACCTTTAGTAATCTCATATAATTTTGGGCCACTTACTGAAACTATAT
>SHBL01000023.1 GCA_004321845.1 SAR86 cluster bacterium | reverse complement strand
AAACCGAAGCATAGGTTTTTTGTCGTGACTGAGTGGATGAATGAATTTGAAAAAACTACATCGGTTCTTCATGAGCATGTTAAAAATGGTCATATCAAATATAGAGAGACCATTGCTGAAGGTTTTGAAAATGCTCCACAAGCATTAAGAGATGTTCTAAGTGGCAAGAACTTTGGCAAACAAATAATAAAAATCTAATTTATAAATTCAAAAGGCTAAATATCCCTATATTTAGCGGGCTATATTGTTTTAAAACGCTATTTTTTTTGACAACTTGTTTACAATATATATAGAAATACTAATATTTACGAAATGTTTACAAAAAAGAGTTTTTTACTATTTTTACTAGCTTTTAGCTTTTCTTCTTTAATGAGCTTAGAGCACCTTAATCACAGTGCTAGTAATAGTTTATTTGAAATTCATGAGCTTGATTGTGAGTATAGTGAAAATACAAAAGCTTCTAAGTTAAACGTAAATATTTTTAACGTTTCTTTTTTCCCTATAGAGATTTTTTACCTTATTAATCTATATATTCATAACCCTCTA
This sequence comes from SAR86 cluster bacterium, assembly GCA_004321845.1. Taxonomy (GTDB): domain Bacteria; phylum Pseudomonadota; class Gammaproteobacteria; order Magnimaribacterales; family TMED112; genus TMED112. Next base: position 11,557 of record SHBL01000023.1, on the reverse strand, counting down.
TTAGAAAAGAATTTCAATAGTAGAGCACCTCCTAAGAGATAGACGTTCTACCCAACCAGATTTTAATTTTACAAGGAGGTTTATATGAAAAATTATTATTTAGCACTTATGGTGAGTGCACTACTAACACTAAATATTTATGCTGACGATGTCGAAGAAGTTGTCGTAACTTCTGCTCTTACATCTCAGAATGCAAGTGATCTAAAAGATCCACTTCATGTTGTAGACGGCGATGATGTTGCAACAGGAGGAATTCAATCTCTTGGTGAGACTGTGGATGAGCTTTTAGGTGTGCATGCAGCAGATTTTGGAGCAGCAGTTGGCCAGCCTGTGGTTAGAGGCATGTCAGGCTCAAGAGTAAGAATTCTAGAAAATGGCGTTGTTGTTAGAGACGTAGGAACACTTGGCCCAGACCATATTAATGACGTTAATTTATTGAATACTCAACAAATTGAAGTTGTAAAAGGTCCGTCAGCTTTGCTTTATGCAAATGGTGGTGCAGGTGGTGTTATTAACGTTGTCGATAATAGCATTGCAAAAACAGATTTTACTAAGCGTACTATAAGCGTTGGAGCAGAGACTCAATCAGTTAATAACGGCGAAGCAAAAAACTTTAGTTATGAAAACAATGTTTCAGGATTTAACGTAACTTTTGCTGCATCAGATTCATTATTTGAGAATTATGAATTGCCTGGTGGTGCTTTGTATCCAGAGGAGCATCATGATGAAGAACATTCTGATAGCGAAGGTGATGAAGAGCATGATGAATCAAGTCTTAAATTCTTAGAAAATTCTGATGTCGAGAATACTTACACAAAATTTGGTGTATCTAAAGTTGGTGATTGGGGTTATGTAGGCCTTTCATACTCTGATAATGAAGGAGTAATGGGTGTGCCTTTTCATGTAGAAGCACATGGAGAGCATGATGAGGATCATGTTGATAGCGAAGATGAGCATGATGAGCATGAAGGTGAAAGAATTTTTTCTCAAATAGATTCAACTAAGTTTGATATAAAAGGTTCTTTCAACACTGATGGCTATTCTTTTGTAAATAAAGTTGATTTTTCTTTTAGAGACAGCAGTTATTCTCACCTTGAGGGGCACGCTGAAGAGGAAGGTCATGATGAAGATCACTCTGAGAGTGAAGAAGAACATGGTCATGAAGAACCTACACTTTTTCAAACTGATGCAACAGAGCTTGGTTTAATTTTTGATGTTGGTTCAGATGATGTAACAAGAAAATTTGTTGTAAACGTAGCAGATCAAGATTCTTCAATTATTGGGGAAGAAGCATTTATGCAGCCTGTGTCAACGAAAGAAACAACAATGGGTTATTTCAGTGCAAGAGATTTTGGCACTTATAGACTTGATTATGGTATTAGGTACGATGATATTTCAAGATCTGGTTCTGTTTCTCATCATGATGAAGATCACGCCGAAGATGAAGAAGGGGAGCTAGAATATTACAATCAAGATTTAAGTACTTTGAGCTATGCTATTAATTTTGACCAAGATTTTTCACAAAATCTAAGCGTTAATTTAGGATTGTCCAGCTTTGAAAGAGCACCAGATGTAGTTGAGCTATTTATGAATGGCCCACACTTAGCAACTGGAAGATTTGAAATGGGAAATCCTAACTTAGATACTGAAACATCAAATAATGTAGATCTTACATTTAATTATCAGAAAGATAACATGTATGCCACTTTTGCTTACTATCAAAATAGTGTCTCTAACTATATTTACTTGAAAGATGAGGAGCACGGTGAAGATCATGATAGTGAAGGCGAAGAAGAGCATGAAGGTTTAATGCATGCAGAATTTGTTCAAGAAGACGCATCTCTTGAAGGCTATGAATTCGAAGTTGGTTCAACTTACCAACTAGCAAATGGAACTTTAGATCTTTCCTTTGGTAGAGATGTAGTTGAGGGAACACTTGATGCTGGAGGATTTATTCCAAGAATGGCTCCATCCAGAAACTTCTATTCAGCTTCATATTCAGAAAGTGACTACACATTCTCTGCAGTTCTAAAAGACGTTGCAGATCACGATAATGTTGCTGAAGAAAATGAAATGATGACTGAAGGATACAAAATGTTAAATCTAAAACTTGTTAAGGATTATCAAATTGGTAAAGCAAATCTTAGACTTGCTGCTTTTGCTAATAATGCTCTAGATCAAGTTGCGAGAAACTCAACATCTTTTGTTAAGGATGCAGTACCACTTCCAGGTAGGAATGTTGGTCTAAGTTTCAGATTAACTTACTAATCTTTCTTTTTGACAGGGAGTGGGTAAAACCATTTCCTGTCTACTTTATGACTTCTATCCAATCTTTAATTATCTCATTTGTTTCAATCGGTTTCTCTCTTGCCATCCAGTGACCTGACTTAACTTCTTTTTCAGTCAGATTCGTACATACCATTTTATTGTGTGTATTAAAATTACTCGTCAGAACACTATCATAGGTTGCTTGTATAAATAACACTGGGCAATCGATTGTTGTAAATTGGTTCAATTCCTTAGCATACTGATCATTTTTTTCTCCATTCACATACCAAGAATTAGGGCCAAAAAAACCATTTTTTTCTAAGAAATTTCCATAAATTTGTGCTTCAGATTCTGAAATTAGATCACTATCAACTGGCACATCAGGTATAGAATTTAAACCATTGAAATTTGCGTGTTTAAACCAGCCACCATTGTTTCTTATGGAAGCTGTCATTGATTTAGCACCGATGCCTGCATTAAAACAACCTTTGAATTCATCTGATGGTTTGGTGAAATTAAGTTTAATCATCTTGTGGGGATCTTCTTCCATCTGCTTGCAGGCTAATGCAAAATTTTCGTAGTAATAATACATGTAATCCCACTGTCCATAGGGATATTCATTTTCTGGATAAAGCTCTCTATCAATATGGCTTAAGTAGCTATCAGGATGTCCGCCCCAGCCAAAGGGCACGCACAAACTTCCAAGACCCTTAACAAGCTTGGAATGATGTAAACCAAGATTCCATACCACCAGAGAACCCCAGTCATGTCCTATCCAAATTGCTTTATCATGCTGCTGACCTTTATGTAATTCGACCATATCTTTAACAATTTCTTTTTGGCAGTAGTCACTATGGTTTTTGTGGATTGTAGATCTGCCATACCCCCTCATATCTGGTGCGATCACTCGATAACCAAGTTGTGAAAGAAACTCTATCTGCTTTATCCATCCGATAGATAGATCAGGCCAACCATGTACTAAATAAATTAATTCTCCATCTTCCGGCCCTGCAGCAAGATAAAAAGTCTGATGTCTTTCTGATTTAAAAATATGTTCTGAAATGTTCATCTTAAAGGTTTGGGTGTGTTAATTTCTTGGCGGAAGCTCATCTAGCCTAGCAATAAAATTTGTAACGGAGTATTCTCGTCTAATATCTGAGGCTGCCTGATAATCTTCATCTGCCCACCAAGCTTCTACATGGTCTTGGGAAGGAAATTCCATTACTACAAGCCTACCTTTTGGGGGTTTATCGCCTTCTAGACAAAGAACATTATCACTGTAAGTTAAAAGCTTTCCATCGTGCTTAGCAAGAGCATTGATTAAGCCTCTTTCATAATCTCTGAACTTATCTTTGTCAGTGATTACTTCAAGATTTGCAACAACATATGCTTTTCTGACCATATTTACTCCCTAATAAATTATCTTACATGATAATATTTTTATATGAAGATAGATTTTTATTTTTCCTACAGAAGCCCTTATTCTTACTTAATCTTACCTAGGGTCTTAGATCTCAAGAATAATTATAAAATTGATATTAATTTTAAACTTGTATATCCATTAGCTATTAGAGAGCCTGAATTTTTTAAAGGTAAAAATTTCTTAACTTATTTCTTCTATAAAATTCGTGATATGCGCTCAGTAGCAAAACAATTAGATATGCCTTTCTTTACACCAAGACCTGATCCAATAAAGCAGAGCTACCTCACAGGAAAAATTGCAGATGAGCAGCCATATATTTTTGATTTGTGCCATATTGGCCAACAAGCTGCACAGGAAGGTTTAGGCATTGAAATAGCATATGAATTATCAAGTTTAATTTTTGGTACTAAGGGTGGTTGGAACGAAGAAAGCACTTTGGATAAAGCTTTTGCAAAAGTTGGACTTAATTATTCTTCACTAAAAAGTAAAACAAAAATAAATGAAAACGAACTAATCGAGCAGATTAAAAAGAACCAAGAAGACCAAAAAATTGCTGGTCATCATGGAGTGCCCTTGCTTGTTTATAAAAATCAAACTTTTTTTGGCCAAGATAATTTTGATGCCTGCAAAGCGCTTCTTCTCAGTGATGGCTTATCGAAAGTATGAACCAAAAGACCTATGAAGATGGTTTAAAGCACTTGTTAAAAGTTGAACCTAATTTTAAAAAATTTAACCCAACTAAAGAAATCAATTTCTTTTTAAGGCCAGAGGGCTTCGAAGGTATAGCATCACTAGTGATTGAGCAACAAATATCCGTGCAAGCTGCAGAAAGCATTAAAAAAAGAGTGTTCAATTTAATGCAGAACATTAGTTCCAAAGAATTTTTAAAGCTTAATGAGGATGATTTAAGGCAAGCAGGATTGAGCAGACCAAAAATATCGTATCTACATGGTGTTGCCTGTTTAGAGTCTGATGGAATTTTAAATTTTTCGAGCATTAAGCAACTTGATGATCTCTCAGCTCGGCAAGAGCTCTGTAAAATTAGAGGTATTGGTGAATGGACTGCAGATTGTTACCTTATGGCATCGCTTGGAAGAACAGACATATGGCCTGTTGGCGATATAGGTTTGCAAGAGAGTGTTAAGAAACTAAAAAACCTGAAAGAGCGCCCTAGCGTTGAGGATATGACTTCTTTAGCAAGAGAGTGGCGTCCTTTCAGGTCAATTGCCGCGAATCTGTTATGGGCAGATTACGACTAATATAACTAGTCCTTGTTTCTATTCTTGTTTCTTTGTTTTCTCATCTCCCTTCTTTCTCTTTCGAGCATATCTCTTTCTCTACGTGGGTCTCTAAACTTTCTATCCATCATCTTGGCTCTGCTTCTCATTTTAGATTTCATCATTCTTAACCTTCTGTCATGTCTTTGATTAATTTGGTCCTGAGATGGCAGATTAGTTTCCAAAACTCGATTTCTCATACTTGTTAATCGTTCTAAAGCATTACCTTTGTACTTTCCAGAGTCTATTAGCAAATCTAAGTCAACTAATCTGTTTTCTCTCTTTGTTTTGAGTTCAGCAAGAGATGGGGGTCCTTTCAGTTCAGCTAAATCCATTTTTAGCTTTACCATCCACATCTTATTTTGCATATCAGCAGGCATTCTTTTGTGATCATCGGCTATCATGAGGCCCGAAATAACAAAAAATAATAAAAATAATATCTTCTTCATAATTAGCTCCTATTAAATTTGATTGGAAAAAAATAAATTAGTTCAAATATTTAACAACATTTGTAAAAATTTTTATACAGCGCTCTAGTGTCGCTATATCTGGGAATGTTGGGGCAAGCCTAATATTGTTATTGGTGTGGTCTTTTTGATATGGGAAACATGCTCCTAACGGCAATAACTTCAGGCCTAACTTGCTGCATGAATCTATGATTTCATCGGCATTATTTCTTGTTGAATTAAAAGAGAAAAAATATCCTCCTGTTGGCTTAACATAAGTGCATAGCTCGTTGTCTTGCAAAGGTTTTAAGCAACTGTCTACTAACTCAAACTTTGGTTTTATAACTTTCTTAAGCCCTTCCATCTGGTTCTCAAGTGAAATAGCCTCAAAGTACTTCATATGCAAGCCTTGATTCATTTTGTTGGGGCCTGGCGTAATGGCATTTCTAAAATCTATAAATGTATCTAAATTACTCTTTGAGCTAGAAAAAAAGGAAATTCCAGCTCCAGCTAAAGTTATTTTTGATGTTGATCCAACTTGGAAATAGTTATTTTCCATATCATGGTCTTTAGCTATTTGATCTATAGGAGTTTGTTTAATAGTTTCGTATAAATCATGACAAGCGTATGCATTGTCCCAAAAGAAAGAAAAATTATCTTTATAAGGTTGGGCAAGCTTAAATAAAGCTTTAACGTTTTCGTCAGAATATGTATGTCCAGTTGGGTTAGAGTGTCTTGGGACACAAACAATACCATGAATATTTTCTTCAGATCTGAGAAGGTGTTCTATTGCATTAAGGTCGGGGCCATCATCTTGGAAAGGAACTGGTATCATCTGGATGCCAAAGTTTTCCAATAGCTTGAAATGTCTATCATAGCCAGGCACAGGGCAAATTATTTTACTTTCCTTTGATAATCTTGAGTTTTTAAAGCTCAGAAAGAATGAACAACTAATTATTTGATGCATTAAAGTTAATGATGAATTATCTAATGCATGAGTTTCATCATAATTTGAATTTAATATCGTAGCCCCAAGCTTTCTTGCAGATGGCAAGCCCTCAGGATTTCCATAATTTCTTAAATCAATGCCATCTAATTCAAAAGGCTGCTCTATTTTGGCAAGAATATTTTGCACAATGTCTAATTGTTCTGGTGCTGGCTTTCCTCTTGTTAAATCGTATGTGCTATTAGCATCGAACCAAGGGAGTTCTTGCTTAATATGTTCTAAAATATTCATCTATGGAGTTAGTAGTAGTAATTTTAACAATTTTTTTAGTGATTTCTTTAGCAGGTGTTATTTTTTTACTTACTAAGAATAAAAAAGAGCTTGATACCAGCTCATTATCTAGTGACCTTGAGCAAAAATTATCAAGCTCAATAGATAATATCTTTAAAAAACGGGAGGATGAATTTAAAAAGACATCCAAAGAAAATATAGAGAATATTATTGATCCATTTAAGAAAAGAATTAAAGAATTCGAAGATGAGGTCAGGAAAAATACCACACAACAGCACGAATTTCACACCAAGACAAAAGTCACAATAGATAATTTAATTGAGCAAACCAATCAAATAACTTCAGATGCCAATAAACTGACAAAAGCACTTTCAGGTGATAGCAAAACACAAGGAGACTATGGCGAATTAAAATTAAAAATGCTTCTTGAGAATTCAGGTCTTGAAGAAAATACACACTATAGATTACAGAAGAGCTTCACTGTCAAAGCAGATGAGGATATCTCGAGAGAGATACCTGATGCTGTAATTTATTTACCCCATAATAGGAATCTTATTATCGACTCAAAGTTTTCTTTCAATGCCTATAACGATTATTGCAACACTGAATCAAAAGATGAAAAACAAAAATTTGGAAAAGTTCTAACCAAGAATATTCGTGAGAGAATTAATGATTTAAGTGAAACGAGATATAGTCAAATTGAAGAACTTAATACCCCAGATATAATTTTCATGTTTTTGGGTATAGATGATTCACTAAGTGTTGCACTAAAACATGATCCTGAGCTTGTCTCGTATGCAGATAAAAAAAGAATTGCATTGGTGAGCCCATCTATACTTCATATTTCAATTAAAATGGTCGAAAATCTTTGGCGGCTAGATGGCCAAAGAGAGAGTGTGATCAAAGTGTATGAAGAAGCGCAAAAATTAGTTGCTAAGCTGCATGGATTCACAGATGTGATGGACAGTCTTGGTAATTCTATAGCTCAAAGTCAAAAAAAGTACGATGACGCGCGGAATAAGCTAATAGATGGCAAAGGATCTATGTCATCAAGAATAGAAGGTCTAGTAGCACTGGGGTCAAAAGAATCTAATAAGCTTAAAGATGATAGTTGAGTTTCTAATATTTGGTCTGGTTGGGATTGTTACAGGCACTATGGCCGGTCTCTTTGGTGTTGGTGGTGGTTTGATTATCGTGCCTGTGATGCATTTTATTTTGACATCCAATGGTTTAGCAGAATCTCTTGCTATACCCTTGTCTATTGGAACAGCATTAGCCTGTATTATCGTTACATCATCGTCAGCAGCATACTCGCATTACAAAAAAGACTCACTTTCAATTAAAAGGTTCTCTCAACTTACAGTTGGAATTCTTATTGGTGCTGGGTTTGGATCGAGCTTTGTTATAAGTGTTGATTCTGAGATATTAAAAACCATGCTGGCAATATTTGTATCAATAATGGCAGCCCGCCTTTTTATTAATATTAAAATGCCAAAAGCCAGCAAAGAACCAAATTTCCTTTTCTTTAATATTTCTGGTGGGGTAATAGGTTATTTATCTTCAATATTTGGTATAGGGGGCGGCATATTCAGTGTTCCTCTCCTAAAAATAAGTGGTATGGAAATGAAAAAAGCAGTTGGGACTGGTGCGGCTTGTGCTTTTCCAATAGCAGTATTGTCTTCAACATCATATTTATTATTGGGGCTTAATATAGAAGGCTTGCCTGACTATACAATTGGCTTCATATATCTGCCTGGCGTTTTTGGTATAGTTATATTTAGTTTCTTCTTTGCAAAAGTTGGAGCTCAGTTAGCACATAAGCTCAATGATAAATTCTTACAATTCATATTCGCAGCTCATCTTGTGCCTGTTGCAATTTATTGGTTTTTAAAATGATCACTTATCCTAATATTGACCCAGTAGCCTTATCAATTCCTTTGCCAGGTTTCTTGCATCCTTATCTTGGTGATGCGCTTAATATTCATTGGTATGGACTAGCTTATGTTCTAGGTGCTTACCTAATTTACTTGAGAATGGTTGCCACAAGAACAAAATTTAATATTGATGTCTCAAAGGATGAGGTAAGTGATGTTGTCTTCACTTATGGGTTGTTTTTTGGGGCAATTGTTGGTGGAAGGCTTGGACATGTTCTTTTTTATGATTTGCATATGCAATTGGCGGATCCATTGTATTTCCTAAAAATTTGGCAAGGCGGAATGTCATTCCATGGTGGTCTTATAGGAGTCATGATCTCAATGGGGTTTTATGCAAACAAGAAAGGTTTTACTTTTTTTCAAGTAACAGATTGGATTGCACCACAAGTTCCAATAGCTTTATTTCTTGGCAGAATTGCGAACTTCATTAATGCTGAATTATATGGCCGTCCAACTGATGTTCCATGGGCTATGGTTTTTCCAACTGACCCATTAGGTTTGACAAGACACCCTTCGCAGATATATGAAGCATTATTAGAAGGTCTATTTCTGTTTATTTTTTTAAATTATATTATTTCTAAAACTAATCAAGTTGGTAGGCACTCAGGGTACTTCTTAATTGGCTATGGTGTTGCTAGATCTGTATCAGAAATATATAGAACACCAGATGCTGTCTGGGGAAATGATTTTTTATTGTTTAGTTTTTTAACACAAGGGCAGTTATTATCAGTTCCTATGATAATATTAGGGATATTCATACTTACGAAAAAATAAATGCAAGAATACCTAGATTTACTTCAAAAAGTTAAAGACTCAGGCAAGCCAAAAAGTGATAGAACTGGCACAGGAACTCTTTCAGTTTTTGGGCATCAAATGAGATTTAATTTACAACAATCATTTCCACTTCTAACAACAAAGAAAGTTCATTTTAAGTCTGTAGCTTATGAGCTGCTGTGGTTTCTTAAAGGCTCTACAAATACAAAGTATTTAAAAGATAACGGTGTTTCTATTTGGGATGAATGGGCTGATGAAAATGGAGATCTTGGACCAGTTTATGGCAAGCAATGGCGAAAATGGCAATCTACTGAAGGAATACATGACCAAATCTCTGCTGTAATTGATCAAATAAAAACTAACCCTAATAGTAGAAGGCACATAGTAAGTGCTTGGAATGTCGGTGAGCTCCCTAGTATGGCACTTGCACCCTGCCATATTCTTTTTCAATTTTATGTACTAGATGGCAAATTATCTTGTCAGTTATACCAAAGAAGTGCTGATATATTTTTGGGTGTTCCTTTCAATATAGCTTCGTATGCCTTACTTACTCATATGATAGCTAACGTTTGCGATCTAGAAGTAGGTGACTTTGTGCATACATTAGGTGATGCTCATTTATATAAAAACCATTTTAATCAAGCTGAGGAACAGCTTTCTAGATCACCTCTTGCGCCTCCACAAATTAAAGTTGCTAAAAAGGATTCTATAGATCTTTATGATTTTAATGACTTTGAATTGATTGATTATCAACATCATCCACATATACCAGCAGTAGTAGCTGTATGATTATCTCATCTCTAGTAGCCATGAATGGCAATAAGCTTATTGGGGTTAATAATGATCTTCCTTGGAAACTTAAAGATGATCTTGAGCACTTTAAAAATTATTCAATGCACAAACCAATCATAATGGGAAGGAATACATATGATTCAATTGGTAGGCCTTTGCCAAAAAGAACTAATATCATTGTTTCAAAAACACTTTCTGAAGTGCCTGGTTGTTATGTCTGCAATTCACTTGATCAAGCAGTTCTACTAGGCAAGGAACATACTAATGATGAGGTTATTTTAATCGGTGGTGCAAAAATCTTTAAAGAAGGGATGAAGTTAATTAATAAACTGGTAATAAGCTGGGTAGATGCAGATCATCTTATAGGAGATGTTTATTTTCCTGATTTTGATATGGATAATTGGATTGAAGTATCTAATGATATTTATCAAAAATCAGATTCTAATGAATTTTCTTTTAAGATCTCTGAGTATATTAAGAAATAGATTCTTTTCTTAGATTAAGGTTTCTGACTCTCTCTTGTTCATTATCAGTATATTTTAACCATGCTCTAGCAGATTTTTTTACAGAATCTTTTTTACTCTTAGTCGCCTCTGTAAAGACTTCTCTTGCCTCATTAAATCTCTGCAGCTCGAATAATGCTTGTCCAAGAGTAAGTTGTGCAAATCCTGGATTTTTTAAATCTCCAACTTTTAACCCTTCATTTATAGCTTCAATTGCTTGGTCAATTTGATCCTCTTGGTAATAAAGATTTCCCATAGCGATATAAGCCTCTCCGTTATCTGTAAGTTTGGTTAATTTTGAAAAAACTTCTATTGCTGCTTTTCTTTCTTGAGCAGCCCTTAAAGCTCCAGCTAGAATAGTTAAATTCTGTTTATCTTCTTCTAGAAGTGGGTTTGCAGTCTGGTCTAGTGCCATTGCTGATTTGGGCTTAACAAAAGCTGGTCCCAATATATCTGTGCAGACTAGCTCTTCTATAGCTATGCCTTCTTTGTCAGTTTTAAGGTTACCTTTTTCATCTAGCACCTTACTCATTAAGCATTCTTGATCTATGACTCTCAAGCCTGGCACACTTGTCATACCAGTAAGCATAACTTCTGATGCCCAGTAAGGATTGCCAGCTGCTAGTAACATTTGTGATAAGGATTGGAATTCACTTTTCTTGTTTAAGAGTTGTTTTGTATAAGCAGTTTTTAATAAGCTGGTGTAGTCTCCAGGCCGATCCAAGTCACTATAAAGGCCAGCTAAATTCACAAAGTACTTCTTCTTTGGATATAACTCTAAGATTTCTTCATATAAAGGCACTTGTTCTTCTTTAAGCTCTAACTCACTCATAGATGCTATTAATAATGAGTACCAATTTTCTCTAAATCTAATACTGTTTTCATCAGCAAGGCGTTTAGCTT
>SHBL01000022.1 GCA_004321845.1 SAR86 cluster bacterium | reverse complement strand
ATTTAAAGCCAGAATCTTCTTTTTTCGAGACAAATCCAATCTCTAGAAAGTCTGGATTTAATGCTTTAGCTTTCTTTGCATTAGCCTCTGAAAGAACAACAGCAAAACCAATACCACAATTGAAGACCCTAAACATTTCTTCAGTTTCTATATTTCCAAGATCTTGTATATCTCTAAATATCTTAGGTAGTTGCCACTTACTTCTATCAATATTAATTGTTAAACCATTATTGATTCTAGATAGATTCTCCTCAAAACCCCCGCCTGTTATGTGAGCCATGCCATTTACTTCAACATGATCTAATAACTCTAGGATTTCCTTCACATATATTTTTGTCGGAACCAATAAATCGGTTAAAAGTTTATCGGTAATATTATTTGCAATTATATTGTTAATTAATGAATAGCCATTTGAGTGAAAGCCAGAAGAAGGTAAACCTAAAATAATATCTCCATCAGTTATTTTTTTCCCATCAATAATTCTAGACTTATCATTGATACCCATAGAAAAACCAACAAGATCAAAGTTTTCACCTTGGTAATGATCTGGCATTTCAGCAGTTTCACCACCAATAAGATCACAACCTGCTAATGAGCAACCATCAATAATTCCTCTTAGTATCTGCTGACCTTTAGACCTGTCTAGATTAGAGCAACCATAGTAATCCAGAAAAGCTATTGGTTTAGCACCACTGACAATTAAATCATTTACACACATTGCTACTAAGTCTATTCCGATAGTGCTTAAATTGTCTTTGTGTAGTGCAATTCTCATTTTTGTACCAACTCCGTCACAAGCTAATGCATAAACAGGTTCTTTCATCTGGCTTGGAATTTCAACGTATCCAGAAAAACCACCAATTGAACCCAAAGAATACAGACTATTAGTGGAAGATGATAAATTTTTAATATCATCTATAAATTTTTGACCTTCTGCGATATTTACACCGGAGTCTTTGTAGTTAAATTTATTTTTTGTCATAAAATAGATTAATCTTTAAATTATGTTTCTTAAGAAATTACTTAAATTTATAGCAATTATACTGACCTTTATGTCTTTCAGTTTCAACCTGAAAGCACAGATCTCAGATAATTTTTTACTTCTTTATGAAAGTTATGACAAATTAAACAATATTGAGGAAATAATTGAAAAAGCAGAAAACAGAATCTTAAGAAAATATGGCGTAAGCAAAGAGTTTATTTTAGATAAAAAAATTGAGTTACAACCAACAGAACACTTCATTGGTTATCAGATAAAAAAATTTAATGATCTAAGACTAATAGAGCTAAAATTTAATAAAGATTCAATTGAAGAGTTCTTTGTTTTAAACACTGTGCCTTTCTTTAGTTTTAAGGGGAAAGCTAAAGTTTTTATTGCAGCAAATGACTCTTTCTTCAATGACTCTAACCTTTTTATTATTGATAATAAGGCATTTCAAAATGAGCTCTTAAATGCAAAAATCCTTTCAGAACTTAATCAAAACATTACTTTAGAATTTGAATTTCTTGAGAACTTCCCTTCTGATAGTTTTAGTGTGAATGAGCTTATAAAGAAACTTGATGAAGATCAAAAAAATGATTGGTTTTTAATGTTGGTGGACAGGTTTGGTCTTGAAAGTTGGAGTTACTCCTTTCCCAAATCAAATAACATAACAATTCAAAATGGCTTTGGTTTTAGAAATTTTTTGTTAGATGAGGCTATTGCTGAAGTAGTGCAAGAAGGCAGGGAAGTTACTAAAAAAACTTTTACAGCATCATTTAAACCAGACTTAAGCATTGAAGAGATTGAGATAATATTTAATAAGCTTTCTGAAAGCACCGACATATTAAATTTTAGAATTTTAAAATCAAATCCACAAAACATTGTTTTAGAATATGAAAGTTATCTTGGTCCTGAAGATGCAGCATTATTTTTAAGCAGCATGGGTGCATCAACTAGATTATGAAGAATATTAATAGAAAGAATCAACTTTATTTCGACTTTGGTCGAGATTATGAAGCAGATTTAGATAATTTTTTTTTCTCATCAAAGAATAGCATCCTTAAATCTGAATTAGATGAGATTCTAAATGGTTCAATAAACCAGAAGCTATTCATTACAGGTAATAAGGCTGATGGAAAAACTTTTTTATTAAATAGTTTCTTAAATCACAATAAAATCAAACAGCTTCAATCAATTTATATTGATGTGAGCACACTAAATAAAAATGAGAACTACTTAGAGGGCTTAGCTAGCTTTGACTTAGTTTGCCTAGACAACATTCACAAAATAGCAGAAAACATAGAGATTCAAATTTTTAATTTGATAAATGAATGTAAAGCAACCAAAACGAACTTAATTCTTGCCTCAAATGGAAATCCAAATGAACTAAATTATTTCCCTGATTTAATTTCAAGATTCAATGAATTTAAGCGCTGTAGAATAAATCCTATAGATGATAATGATGTAGTTGAATGTATGATATTTGTTACTCAAAAGTTGAACTTAAATTTTTCTGAAGAACTAATACAATTTATTTCATTAAGAATAAGAAGAGACTTCTATTCAATAAAAATGACACTCCAAGATTTTGATAAATTTTTGTATTCGGAAAAAAAACAGCCGACAAAAATATCGGCTGCTTCCTTTTTAAAATCTTATTTAAATTAATCTATAGCTTCACACTCCAGACAATAAACTCTGATATTGTCATACATATTTCTACTGTTTAGATTAAAGCCTGATTCTTTCTCCAAGAAAGAATTAATAAGGCTTGGCAACTCAAAAGGATTTACCGGCGCTGGAGCAGGAGGTATTACATGTTCGACTTTAAAGTCATCCAGCTCAGCTACAGAAGCTGCATAATCGACAGCATCATCTAAGGTGCCTATTTCATCAACTAGTCCAATTTCTAAGGCCATTTCACCAGAGTAAACTCTACCTTTGGCGATTTCTCTCACAGTCTCAATAGGAAGATTTCTGTCTTCAGCTGTTTGGGTTGTGAACTGAACATATATTGCATCAATACCAGCTTCAAAAGTTTCAGTAAATTCCTCTGGCCAGTCCATTGCTGTAAAATCAAACGCACCATATTTAGTTGTGGAGTATCCATCATAGTTTATGCCCATCCAGTCATAGATCTTTTCAAAACTAAATAGCGTTCCATAAACACCAATTGAGCCAGTAATGGTATCTTCCTCTGCATAAATTTTATCCGCCAGAGAAGAGATCCAATAACCACCAGAGGCAGCTAATGTTCCCATAGAGACAACTACTGGTATGCCTTTTTCTTGAGCTTTTTCAATTTCCCATCTCATATAGTCGGATGCAACAACGCTACCACCAGGAGAATTAACTCTAAGAACTATGGCTTTTGTATCTTCATCTTCATGGGCTTCCTTTAGCATGGCGACAACGCCATCTGAGCCTGCGGTACCATAGGTAACGTCACCTTCCATAATCGTGCCTTCAACTGTTACTACTTTTATTTCGTTATCACTATTTACTGGTAGTTCTTCATCAAAGCTAGCAAGGTAGTCTCTGTAATAGACAACATTAAGTTCCTCTTCATCGTCTTCAGCAGCGCCAAACTTTTCAATCATTCTTTTGTCAAAATCTTCTTGTTCTTCTTGAACATCAATTAATCCCCAATCTAGAAAAGCAGTTTTTTGTGTTGTTGTGCCATCTATAATTTCTTTAAAAGATTCATCTGCAATCCACTGCATATCAACAGCTCTATTGTTAAATACAAAATTTTTCCATTTTGCCCATAGAGGTTCATAGAAAGCAAGATTCACTTTAGCTTCTTCACTCATGCTATCTCTTAAGTAAGATTCAGGTCCTGTTTTGAAATCTCCAGCAGCATAAATTCTTGGAGTAATTAAGAATTTTTCAAAAAAGTTTTTCAGATACTGTCTAGCACCACCAAAACCTTGGATGTCTACAATGCCATACGTAGATGTTGATATTTCTGAAGCTCCAGAAGCAAGCAAATAGTCTGTAGTGACCATGTAATCTGTTCGAACTATTATTTCTTTGCCAGCATCAACTGCCTCTTTAATCTTTTGAGCTATAGGAAGGGCATAAACTATACTTACTCCCAAACCAGCTGTATCAAAAATCATTGCTGATACTCGGTCATCATTTTTAAAGTCTTCAAAGTAGTCCAGCATATCTTGATATGGATAGAAAATTGGTTGTGAGTCAGCACCAAAACTTAAGCCCTCGATTTCTGAGTACCATTCAGTCTGTGCTGGTGTTGGTGCTTGATCTACAACTACCCCACGTGGACTAAAGACCACAACTTTGCCAGTAGGGTCCACTTTATCTTCCATTTGCCATAGAGGGCTTATTAAGCTAAATACAATATTGAAGACAACTACAAGAAAAATCCCTGTAGCCAAAGTAAATCTTACTCCTTTCCAGAAGTAATCTCTTCCAGTGCTTATATAATCCCAAATAGTTTTTAATACGTTTCCAGCTTTATCAAAGAAGCTATTAGTTTTTTTTGTTTTTTTTGCTTTTGGCATGATTTCCTTAATTTAGTATGAATTATTATTGTACGTAGTTAGCAATTAAGAGCAACTATTCCTTTAATTTAATAATCTAGACCTCAGATATAATATTCATATGAGACTAATAATAATTCTTTTAATACTTCTTACTTCTTGCACCAGAATGGATGTTGATATTACACAAGGCGGCAAAATATCCTCAGAGCAATTAGCAGAAAAAATCGTAGTTTTAAATATCTGGGCCGATTGGTGCCCACCTTGTATTGTAGAAATGCCATATTTTAACAAGCTTGACGAGCAAGAAGATGTTGTAGTTATAGGGTTTCACTTTGATCAATTTGATGTTCTAGATTCTGAAGAAGTTAATAGATTAATCAATAAATTTGATATGGAATTCTTAAATATGGAAACAGATCCTAGAGAGATATGGGGTATGGAGATACCTGTCCATGTTCCAACAACTTATATAATTAAAAATAATCTAATAGTAAAAACTCTAATTACACCACAAACGTACGAATCTCTAGTAGAAGCAGTAAATATTTAGTCGCTAACCTTCGATTTAATTTTTCCATCGGCCAGTTGAGTCGTAATAAGATCACCATTAGTTATATTTTTAGCACTAGCAATTGTCTTCCCTTTTTCATCAAAGGTAATTGAATAACCTCTATTTAGTATTTCACCAGGATTAAGAGCAATCAATTTTTCATGCATCAATTTTAGAAGCCCTTGTTTGTTGTTAATCATTGTTTTGTGTTTTTCACAGATCTCCTTTTTAAAATACATAATTTGATTTTTTCTATTTGCAATGGATACTAATGGCGACAATGAATTAATTTTTGTTTCTATTAATTTTTGTCGACTTTTCTTGGTATTCAAACTCAATTTGGTATTTATAATCAGACGATCTGCAACTGCATCAAGCTTCTGGTATTGCTCCTCTAACCTCTGCCTTGGTGACCTTAGTAATCTTTTCAAAGTATTAAGATTTTCTTGAGCGCCGAAAACAAGATTACCTGTTTCTCTTAATAATCTATCTTTGAGGTGCAAGAAATAATCGTTTAGTTTGCTTGCTCCCTCACTTACAATCTCTGCAGCTGCTGTAG
This sequence comes from SAR86 cluster bacterium, assembly GCA_004321845.1. Classification (GTDB taxonomy): domain Bacteria; phylum Pseudomonadota; class Gammaproteobacteria; order Magnimaribacterales; family TMED112; genus TMED112. The sequence goes on along the minus strand of SHBL01000022.1, from coordinate 7,864 downwards.
GAGTAGCTGCTCTCAGATTTGAAACAAAATCTGTTAATGTAAAATCAGTCTCATGCCCAACTCCGCTTATAACCGGAATAGGGTAATCAGCTAGATATCGACAGAGTTGCTCATCATTGAAACACCATAAGTCTTCAATTGAGCCACCCCCTCTACAGATAATTACAGCATCGTATTTATTGCTTTCATTGTGTGACTCTATTTGTTTTAAAGATTTTAGAACTGATTGGGCTGAACCATCTCCTTGAACCCTGCAAGGTGATATTACGACATCCATATGCGGAGAGCGTCTCTTAATGGTGGAAATGACATCTTTTATTGCTGCACCATGCTGAGAAGTTATTACTCCTATTCTATTAACGATTTCAGGGATATCATCTATCGTTTTCTTTTCAAACAATCCTTCAGAATTTAGTTTATTTTTTAGTAACTCATATTTACGCATAAGTTCACCAAAACCAGCTAATTCCATTTTGCTTGCTATCAGTTGATATCGACCTGATTTAGCGTAAATTGAAAGTTTGCCTTGCATAATCACTTGATCGCCTTCTTTAGGTTTAAATCTAAGGCTAGAGTTTTGCATTCGAAACATAGTGCAACTTAGAACAGAATTAGAGTCCTTTATTGAAAAATACCAATGACCTGAAGTGCCGTATTCCTTAAAGTTTGATATTTCACCAGCGACCCACAGAGGAGGGAATGCTTCATTCAAAAAATCACTTGCAGTTTGATTTATTTCAGTGACTGAATGTATTTCTCTTTGTTGAATAGTGTTATTTGAGTAGTCTTCCATTTAAATTTATTATATTCTATTGATCTTCGCGAGTTTAGCTCAGTTGGTTAGAGCACCTGCTTTACACGCAGGGGGTCGTAGGTTCGAATCCTTCAACTCGCACCATTACTATTATGTCAGATTCAATTCAAAAGTTTTTAGATTTTCATAAAGAAGCAGGTGGTACTGGTAAGTTATTTAATTTTGAGCTTGTTGAATATAGAGAAGGTTATTTAGAACTTGATGCAGAATTTACCGACGAGACTTTAAATCCAGATGGTTCCGTGCAAGGAGGCATGATGACATCTATGTTAGATGATGTCACAGCACTACTCTTAATAATCAAATCAAATGCGACTATTTACCCAAGCTCAACTAATCTTCATTCCCATCATCATAGACCTCTTTTTAAAGGTAAAGTCACAGCAAAAGCCTTTTTAATTAAACAAGGCAAAACAATTGCTTCGGTGCGTGGTGAAATATATGACGGTAAAGGAAGGCTTGCAACTACATTGATGCACACAGTTTTTATCCAAAAAAGAAGTTAATTATTTTAGATAGAATAAAAAAAAGCCCACTTACGTGGGCTTTTTTAATTAAGAAATACTGACTTAACTTTTAGTTACACCAGAGTCTCTCATAGCTGCATGCCAGATAACCAATCCAAATAAGAATTTGTTAACTAGGTCAGCTAAGTTATAAATAGTATTTAGAGAACCAGAGTCAACTCCGCCACCTAAATAACCAAGGAAGTAACCTATTGGGTATATAGCCCAACCTATTGTTACGATCCATTTAATTCCGTCGAAAGCCATTACTAGGTTTTCGTTGCCTGCAGAATCTTTGATTTGAGCAGCTTCACCTACAAATATGTAATAGATGATAAATACCCAACCAGCCATTCCGACAACAAAGCCGACCATTGCTGATACGACTCCTGTTTCACCAAGATATCCTCCTAAAAGCATAACTAATGAACCAGCCAAAAGCTTCCAAAATACTCCAAGACTAACAGCAGTACATGCTGCAAGAATTAGATAAAATTCAACGATTTGCATAGGAACAGTTACTAGCCAATCAATGTATCTATACACTGTTGGTGATTCACCTGTTGCTACCCAAACGTCTCTCATATACATGTAATGCCAAAAGGCTACAAAACATACGAGCGCCGCTACAGTTAGAGATGTTTGCCAAGAAGCCTTAACAGTACTTCTTTCCATCCAAAAGAATAACGCACCAGCTGCCATTACAGCAGTAGCTATCCAAAAGGAAATGCCGACAACATCATCTGTTGCTAGAAAATAATCCATAATTTTCTCCCCTATTTTTAGTTAATTAACAAATAGTAAGACTATTTTATGAAGCAAATTTGCAAAATACAACTTTATTTACAACATAAAAAGTTGTAAAAGTTTCTCATTTGTACCAAAATCTACACTTCGCGGTCCGGTAGTTCAGTTTGGTTAGAATGCCTGCCTGTCACGCAGGAGGTCGAGGGTTCGAGTCCCTTCCGGATCGCCATTAGTAATTATGTTTGCAGAAATAGCTCTACAGACCATTTTGGCTGCGATAGTCGGCGGAATTTGGGTAACACCATTAGTGGTTAGCCCAGCCGCAAGATCAAGTTTAGACGACGACAGTTTAAAGTTTTTTTTGAAGGCATTCTTCTTCAGATTTCATCTTTTTATTGTCTTAATGCTTTTTACTTACTTAAGTATTGTTTATTTTTTTCAACTCGCAGAATACGAATTAATATGGTCTTCAACAAAAAATTTGGTGATGTTAGTGCTATTAGGGCTGAATGTCGTTAATTTGCTTTTAAGTTTAATTATTAATAACACTAAGTTAGAGACAGCAAGTGCTTTTTTTAAAATTATGCATGGTGTGAGTGTAGCAATTTTTGCTTCTACATCATTTGTATCCTTGTTTTATCTGATTGAAAAATTTATATCACTTTGAAGAAAGCAAATTTACCTTCCAAGATTTGCAAAGTTTGTCTAAAACCTTTTAGTTGGCGAAAAAAATGGGAAAAAGATTGGGATAATGTACTTTACTGTAGTGAAAGGTGCAGACGCTCAAAAAAAACTTCAACATAATGTTTCCAAACTGTGCATATAACTTAATGGTTTTGAGATATTCTTTAATTTATTAATGAATCTTAATGTGAACAAACTTTCAATTTTTGTACTAATTTTGTTATACGTGCCTTTACTTTTTTTGGGTTTATTTGATTTAGATGAAGGTGCCTTTGCGTCAACATCGTTACAGATGATCAAGGAAAATCAGTTTGTGATTCCAATGATTGGTGATGAACTAAGATTAGAAAAACCTATTCTCACTTACTGGATACAAGCAGCTTCTATTATGTTTTGGGGGGCAAATGAATTTGCCCTAAGATTACCCTCTGTTATTGCATCTTTTTTTTGGGCCTTTAGTTTTTCAAAATTTGTTAAACGTCACGATAAAAATACATCATCAGCAGAAATATTCTTAAATTTACTAACTTTACCAGGCGTATTTATTATTAGTTTTGCAGCTACAGCAGATGCATTTCTTAATCTTTTTATAACTTTATTAATGATTGAGGTTTATGAGTATGCAAAAAATCAGAAGGATATATATTTAATTAAAGCTGCTTTTTTTGTTGCGCTAGGCTTTTTAGTCAAAGGCTTAACAATAATAGCTATTGGGGGTATGGTTGCTTTAATTTTCTTTCTTTATCAAAGAAAGTTCATGCTTTTTTTGAAGATTATTTTTAATACCAAAGCCTGGATAACCTTTTTAATAGTTGTAGCTCCATGGTTCTTGCTATTAGCAAATCAAATTGGTTATGACCAACTGAGCTATTTATTCTTTGATCAAACATTCGGTAGATTTACCAGCGCGTTTGAAAAACATGATGGACCAATATACTACTATCTAATAATTTTAATTTTCCTAATAGCTCCTTATTTAATTGATACCTTGAAGGGTATCTCTAGGCTAGACTTAAGAAATAATGAGTTAGAAGCCTTTCTATTTATTTGGTTTATATTTGTACTTTTATTCTTTTCATTTTCTTCAACAAAACTTCCTCATTACATTCTTTATGGAATTACACCAATTGCCTTTTTTATTTTTAAAAATCATGACCTCATAAAAAAACAAAACTTTAATATTGCCTCATTAAGTTTTCACGTTTTTATATGGCTCTTTGTGTTGGCAATACCTTTCTACTTAAGCTACCTGACAGAAGTTAAGGAAAGCTATGAAGTCTCAACTATCGCAATAACCGAATTTAAACAAGATCTTTTATATCAAACTATTTCGCTTTTGATGATTGTATTCCTTGTTATTGGTCTGTTTGTTAAATTAAATTTTTTGCTGGTTAAAAGAATATCTTCAATAGCTTTAATCGCAGTACTTTCATTTAAAATTCTTCCTTTCATAAATGAATCTACGCAATCAGATATAAAAAAATTAGGTATGTATGCAGCAGAGCTGGGAGGCGATGTAACAACGTATAAGCTAAATAAGCCAAGCTTTGGTTTTTATGCGAATAAAATTTCTTACCGTGGTCTTGAAAGAGCAGATATAATTCTTACGCGCATGGATAAAATTGACTCAATAGATGTAGAATTCGAAATTATTTCTACAAGCGGAAATTACCTTTTAATTAAGAAAAAAAATGACAATTAACAATTATTCATTATTAAGTTTAATCTTCTTTGCGCTAGCTCTATTAGTTAAATCAGTACCAGCTATAGATATATGGTTCCTAAAGGCTCTAAATTCACTAATGTTCAGTAAAGTTTTTTTTTCGTATTTCACTGAATTAGGAAATGGGTTAATTTGTTTGGCTATTATAATTCCAGCCCTTTCATTTCTTTCTTTTAATACTGAATTAAACAATGTGAAAGTACAGACATTGGTAATAGTTGGTTTACTTGTTGGCTTGGTTGTTAAGGTTTTAAAAGAATTAGCAAGTTTTTCTCTAAGACCAGGTTTTTATAAGTATGAAGATGTAAATTATCTTGAACCAATCTTTTCTTATAACAGTTTTCCAAGTGGGCATGCTGCAACAATTCTTGGTATTTCATTAGTTTGGATCTCTCAAGCTACCAAAAATAAAAGCACCAAGCACTCTGTGGCTATAGCTTCAGTTTTATTGAGTCTTGCTATATTTGTTTCATTATCGAGAGTTATTATTGGTGCTCATTGGCTCTCTGATATCCTAGGCAGTATTGCTGTAGCTTTCTTAATTTTGAATATAATTGAGCTCAAAGCAATGAAGGAAATTTTATTTACTAACAACTTAAGTAAATATATTTCATATTTCTTAATTGGCATCTCCTGGTTATACATAATCTCACAAGGAACTGTATATTGAGATGGGTTTAGATTTAAGTTTTTCTGAATGGCTAGTCCAATTTAATTACTTTAATGATCTAGCAATAATCTTTTCTGGAAGAGTTTTTTCTGGAACTTTAATAGCTGGCATTGGCATCTATTTCTATAGAATTAAAAAATTAAAAATATTCTTTTTTATCTGCTTGGTTACAGGTTTAGGTGATTTATTGGGCAACTTTTTAAAAGATTTATTTTTACAACCAAGACCATGTTTTAGTCATATAGATTTATTTCCAAGCATTGATAAATGTGGTCCAGATCTTACAGGGATGCCATCAAATCATGCATTAAATTTTTTTATTTTTTCCACTTTAATTCATTTGTTCTTAAGAAACTCAGTTATTAGTATTATCTTCTTTGCTTCCTCAGTTCTTGTTGCACTATCTAGAGTTCTCCTGATAAAACATTTATTAAGCCAAGTTATAATAGGATCTTTAATAGGAATAGTTATGGGTATAATTTTTTATGAGGCATTTCAGCGATGGAAAAAAATATAGAAATATCTGTTATAGCGCCAGTACTAGACGAAAAAGAAAATCTAATATCTTTTGTCAATTCAGTAACAACTGTAATGAATGAATTTGGTAAAGAATGGGAGATGATAGTTATTGATGATGGCAGCACAGATGGTTCTGCTGACACATTAAAAAGTCTATCTACAAACCCAAGAATTAGAAGCTTGCTGCTAGCAAAAAATTTTGGCCAAACATCCGCTATTCAAGCTGGTTTTGATAATGCACTTGGAAAATATTACGTAACATTAGATAGCGATTTACAAAATGACCCTAAAGATATCCCCAATCTACTAAAAAAATTAATTGATGAGAATTTAGATCTTGTTGTGGGGTGGAGAAAGAATAGAAAAGATAATTATTTCTTAAGAAATTTTCCATCAATGATAGCGAATAAACTAATTGGAAAAATAACAGGAGTAAAGTTGCACGACTATGGGTGTAGTTTGAAAGCATATAGGGCCGAAGTTCTAAAAGAAGTAAGACTATACGGTGAAATGCATCGTTTTATTCCAGCATGGATAGCAACAAAAATTCCACCATCTAATATTGCAGAAATGGAAGTTACTCACCATCCCAGAATTGCAGGCACATCTAAATATGGAATTTCACGTACATTCAGAGTCTTTGTAGACCTCATTTCAGTGTATTTCTTTATGAGGTTTTTTAGTAGACCAGGACATTTTTTTGGATTGATTGGCCTCATGTTGAGCACTATAGGCTCTTTAGTACTAATGTATCTGGTTGGGCTTAAATTGCTTTACGGGATGGATATAGGAGACAGACCTCTCTTGGTTGCAGGCACTCTTTTGGTTGTTGTTGGCATACAGTTAATAAGCTTAGGAGTTATTGGTGAGATACTCAGCAGAACTTATTTTGCATCAAGTAAAGAGAAATCTTATTTCATTAGATGGGATTCTAATGAAAAAGAATAATGTCTTTATAGTTCTTGTAATTTCTTTAGTTGTTATTTTTAGAGTTCTATTTGATGTCATTAATCAGATAGAAATTCACTATGAAGAAGCACAATACTGGGTATGGTCACAAAATCTCTCTCTAAGTTACTTATCAAAAGGTCCTTTTATTGCAAGCGCTATAAGTATTTCAAATATCATTTTTGGTCAAACATATGCAGGCCTTAAATTATTTTCTTATCTTGCTTTAGTTGGATGCATCATCTTCCTATCTCTTGCCTCTGAAAAGCTGTCAAAAGATAGAAATACATTTACTTATGGATTATTGGCTTCGGGTCTATCTCCTGCAATTTTTATTCTTGGGGGTGTGGCAACGACAGATATTTACTTATTCTTTTTTTGGTCAATAACTTTATATGCTTATATTTCATTTTATGAAGATAGAGATGAGAGGTGGTTTTATATCATTGCCTTAAGTGTGGGCCTCGGGGCATTAACCAAATTATCCATGGTGTTGCTGCCATTGAGCATTTTAGTCTATTTTTTATTCAGCAAATTGCGTAAATATTTCTTCTCAATGCATTTATATTTAGCAGCAATTCTTGCATTTATTGTTTGTTCACCAATTTTAATTTGGAATGCTCAGAATGACTGGGTTACCATCTCACACGAAATTGGCCACTTAGTTTCCTCTAAGCCGACTCAAAACCCGGAGATACTTTTTTTAACATTGCTTTTAACAATTCCATCATCGATATTCTTATTTCAAAAAAGGGTTAGGTCTGAACTATTTGACGCAAAGTTTCATTTTATCCTGTACCCAATACTGATAATGGTTTTATTTTTTTTAATTAAAAGCCTAAGTGGCAAAATTCAACCAAATTGGTCCATCCCTGTTTTTCTGACTGCAATACCAATTTTTTCCTCCATTTTGAATGGCATGAAATGGAAAATAATCTTGCCTTGTATGGTGCTAATTAGCTCAATATTTTTACTATCAAATAAGAGTATTACTTCAAATTTAACACCTTATGATCCTTTACATCCAGCTAGAGGTTGGAATGAAACATTTCAAAACCTGGTCCAAAATGAAAATTATAATATCTTAGTATCAGACGATTATAAGCTTCTTTCCTCATTAGCATATTTTATGAACGAGCCAACTAAACTTCATCTAGTTAATGATAAAAAAAGAAGACTTACTCACTATGATTTATGGAAAAGGATGGATAAAACATCAAAAAACATTCTGTATGTTACCTATACAGATAATG